>CAYXVN010000030.1:0-13626 GCA_964468565.1 uncultured Oscillospiraceae bacterium | reverse complement strand
TCCGGACTGCAGGGTGGAGAGCCGCCCCGGGAGCATCCCCCGGGTGGAGGATGTGGAGAAAACAACAGGGTGAAACGGCCTGTCTGAGAGAAAGGCGCTGCGGCAGATGGAGAGGATCCTCCCTCTGCCGGAGCGCCTTTTCCCCGTCCGGATGTCGCATCCGCAGGGGAGATGGAGCGGTTCCCCCAGGTGACGCCGGTGCCCCGGAGTCCCTACAGGGGAAAGTCCCAGGCCGATGCGGTCCCGGGGGACGGAGGCTGCCTCACCGGAATGCCCCGGGCGGCCAGATCCCGGCGCAGCCGGTCTGCGCTGTCCAGAAAGACGATGCCCTCCATGCCGGTCTGGGCGGCACCCTCCACGTTCACGGGGGAGTCATCGATGAACAGGCAGGTGGCCGGGTCCAGATGATGTTCCCGGAAAAAGGTTTCGTAGATATCCCGGTGAGGTTTCAGCATCTTCCAGTCTGCGGAGACCAGAAGGCCATCGAAGCAGTCCCAGGCGGGCAGACGCTCAAAATAAAAATGGAGATTGCTGCTGGCGTTGGACAGAAGCCAGATGCCGTAGCCCATGTGCTTCAGTTCCCGGATCAGGTCCTCCATGCCGGGGATGATGTCGAAGGGAGTGTGCCACCAGCCGAAGATGAGTCTGCGGGCCGGACCGTGGAGCACCTCCGGCAGGCGGGCACAGACGGAAGCGGCGGCCTCCTCGTGGGTGATGGTGCCCCGGTCCAGGCGGACCCATTCCACATTGCCGAAGACCTCCCGCACAAAGGCTTCCACCCACTGGGGGCGGACGCCCTCCCGGAGGGCCAGGTCCCGGGGAGAGAAGCGCAGCAGCACGTTTCCCATATCAAAGACCATGTGTCGGATCATGGCGGACACTCCTTTCTCCGGCGGTGGCCGGTGTTTGCAGATCGGATGGAAACGGGGTTCTTTCCCTTCCGCTCCGGAGGGAGTACAATGGGGGAAGAACGGACGCAGAGGAGGAATTGGACATGGTCTACGCCACCGGGGACACCCATGGCGATTTTCGCCGTTTTGCCGGAAGGAATTTTCCGGAACGTGCCGATATGACAAAAGAGGACTTCGTGATCATCTGCGGAGACTTCGGCGGAATCTGGGACGGAGGAAAAAAGGAGGGCCGCAGTCTGGACTGGCTGGAGCAGCTGCCCTTCACGGTGCTCTTTGTCAGCGGCAACCACGAAAACTACGATCTGCTGAGCCAATACCCCCTGGAGGAATGGCACGGGGGGAAGGTACAGAAGATCCGTCCCCATGTGATCCACCTGTGCCGGGGCCAGGTGTTTGAACTGGAGGGATGTACCTTCTTCACCATGGGCGGGGCCAGCAGCCACGATGCTCCGGACGGCATCCTGGATCCGGCGGATCCGGACTACCACAGTCAGCTGAACTGGATGCGCTGGCACCACGGCAGATTCCGGGTTAACCACCTCTCCTGGTGGGCCCGGGAACTGCCGGATGAGGCGGAGTACGCCGAGGCCCGCCGCACGCTGGAGCGGGTGAACCATCAGGTGGACTACATTGTGACCCACTGTGCCCCCACCAGCGTGCAGGTTCAGATGGGGCGGGGGTACTTTCAGGATCAGCTCACCGATTTTCTGGAGGAGGTCCGCCGCACCACCCGCTTTCGCAGCTGGCTGTTCGGGCACTACCACGACAACCGGAGGCTGGAGGGAGGGTTCGTCCTTCTGTATGACCGGATGGTGAAGCTGCTGTAGGGGGCAATGCGGTTCTCCCGGTCCCGGAACCATTCCACTCTCTCAGCATGGGGGCAGGCCTGGTGCGGAGACGGTTCTCACATTAATAATACAGCATGTCACCGGGAAATGGCAAGAGGCTTCCCGGCAGAGGGCGGTTCCTGGAGGGGGGACAGGATCTGAAGGGACAGGGGGAGGTTTCTGCTCCCTGCAATCCGGGTGACGAATGGAGCCGGACGGGCGGCTCAGTCAGGTGGGAGGAGCGGATCAGGCAGATTCCGGGGGGAATCAATCCACTTATTGGCACATGCATCAGCATGGGAAGCCGGGGTTTTGTGAGACCGGCAGGAAGGGGTCTGTCCCGGAGAGGCAGCGTGCACCGCAGTGCATTCACCCCCGGCGCAGACACTCATGAGTCCCGCCAGGACAGAGGCGGAAATCCACAACTTCCACCGTTTTTTCCACAGCGTCTCATGAGCGCTCTGTCCGGAAAGTTGGAATCCCGGGGAAATATCCCTGTCCGCCGTAAGGTTTCAGAGGGAAATGTGAGTGACAGTTCCCGGGC
Source organism: uncultured Oscillospiraceae bacterium (assembly GCA_964468565.1). GTDB lineage: Bacteria > Bacillota > Clostridia > Oscillospirales > Oscillospiraceae > Lawsonibacter. The sequence continues at coordinate 11,344 of CAYXVN010000030.1, read as the reverse complement.
CAGAACGAAGTGACTCCAGAAGCGGGGCAGGTTCCCTGTCCGGAAGTGGCGAAGGGTGCTGGAGGTCGTTGAGATCCCCTGGTTGTGACTGTTGCGGAGAAGGGGGATTGCAGGCAGTGAATGCGGGCACATCCGGGCTATCTGTCCCCGGGAGATTTGCCGGGGGGAACGGATCTGCCGGAGATTTCAGGGGAGGAGAATCCGGTGCTCCGAAGACAGAGCTATGCCTGAGGTCCTGAAGAGAGGCCGGCGGACCCTGACAGGGTGACTGTCTGTGCATCCTTGCCGGGGCAGGAGAATGGTGCATCCAGGAGAGATTCCCTGCTGAAGATGTGGGGATCCTGTTCCCCTCCGATGGGCCCGGACACTCAAATGGGAAGACAGGAGCTGGTGTGAAATCCCCCAGAGCGTGCTGGCACTGTGCCCGGGCAGAACTGAGCAGCAATGCGTGTATGTGCGGGGAGGAGAGAGTCCGGCGACCCCAGAAGGGAGCGGGAGATAGGGCTGCCGGGGGAGGGGCGTCCCCGGGTGCACTTGGATTGTGCACATCCCCCCGGAGGGCAGGGTGATCTCCGGAAAGCTGTGCTGGTCTTCCGGGGTCCGCAGTGTGTGCCCCAGCTGGAACTGCTACGCCACGGGGATCGGGACGGTTCAGAGACAGCGGTTCCGGCGGGTGAGAGAAAGGACCGGGCAGCGCGATACGGCCCGGACGGTGGGATCCCTGGTCCTCACTGCGCCGGGAAAGCCAATGCAGCGGAACATGCCGGCAGGATCCGTCTCTCCAGGTTCTCCCTGGCAGAGGGAGGGGCAGATCTCCTGCCGGGGGGTGTCAGAGTCTGCCTTTCCAGGCGGCAGCAGGCATGTCCGGAGAAGAGCGGGATCCCAGGTGTCCGGACAGGGAGACAGGAGAGTCAGACCGGCCCGGTGCAGAGAACTGTCCTCCCCCAGACAGACGTTCCAGGTTTGCCCGGCGGAGCATTCTGTGCTATGATGGAGTCAAGGAGGGAAAATGCCCCGGTTGGAGAACCGTGGGCGGGGATTTTGCCTCCGGAGAGAAGAAAAGGAGGTTTTTCGCATGTCCATCCACGAAATCAGCTTCCCCTCCGCCAACGGGCGGGATACCATCTGCGCCTGGTCCTACAGCCCCTTGGGCAGGCCCAGAGGGATCATCCAGCTGGTGCACGGCTATGGGGAACACTCGCGGCGCTATCTGCACATGATCGGGAAATTCCAGGCGGCGGGCTTTGTGGTCTACGCGGATGACCATCTGGGGCACGGAAAGACGGGTGTGCACAATGGGTCCCTGGGTGATCCCCACTCCGGGGGATTTATGACCTATCTGAAGGACGAAAAGTCCCTGCATGACCTTGCAGTGAGGGAATACCCGGACATTCCCTACACCATGTTCGGACACAGCTGGGGTTCCATGCTGGCCCGGGGCTACGCCGCCCTCTACGGGGAGGACATCCGGGCCCTGATGCTCTGCGGCCTGTGTTCCCAGTGGAGGGGCTGCGAGGAGGCCTACGGGAACGGGGAACTTGCCGCAGCGGTGAAGGCGGATCCCTATCAGCCGGCAGGCGAGTGGTTCGGGAGAATCTTCTCCGGCATGACCGACCGCATTGATAATCCCAACGGTCCCTCCGACTGGATTGCCTGCAATCCGGACGTGGTGGCAGACCACGCCGGGGACCCCTTCAATACCTTTGATACCACGCTGGAACTCCCCTGGGACTTTGTGCAGCTGTACCACTTTGTCGAGAACGAGGAGTGGGCCCGGAAGGTGCCCTCTTCCATTCCCGTCTATCTGATTTCGGGAGATCAGGATCCCTGCGGGAACTATGGAGAGGGACTGTACCATGTGGCGAATCTGCTGGCCCGTTCGGGGAACCGGGTGAGCGTGCGTGCCTACTCGGGATATCGGCACGAGATTCACAACGAGCCGGAGCTGCGGGACGAAGTGGAGGATGGACTGATTGCCTTTCTGAACGGCGTGCTGGACAGCTGAGCTTCCGGTCTCTGTCTGAGGGCCGGAAAAGCGAAAAACGCCGCCCCGGCAGCCGGGGCGGCGAAACAGGCATCTGTGGCAGGCGGCAGGTCAGTTCACAATGCGGACACAGGCCACCAGACGGTTTTTGTAGTAGTTCTGGTTCATGTTGTTGATCTTCACACCGCTCTTTGGGGTGGAGGCGTGGACGAAGTTGCCGTTGCCGATGTACAGGCAGGCGTGGCTGGCCCCCTTGCCGTGGGTGTCATAGATCAGGATGTCGCCGGGCTTCACCTCGCTGCGGGAGACCTTGCGGCCATTGTTGAGCTGGCCCTTGACAGTGCGGGCGATGTTGATGCCGAACTGACGGTAGATGTAGGAGGTGAAACCGGAACAGTCAAAGCCCTTGGGGCTGCTGCCGCCGTGGACATAGGGATAGCCCACGTACTTCTTGGCCAGGTCAGCGATCTGCTGACCGAGGGCGGAGGAACTGGAGGAACTGGTGGCGGCGGAGATGGTGCTGACCGCAGGGTCCCCACACTTGACGGCGTACTGGGAGCTGATGTAGCCGTTGTCCAGGCGATACCAGCCGTTTACGGTCTCCAGAACCTTCACCACGGTGCCCTTCTTGAGGCTGCCCACCTTGCTGGTATCGGTGCCGGGGCCGGAGCGGACGTTGAGGGAAGAGGCGGTAACGGAGACATAGAAGGGGTTCTGAACGGTGGGCAGAGCTGCCGCGTCCGCTGCGGCCACCTCCAGATAGTCACCGGATACGAAGCCGGTAATGCCGTCAACCTGGATCTTATACCAGTTGTTCTCGGTTTTGCCCAGCAGCTCCACCTGTTTGCCGGAACTCAGCTTGGTGATGACGCTGGAACTGGTGGTTCCCTGGGAGCGTACGTTGAGAACGGACCCGCCGGCATTGACGGTGCCGCTGGCGGCAAGGGCGGGGGTGACGACGGTGACAACGGACAGGGCGACGGCTGTGAGCCGGACGGCAGCTTTGCGGATTATCATCAGAAGATCTCCTCTCTGGCAGTCTGTTTTGTATGACAGAAGAGACGGTTCGAACCGGTCCCCGGAAGCGGGCGGGAAGATTTCGTCTCAGTCTTTGCTTTGTAATCTTATCGTCATAATTGTAACATCGCTGTAACCGTTTGTCAAATCCTTTTCGAGAAAAAATTCCCAATAGCTGCTGAAAAAACCAACAAGATTTCAGGCTGATTAAAGCCCAAAATGGGCATATATAACAAATTCAGGAGAAACCCCGGAAAAGAGGGCCCTGAGCCCTGGGGGTTTTGCTGCAGAAGAGAGGGCCTGGAGAAACCGGAGGAGGGTCCCGGAGGGAAAGCTGCGTTCTGTCGGGGGAGCATCCTGCCCTGGGAACGCCGTCCGGGCAGAGTGGAAATTCCCGGGGAACCGCTTTCCCAGGGGGGAATTTTGTGGTAGAATGGTGTGCAGCGGGGGCTGAAAAGAAGGCGACGGGATGGAAATCAGCCAGGAGAAGCAGAAAAGGCTGGCGCAGGTGGCCAGACGGTACTATCTGGACAACAGAAAGCAGAGTGAGATTGCCTCGGAACTGGGGGTGTCACGGCCGCTGATCAGCCGTATGCTGGCAGAGGCCCGGGATCTGGGCATTGTGGAGATTACGGTCCACGAGCCGGGCTCGGAAGAGAGCCGGCTGCTGGAGCGTCTGTGCCGCAGAACGTCCGTGCGGGGCGGACTGCTGACCCGGGATGGAACGGACGACTACCAGTCCAACCGGATTCTGGCCGAAGGGGCGGTCTCTCTGCTGGAGCAGCTGAAGACCCGCTGCCTTGGGGTGGGCTGGGGGCACTTCATCGGGCAGCTGGTATCCTGGCTGGAGGAGAATCCTCTCCCGGAGAGCCAGATTACGGATGTCTGTCCCCTGGTGGGCAATGCCGGTGTGCCCATCCGGCACTACCAGTCCAACGAGAATGTGCGGCTGCTGGCCCAGCACCTGGGGGCGGAGCCCCATTTTCTCTACCTTCCGGCTCTTCCCGAGAGCCTGGAGGAGAAGGAGATTCTCTGCTCCACGGAAGTGTACCGGCAGATCTGCCGGCAGTGGGAGCGGATGGATACGGCGCTGGTGAACATCGGAAACTTCCCTTCCACGCCGGATTTTGCCTCCGTAGCCCGCTATGGCCCCCTTCTCCATCAGCAACGGGCATGCGGGAGGATGCTGGTTTATTATTTTAATGAGGAGGGAACGGTGCTGCAGTCGGAACAGGACTTTGCCATCCAGATTCCGGTGGACCTTCTGCGCCGGTGTCCCAGCATTGTGGGGGTCTGTTCCGCCAACACCAGCGTCAGGGCCCTGCGGGGTGCGCTGCGTACCGGCTGTTTCACCCACATCGTGGCCCGGGCCGCACTGGTCCGCGAGATGCTGGAAGATCCCCAGTAATTGTAACATATGTAACCCCTCTGAGGACGCAGGGTGCCCTTGGAGGGGATTTTTCCTGTCTGCCATGGGAAATTCCTGGGGGATCGCAGGAAATAGCAGAACAAAATTCCAGATAAGGGTTGACATCGGTTACATGATCGGGTAATATTGGTTCAGGTGAGTTACCTTTGACAGCACCTGAGAGGAGGAGATGCACGTATGTTACCTGACCGCGCCGGCGTAGCCGCCATGCTGGATGGGGCTGCCGGACTGCTGCTGGAACATGCAGACCGTCTCAGCGAGATCGACTCCCGCTTCGGAGACGGTGATCACGGCATCACGATGAGCAAAATCGCCAGGCTGATCCGGGAGGAGATTCCCTCCTGGGGAGAGCGCTCCATTCAGACCTTTCTGGACGATCTGGGAACAGCTGTGATGGAAGTGCGGGGCGGATCTGCCGGACCGCTGTACGGCACCCTGATCAGCGGACTGGGAGCCAGCCTGGGTGAGGAGGAGAACGAACTGGATGCCGACGGAATCCGGCGCATGTTCACCGGCTGTCTGCGGGAGATGCAGGACGTGACGAAGGCAAAGGTGGGGGATAAGACCATGATGGATGCCCTCATCCCTGCCGTGGAGGCGGCGTCCCGGACAGCAGGAGAGGCGGGAGAGATTCTGGAAGCTGCCGCCGCAGCGGCAGAAGCGGGAGCAAAAGCCAGTGAGGGCTTTCCATCCCGGTTCGGCAGGGCACGCAGCTACAAGGAGAAGACCATAGGGACTCCGGATGCGGGAGCGGTTTCCACCGCGCTCTTCTTCCGGGGGATGGCGGACGGCTGGAACCGTATCAGCCAAGAAGGGGGAAATTAGCATGAAAATGAAGAAGTTCATCAATGCGCCGGAGAACCTGACGGATGAGTGTCTGGACGGCCTGGCAGCCGCCAACCGGGACATTCTGTACCGGGGCGACAACAACATGATCATCAGCAGGGCGCTGGAGCATGCCGACCGGGTGACCATTGTCACCCAGGGAGGGTCCGGCCATGAACCTGCCATCTCCGGTTTCGTAGGGGAGGGCATGGTGGACATCTCCGTGGTGGGCGATGTGTTTGCCGCCCCCGGACCCCAGGCCTGTGTGGATGCCATCCGCCTGGCGGATCGGGGCAAGGGCGTGCTGTACATCGTGCTCAACCACGCAGGCGATATGCTCACCGGAAACCTGACCATGAAGCAGTGCAGGAAGCTGGGTCTGAATGTGGTGAAGCTGGTGACCCAGGAGGACGTCTCCAACGCCCCCAGGGAGAACGCGGATGACCGGCGGGGCCTGGTGGGCTGCATTCCCACCTACAAAATCGCCGGTGCTGCGGCTGCCGAAGGCAGAAGCCTGGAAGAGGTGGCGGCAGTGGCCCAGCGCTTTGCGGATAACATGGCAACGCTGGCAGTAGCCGTCCGGGGCGCCACCCATCCCTCCACCGGAGCGGCTCTGGCAGATCTTGGTGAGGACGATATGGAGATCGGCATGGGGCAGCACGGCGAGGGCGGCGGCGGCCGTCAGCCCATGAAGACAGCGGATGAGACGGCGGAAATCATGGTGAATGCGCTGGTCAAGGACATCGGACTGCACAGCGGCGAGAAGGTGCTGCTCATCATCAACGGCTCCGGCGCCACCACCCTGATGGAGCAGCTGATCATCTACCGCAAGGCAGAGCAGGTACTGAAGGAGCAGGGAATCGAAGTGGTGGCCAACTTCGTGGGAGAGATGCTCACCGTCCAGGAGCAGGCCGGATTCCAGATGTTCATGGCCCGGATGGACGATGAACTGCTGCGTCTCTGGAACGCCCCCTGCCGTACGCCCTATTTCACCAAGGTCTGAGGAGGGCCTGGCTCATGGCGGACAACATGGGAAACCGGGCAGCCCGGGACTATCACCTGGAAGTACCTCCTCCCCGGGAGGAGTTCCACGTGAAGGGAGCCGCACACTGCGGCTGGGGCATGCAGAGCAGGCTGGCACGGATCTTCCGCCCCTCCTCCGGCAACACGGTCATGCTGGCCTTCGATCACGGATACATCATGGGGCCGACTTCCGGGCTGGAACGGCTGGATCTGGTGATTCCGCCCCTGATTCCCCATGTGGATGTGCTGATGGGGACCTGGGGGGCGCTGCGCTCCTGCATCCCTCCCGCCGCTGCGGTGGCACGGTGTGTGCGGGTCACCTATGACTCCACCGTTCTCTTCGATGACATGTCCAACGGCGGGGGGATAGCCTGCAGCATGGAAAATGCCGTCCGCATGAATGCGGACTGTGTGGCGGTGCAGACCTTCATTGGGGCCGCCGGAGAGGCCCGGTCGCTGGATCTCCTCTGCCGGACCGCAGATGCCGGTGCCCGCCTGGGGATTCCCGTGCTGGGAGTGGTGGCGGTGGGCAAGGACATGGCCCGTACGGAGCGCTTCTTCCAGCTGGCAACCAGGGTCCTGGCGGAGAACGGGGCCAATATAGTGAAAAGCTACTTCTGTGAGGGATTTGAGCGGGTGGCAGCCGCCTGTCCGGTGCCCATTGTCATCGCGGGGGGAAAGAAACTGCCGGAGCGGGAGGCTCTGCAGATGGCCTGGGAGGCCATCGACCAGGGGGCCCACGGCGTGGATATGGGGCGCAACATCTTCCAGTCCGACTGTCCCCAGGGCATGGCGGCGGCCATCGGGAAAGTGGTCCACGAGAAATATACCGCAGATCAGGCCTACGAGGTGTACGAGGAAATTCGCAATCAGTCAGGCAGACAGGGAGGACGCTAGGATGTCAGCAACGTACATGCACATTGGAATCCCCATTACCAATCGCAGGCCCGGCATGACCTACAACGAGGAGGCCAAATTCTGGGTCAGCAACGTGGAGGACTACGACTACAAAATCGAATATCTGAAGTTCGAGGAGGGGACCCCCTTCCCGGAGGACATCCACCGCAACCCCCACGTGGCGTACCAGGTGGACGACCTGGAGAAATACATCGCCGATGCGGACCGCGTCATCTGCGGTCCCATGGCAGCAGGTCCGGAGGGGAGAGACCGGCTGGCATTTGTCTGGAAGGACGGCGCCATTCTGGAACTGTACCAGGTGGGCTGACCGCCCGGGGCCGGCAAGGACTCTCATCCGCAGAGCAGGGGGAGGTGTCTGCAGACACCTCCCCCTGTCGGGTTTCCGGAGGGCCACCGGGCTGCACGGAGGGCATTTCCCCATGTCCGGCCGGATCTCCGGGATGGAGATCCCGGCAGAGGCAGTGCTTTGGGGATACAGTCAGGAGACGAGGGGAGACCCGGGAGCCGGATGATTCCGGGGGGACACAGCTGCGGAGAAGTTGGGCGGGGGCTTGACAGGGGCGGGCAGAGTATGCTATCCTGTCTTGTCGCGAAACGGATTATATCAATTGGTTAGACATGGCTAACCAGGTATACCATGGAAATCATGGATAGCGGGAGGGAACTTGCATGATGATAAACAGGCGGCTGATCGGCGTGGTGCCGGGCAGCATGCGGTACATCTGGGGGAATGTGGCCCTGCAGTGGCTGTCCCTCATGGGAAATATTGTTCTGATGACGGCGCTGGCCCGATTCCTGCAGAGCATGTACCTGGGTGAGGCGGGAATGGCGGACCTGTACCGGACCCTTGGTATTGCGGCGGCAGCCGCGGTGGTGCGGTTTGGCTGCACCATCGGGGCCAATCGCATGAGTTTCCTGTCCTCCCGGACGGTAAAGCAGGTACTCCGGGCGCAGATATACGAAAAGCTGCTGCGTCTGGGGTCGGCCTACCGGGAGCAGGTGCAGACTTCCGCCGTGGTGCAGATGGCGGTGGAAGGGGTGGAGCAGCTGGAGACCTACTTCGGGTCCTATCTGCCTCAGTTTTTCTACGCCATGCTGGCTCCTCTGACCCTGTTCGTCTTTGTGAGCTTCATCTCTCTCCCCTCTGCCCTGGTGCTGCTGCTGTGCGTCCCTCTGATCCCGGTTTCCATTGCCGCAGTACAGACCTGGGCGAAAAAGCTGCTGGGGAAGTACTGGGGAGAGTACACGGCTCTGGGCGATACCTTTCTGGAGAATCTTCAGGGACTGACCACGCTGAAAATCTACCAGGCGGACGGGTTCAAGCACCGGGAGATGAACGAACAGGCGGAGCGCTTTCGTAAGATCACCATGAAGGTGCTGACCATGCAGCTGAACTCCATCACCATCATGGATCTGATTGCCTACGGGGGAGCTGCCCTGGGGGTGATTCTTGCCGCGACCGGACTGCGCTCCGGCCGGGTGGATGCGGCAGGGGCTCTGCTCATCATTCTTCTGGCGGCGGACTTCTTTCTCCCCATGCGGCAGCTGGGTTCCTTCTTCCATGTGGCCATGAACGGCATGGCGGCCAGTGACCGTATCTTTGCTCTGCTGGACCTGCCGGAGCCGGAGGAGAAAACAGAATCGGTTCCGCAGGAGGGCTCCATCCGCATCCAGGGACTCCGGTTTGCCTACGAAGAGGGGCGGGAGGTGCTGCAGGATGTGTCTCTGGAGATTCCCCGGGGCGGCTTCACCGCCATTGCCGGTGAGAGCGGCAGCGGAAAGTCCACCCTGGCCTCCATTCTTATGGGCCGCTGCCGGGGCTACACAGGTTCCGTGACCCTGGGAGGCACGGAGCTGAGGGAGATCCGGGAGGACAGCCTTCTGGACAGCATCACCTGCGTGGGCTCTCAGAGCTATCTCTTTAAGGGGACTGTGCGGGACAACCTGCTCATGGGAGCACCGGGTGCCTCCGAGGAGCAGATGTGGGCGGTGCTGGAGCGGACCAGGCTGGCCCCCTTCCTGCGGACGGAGCAGGGGCTGGACACCATGGTTATGGAGCGGGGTTCCAACCTCTCCGGCGGCCAGTGTCAGCGGCTGGCTCTGGCCCGGGCCCTGCTCCACGACACACCCATGTACATCTTCGATGAGGCAACGTCCAACATCGATGTGGAGAGCGAAAATGACATCCTGGCGGAGATCCACGCCCTGGCAAAGGAGAAGACGGTGCTTCTGATCTCCCACCGCCTTGCCAATGTGGCAACTGCGGATAAGATCTATGTGCTGGAGCATGGACGGCTTACCCAGCAGGGGAACCACCAGGAGCTTCTTGCCCGGCCGGGACAGTATGCAAAGCTGTGGGCGGCCCAGCAGGAGCTGGAGAATTTCGGAAAGGACAGGGTGCCGGCATGAAACGAAGAAGTGGACTGACTGTAATGGCAAAGCTGATCGGGCTGGTGCGCCCTCTGACGCTCTACATGATTCTGGCCATTGTCATGGGTCTTATCGGCAATCTCTGTGCCACCTTCATCACCATCTCGGGGGGCTGGGCGGTACTGCGTGTGCTTGGACTGCCGGCGCCGCTCTCCCTGGGCTGGCTGTTCGGGGCTGTGCTGGTCATGGCCCTGGTGCGGGGCATTCTCCGCTATGCGGAACAGGCCTGCAACCATTACATCGCCTTCCGGCTCCTGGCCCTGATCCGGGACAGGGTCTTTGGTGCCCTGCGGAAGCTGTGTCCTGCCAGGCTGGAGGGGCGGGACCGGGGCGATCTCATCGCTGTGATCACGGCGGATGTGGAACTTCTGGAGGTCTTCTACGCCCACACCATCTCTCCGGTAGCCATTGCCCTGCTCTTTTGTACGATTCTCTGCCTTTTCCTGGCCGGATTCCACCCCCTTCTGGGCCTTCTGGGTCTGGTGGCCTACCTGACCGTAGGGATGCTTCTTCCCTTCCTGGTCTCCCACTTCAGCGGCGACACAGGACAGAGATTCCGGGACCAGTCCGGCGAACTCTCCTCCTTCGTCCTGGACAGTCTGCGGGGACTGCCGGAGATCCAGCAGTATGGCCAGGGTCAGGCCCGACTGGAGGAAATGAACCGGCGGACGAAGGAACTGTCCGCCGTGGAAGAGAGAATGAAGCGGTCGGCGGGGCGCAACAGTGCCATCACCGGTACCGCCATGCTGTTTTTTGATCTTGCCATGCTGACTCTCAGTTCCTGGCTGTGTCTGCAGGGGGAGGTGGACTTTACGGGCGTCCTGATTCCCACCATTGCCCTGTTCTCCTCCTTCGGTCCCTGTGCCGCCCTGGCGGGGCTTGGCAGTACGCTGCAGAATACCTTCGCCGCCGGCAACCGGGTGCTGGACATTCTGGAGGACACCCCGGTGGTGGAGGAGCAGAGCGGCCAGCCGGAGACAGCCTTCTCCGGGGCGGAGGTACGGGACGTCTCCTTTGCCTATGAAGAGGAGCCGGTTCTGGAGGACGTGTCGTTTGTCCTTCCCAAGGGAACCGTGATGGGCATTACGGGCCGCAGCGGCAGCGGAAAATCCACCCTGCTGAAGCTGCTGATGCGCTTCTGGGATGTGAAGCAGGGTGAGGTGCGCATCTCCGGGAAGGAGATCCGTCAGGTGAATACCGCAGACCTGCGGAATATGGAGAGTTTTGTCACACAGGAGACCCATCTGTTCCGGGACAGCATCCTCAGCAATGTGCGCATCGCCCGCCTGGATGCCACCCGGGAGGAGATTGAGGAGGCCTGCCGGAAGGCTTCGGTTCACGATTTCATCCTCACCCTGCCCCGGGGATATGATACTCCGGTGGGGGAACTTGGGGACACCCTTTCCGGGGGAGAGCGGCAGCGGCTGGGTCTGGCCCGGGCCTTTCTCCACGATGCCCCCCTGATGCTGCTGGATGAGCCCACCAGCAATCTGGACAGCCTTAATGAGGCAGTCATCCTGAAGTCCCTCCACCAGGAGCGGGAGGGGAAAACCGTGGTGCTGGTCTCCCACCGCATGTCCACCATGCGCCTGGCGGATCGGGTCTGCTCGGTGGAAAACGGGCGGATGAGCTGACGAAGACACGCTGCTGCGTCCCGGGAGGACGCAGCAGCGTGGTGTTTTCAGGGGCGGTCAGGGTCATCAGAGGGCAGGAACCCA
>CAYXVN010000029.1:0-19084 GCA_964468565.1 uncultured Oscillospiraceae bacterium | reverse complement strand
TGGAGCAGGAGTCCGCCACGGCGCAGCGGCTGGGAGAGGTGTAGAAGATCTGGGACACCGTGCAGGTGCCCCGGCCCAGAAAGCGGGCATCCTCATAGTGCTCCGGGTTGTCCTCCGGGCTGAGCATCCGCACCAGGCCCCGGATCCCGGGGTCCTCCCCGGCGTTGTCGTTGAGTTCCCGCACCTGCTGGACAATGTCCGCCATCTTGTAGATGGCGTTGTCCCCCCGCTCCGGGGCGGAGCCGTGGCAGGAGACCCCCTTCACGTCCACCCGGATCTCCATGCGGCCCCGGTGACCCCGGTAGATGCCCCCGTCCGTGGGCTCGGTGGAGAGGACGAACTCCACCTGCTCCTTCCGGATCCCCTTTGCCGGGAAGAAGCGGCTGATGATGTACTGCCAGCACATGCCATCGCAGTCCTCCTCCTGGACGGAACCCACCACCATGATGCGGGTGTCCGGGGGGATCAGGTTCAGATCCTTCATGATCTTTCCCCCGTAGACGGCGGCGGCCATGCCCCCCTCCTGGTCGGAGGCGCCCCGGCCGCAGATCACCTCCTCATCCTCATAGCCCTCATAGGGGTCACAGTTCCAGTTGTCCCGGTTGCCGATGCCCACCGTATCGATGTGGGCGTCCAGGACGATGATGTGCTCTCCCTGGCCCATCCACCCGATGATGTTCCCCAGGCCGTCGGTCTCCACCTCATCGTAGCCCAGCTTCTCCATCTCCCCGCGGATGCACGCCACCACCTCCCGCTCCTGACAGCTCTCGCTGGGGCGGGAGATCATGGCCCGCAGGAAGGCGGCCATGTCCGCCTGATACCTCTGCGCTGCCTCTCGGATCACTTCCGGTTTCATGCTTGTCCTTCTTTCCTGACAGATTCCCTTCCGGGGGCCAGGGCCGGAGCCTTTCCTCTCTCCGGCCCGCCCCATTTCCTACCGGGCGGGGTAAGCCCCGCCCCAGACGATGTTCCGGTACTGCTCCGGATCCGTATCTCCCTCCGTGGAGAAGAGCAGCACCCGGCTGTTCCCGTCCAGCCCCAGTTCCCGGCGCAGGCCGGGGCAGCTCTCCCCCAGGGTGATGGCCGCCAGCAGGCCCATGCCCACGGCGCCGGACTCCCCGGAGATCACCGGGCTGTCCCCCCGGCAGGGGGCCCCCAGCACCCGCATGCCCAGGGCGGAGACCCAGTCGGGGCAGGAGGCAAAGCCGGAGGCGTGGTTGCGCAGGATGTCCCATCCGATGGGGTTGGGCTCCCCGCAGGCCAGGCCGGCCATGATGGTGTCCAGGTCACCTCCCACGGTGCGCACTTCCCCGTCTCCCGCCACCGCTCCCCGGTAGAGGCAGTCGGCGGCCCGGGCCTCCACCACCGTCACCCGGGGCGGGCGGTCCGGATAGCGGTTGGCAAACCAGCCCTGCACCGCTCCGGCCATGGAGCCCACCCCCGCCTGGACGAAGATGTGGGTGGGTGGCTCCCCCAGCTGCTCCGCCGCCTCCGAGGCCATGGTGCCGTAGCCCTGCATGATCCAGGCGGGGATCTCCTCATAGCCCTCCCAGGCGGTGTCCTGCACCACCACCCCGTTGGGGTCCGCCGCCGCCTCTGCGGCGGCCATGCGCACGCAGTCGTCGTAGTTGACCTCCTCAACGGTCACCCGGGCCCCCTCCCGGGCGATGTTGGCATAGCGGGTGGGGCTGCTGCCCTTGGGCATGTGCACCACCGCCCTCTGGCCCAGCTGCCTGGCCGCCCAGGCCACCCCCCGGCCGTGATTGCCGTCGGTGGCGGTGTAGAAGGTGGCCTGGCCGAATTCCCGGCGCAGTTCCTCCCCGGTGAGGCGCTGATAGCTCATCTCCTCCACCGGGTGGCCGGTTCTGCGGGCCACGAAGCTGGCCATGGCAAAGGAGCCCCCCAGCACCTTGAAGGCGTTGAGGCCGAAGCGCCAGCTCTCGTCCTTCACCCACACTCCCCCCAGACCCATGCGCCGGGCCAGGCCGGGCAGCGCCACCAGGGGGGTGGGGGCGTACTGGGGAAAGCTCTGATGAAAGGCCCGGGCCCGGGCCACATGCTCCAAAGACATGACCGAGAGCCAGCGGTCCTCACTTTTCGGCAGGGTGTTGCCGGCATATTGGATGGCATCCATCCTGGGATTCCACTCCTCTCTCCTCCCGGAGCCCCTCCCCCGGAAGGGGGAGGGGCCCGGAATGTGATTTTTCCTACCGCCCCAGCAGCCAGTCGTACCCGCCGGCCACCGTGAGGATCAGGCGGCGCAGGGGGTCATAGAGGCCGCAGCCGGGATCCGCCACGTCGTACTCGCCCTCACGGCCCCCCAGGCGCACCAGGCAGCGGGTGCCCTCCAGGGGCAGCCAGCCCTGGTTTTCGCTGTGGGCAAAGTCCTCCCGGCACCCGAACAGGGTGAACTTGTCCCGGTAGGGGGCACTGGAGTAGGGACAGAACACGGCGCAGTTGCCGCACTCGTTGCACAGGCTGTCCACATGGACGATCTGGGGCATGGCCATGCCGGGCACCGAGATCACCACGTTGGCCCGGTTGGGGCACACCTCCGCGCAGCACTGGCAGGCGGTGGCGCACTCCAGGCACCGCTCCCCGGGGCCGCAGGAGGCACAGTCCTCCCGGAGCACCCCCCGGTCCCTCAGGGCGGCGGCCCGGTCTCCGGCGCCGTTGTCCCCCTCATAGCGGTCAAAGCTGAGGCCCTCCAGGATGTCCGCCGCCGCAGCGGCGGCGTCTGCAATGGCCTCCACCACGGTGGCGGGACCCCGCTTCCGGTCCCCGATCACCGGCCAGTGCCCGGTGTCCACCTCAGGATCAATGCGCTCTCCCACGGCGGCAATCAGGGTGGTGCAGGGCAAAGTCACGGTCTCCCCGGTGGGCACCGGGGCCCGGCGTCCGGAGGCATCCGGCTCCCCCAGGGCCATGACGCTGCAGGTGAGGATCCCCTCCCGTACTCCGATGGGGGCCAGCAGTTCCAGAAACTCCACCCCCTCCCGGAGGGCCAGTTCCAGTTCCTCCTCCTGGGCGGGCATCTCCTTTTTGGTGCGCCGGTACACCAGCCGCAGGTGATTCACCCCCGGCAGCCGCTTCACCGCCCGGGCGGTGTCCATGGCGGAGTTGCCGCCCCCGATCACCGCCACGTCGCTGCCCAGATCCGGCTGCTCCCCCCGCCGCAGGGCGGAGAGCACATCCGTAAAGTTCACGAAGGACCCGTACTGCAGCCGGGGATCCCCGTGCTTCTGGGCCCCGGTGGCAAAGAGGATGTGGGTGTAGCCCTTCCCCTCCAGCTGAGCGGCGGACTCAATGCGGGTGTTCAGCACCACCTGGGCGCCCATGGAGCGGACGATGGCCTCATCCCGGGCAATGTCCTCTGCGGAGATGCGGAAGTCCGGAATCAGGTTGCGCACCACACCTCCCAGCCGGGGACCGGCCTCGTAGAGGGTGACGGGAACCCCCTCCCGGCCCAGGAAGAAGGCGGCGGCCATGCCGGCGGGGCCGCCCCCCACAACGGCAACATGGATGCCCTCCCGGCGGGGTGCCGGCTTCAGAGTGGGCAGCAGCTGCTCAAAGCCCCGGCGGGCCGCCTCCAGCTTGGCCCCCCGGATGCCCACCGGCTCCTCGTAAAAGCAGCGGGTGCACTTCTCCATGCAGGGGTGGGGACAGATGGTGCCGGTGATGAAGGGCAGGGGGTTGCGCCGGGTGATGACCTCCAGGGCCTCCCGCCACTTCCCCTGGCGCACCAGCCGCAGGTAGGCGGGAATGTCCTGTCTGATGGGGCAGCCGCTGCGGCAGGGGGCTTCAAAGCAGTCCAGCAGGGGCACCTCCCGGTCCATCTTCCGGGGCTTCTCCTCTTTGATGGGCTTGCGGTAATGGGGATCCTGAAAGACACTCTCCTGCAGCGCCTCCACCGCCTCCGGATCCGTACCCTCCCAGGGTCCGCTGCCCAGGGCCTCCAGCTCCCGGCCCAGCTGGCCCAGACGCCGGTAGCCCCCCGGCTTCAGCAGGGTGGTGGCCACGGTGACGGGCCAGATGCCCGCCTCCCCCAGCTTCTTCACGCTGTGGAAGTCCGCGCCTCCGGAGTAGGAGATGCGCAGCTTCCCCGCAAAGGCCCGGGAGAGCCGGGCGGCCAGGGTGATGGACAGGGGGAACAGGGCCCGGCCGGACATATACATCTCCCCGGAGGGCAGTTCCCCCCGCTTCACGTCCACCGGGAAGGTGTTGGTCAGCTTGACCCCGAACTCCACACCCTTCCGGGCGGCCAGCTCCTGAAGGCGGCGGAACATGGGCAGGGCGTCCTCCCACTGCAGGTCCTCCCGGAAGTGGTGGTCGTCAAAGGCGATGTAGTCAAAGCCCAGCCTGTCCAGAATGTCCCGGGCACCGGAGTAGCCCAGCAGGGTGGGGTTGCACTTCACGTAGGTGTTCAGTCCCTTTTTGTCCATCAGGTAGGTGGCGATCCCCTCGATCTCCGCCGGGGGACAGCCGTGGAGGGTGGACTCGGTCACGGAGCGGGACACGGTGGCGGGGATGGACTCCACATAGGCGGCGTCCACCCGCTGAAAGCGGTCCAGATGGGCCAGGGTCCAGCTGCGGCAGTCCCGGAACACCTCCGTCCCGCTGGCGTCCATCATCCCCTCCAGAAAGGCGTCCACCTTGGGGCTCTGAATCCCCGCCAGGTCGTAGCCCACGCTCATGTTGAACACGAAGCCATCCGGGTCCCCCAGTTCCAGCTCCCGGGCAAGCAGCCGGCAGGCAAACCAGGCCTTCACATACTCCTCCAGGGCCTGGGGCACCGTCAGCTCCGTGGACCACTCGCAGTTGTAGCACTCGTCCGCGGCGGTGATGCAGGGCTTGGCCACGCAGCGGCTCAGCTCCTCCCCGTCCACAATCTGCACCGTCTTCAGCTCGATGAAGGGGGCCCCCGAGACGTAGGCCGCCACAATGTTCTGGTCCAGCTGGGTGTGGGGGCCGGCGGCGGGTCCCAGGGGCACCTCCACCCCCTCCTGGAACAGGGGCCGCCGGGTGCGGTACACCGGCCCTCTGGGCACCCCGAACACGGTGCCCTCCCGGTGGTATTCCTCCAGAATCCAGTTCATGAGGATTCCGAAGGGCATGGGTCTCATGATGTCACTCACGGTTTCTCCTCCTCACAGGTCGTTGTCCGGCCGGGATGCCGCCTCAGGACCTGGCGTCCAGATCCCCCCAGAGCCTGCGGCTCTGCTCCAGGCAGAAGGCATCAATGGCCTCCTCGTCCAGGGTCACGAACTGCCGGTCCCGGTAGAGAACCTTCCCGCCGGCGATGGTGTTGCGGGTGTCCTTCCCGCAGATGCCGAAGATCATGTGTCCGTCCAGGTTGTCCGGTCCCAAAGGGGTGAAGGGGCGGTAGTCCACGGTGATCACATCCGCTGCGGCCCCCGGTTTCAGCACCCCCAGGACGGGGCCGAAATACTTCTGAGCAATGAGGGCATTGTTGCGGAAGAGCATGCCGGTGACCTCGTTCCAGCCCACGTTGGGCAGCATGGCGTTGTGGCGCTGGATGGTGAGGGCCGCCTTCAGGCTCTCCAGCATGTCGTGGGTGTAGGCATCCGTCCCCAGACCCACCAGAATGCCCCTCTCCCACATCTGCAGCACCGGGGAGCAGCCCACCGCGTTGCCCATGTTGGACTGGGGATTGTTCACCACCATGGTGCCGGTTTCAGCAAGAATGTCCATCTCTGCAGGGGACAGGTGGATGCAGTGGCCCAGAATGGTTCTCTCCCCCAGAATGCCGTTGTAGAGCAGCCGGTTCACCGGCCGGCAGCCGTAGCGGCGCAGGGAGTCGTACACGTCGTTCATGCCCTCCGCCACGTGGATGTGATAGCCGGTCATGCCGGCGTTGGCCCGCTCCATGGCCTCAAAGGTGGCGTCCGACAGGGTGAACAGGGCGTGGCCCCCGAACATGGCCGCCATCTGAGGGGAGGGGTCCTGCCGGCAGTGGCGGGCAAAGTCGGCGTTTTCCGCAATGGCCTGGGCGCACTTCTCCGGCCCGTCCCGCTGGGAGACCTCGTAGCACAGGCAGGCCCGGATCCCCGCCTGCTTCACCACCTCCTCAATGGTGAAGAGGGAGCCCCGGATGGCCCCGTAGCTGGCGTGGTGGTCAAAGATGGTGGTGACCCCGTTGCGGATGCACTCCAGACAGGTGGCCCAGGCGCTGGCCCGGGTCCCCTCCAGGGAGAGGTGCCGGTCAATGTTCCACCACATGCCCTCCAGCACCTCCAGGAAGGTGGTGGGATTGTGGCCGGGAACGGACAGACCCCGGGCCAGGCCGGAGTAGATGTGGGTGTGGGCATTGATGTAGCCGGGCATGATGAGCCCGCCCCGGGCGTCAATGCGCTCCGCCTCCGGGTAGGCCCCCTCCAGGTCTGCCCGGGGGCCCACCGCCAGGATGGTGTCCCCCTCCGTCACCACCGCCCCGTCCTCAATCCAGGGGTTCTCCGGATCCCGGGTGCACACCCTGCCGTGATGAATCAGCAGCATGCATTTTCCTCCTTTTCTGTAATCTGACAGTTCTGGCTAAGAAAAAGGGTGCCCATCCCCCGATGAACACCAGATCCCACCTGCAGGCGCCCCCCGGCAGCCATGATGGCCCCATTCCATTTTCCCGGCAGCGGACCGTGGCCCCACCGGAGGTTTTGTGGTATAATGAAGCAGCCCCCAAGGAAAGGTGGTATCTGCATGGAGGCATCTGCCCTCTCCTTCTTCGCCCGCCTGGCCCGGGGCCTTGCGGCCCAGTTCGGCCCCGACTGCGAAGTGGTCATTCACGATCTGGAATCCTCCGATCTGGAGTCCTCCATTGTGGCCATAGAAAACGGCCACGTCAGCGGAAGAACCCTGGGCGACGGCCCCTCCAAGGTGGTGCTGGACGCCCTCCGGGCGGGACACACCGCCCCCCAGGACCGTCTGGCCTATCTGACAAAAACCCACGACGGCCGCATCCTCAAATCCACGTCCATCTTCATTCACAACGAGGCGGGCAACGCCATCGGGGTGATCTCCATCAACTGCGACCTGACGGTGCCCATGGCCGCCCGGAAGGCCCTGGACGCCATCCTGACCACGGAGCAGCCCTCGGCGGACCCGCCCCGCATCGCCCGCAACGTGCAGGAGCTGCTGGACGAGCTGCTGGAGCGCAGCGTGGAACTGGTGGGGCGGCCGGCCCCCCTGATGAACCGGGAGGACCGGGTGAAGGCCATCCGCTTTCTGGACGAGGCGGGGGCCTTCCTCATCACCCGGTCAGGGGACAAGGTGTGCCGCTACTTCGGCATCTCCAAGTTCACCCTCTACGACTGTCTGGAGGAGGCCAGGGCCGGGGCGAACCCCGGACCCTGAGCCCCTCCCGGCAGGAGGGGAGCCCCTTCCCGGCAAAGGGGACCCTCCTGCCTGGCAAGACGGGGAGATGGGTCGAAAGGAAGGGAAAAAAGCCTACTTCCCCCCGGTCTCTTCCTTATCCTTGGGCAGCACCAGGTTGAGGATGATGGCCATGATGGTGGCCACCACCACGGCGGAGGAGCCGAACACGGTGGACACCCAGCCGGGGAACCCCTCCCCGGCCAGGGCACCGGAGACCTGGGTGATGCCCACCCCCAGGGCCACCGACAGACCCACCACCGTACTGCGGCGCATGGTGAAGGGCCCGTCCGAGATGATCATGCGGATGCCCGTCATGGCGATGGTGGCAAACACCGACAGGGTGGCGCCCCCGATGACCGCCTGGGGAATGGTGGTGAGCAGGGAGGCAAACTTGGGCACCAGCCCCGCCACCAGCAGCACCAGGGAGGCAAAGGCAAAGACGGCCCGGTTGATGACCCGGTTCACCGTGACAATGCCCACGTTCTGACTGAAGGAGGCCACCGGCAGGCCGCCGAAGAAGGCACCCACCACGCTCATGACCCCCTGCCCGATGATGCCCCCGGACAGCTCCCGGTCGGTGGGCATCCGGTCCATGCCACCCATGGTGGTGGAGCTCAGGTCCCCGATGGTCTGCACGGAGTTCACCACGTAGACAATGGCCAGGGACACGATGGCGGAGGGGACAAAGCGGATCTCAAAGGGCATGAACCGGGGCAGGGCCAGCCAGGCGGCGCTGCTCACCCCGGACAGGTCCACCAGCCCCACGATCCAGGCCAGGATGTAGCCGCAGATCATGGCAAAGAGCAGAGATCCCAGCTTAAGAATCCCTTTGGCAAAGTTGTTGAGGACAATTACAATGACGAAAGTGAACAGGGCCACCGCCCAGTTCCGCACCCCGCCGAAGCCGGGGTTGCCGGAGCCCCCGGCCAT
Source organism: uncultured Oscillospiraceae bacterium (assembly GCA_964468565.1). GTDB lineage: Bacteria > Bacillota > Clostridia > Oscillospirales > Oscillospiraceae > Lawsonibacter. Next base: position 10,765 of record CAYXVN010000029.1, on the reverse strand, counting down.
GTAGCGCACCGCCGTGGGGTAGAGGGACAGCCCGATGGTGAAGATCACCGTGCCGGTGACCAGGGGCGGAAAGAGCACCCGGATCTGTCTGACGAAAATTCCGAAGACAATGGCCACCACGCCCCCGATCATCTCCGCCCCCAGAATGGCGGAGATGCCGAACTCCACCCCGATGGCCGTCAGGGTGGGCACGTAGGCAAAGCTGATGCCCATGATGACAGGCAGCCTGGCCCCGATGCGGCCGAAGATGGGAAACAGCTGCAGCAGCGTGGCCACCGCGGTGAGAATGAGGGAGGCCTGGATCAGCAGGGTGCGCTCATCCGGGGAGAGGTTGCACACGTCGCTGCCGGAGATGATGATGGCGGGGGTGATGACTCCCACCACCGCGGCCACCACATGCTGGAGACCCAGGGGGACCAGCTGGCCCACCGGCGGGATCCCCTCGTAGACAAACGGACTGGAACCGGACGCTTTGGCCATACACAATCACCTCTTCAAGAATCGCTGTGATCCCATCATAGTCATATATACCTCGAAAAGCAAGTTGACCTTGGAAGAAATTTCCTTCTCCCGGACCGTGGGAGAGGAATCCCTCACGTCAGACTGCATAGATTTTCAGGCCTTTCCCCCTGTTTTCTCACGCTTTCTCCAGAATCCCGGGGAAAATCCCGGGAAAACCGGCACCCTGCACAAGGGGGCCGCCCCCCTTTTGTGCATCCTTACAAAATTTCATGAGACCTGAAATTTTTTCTGGTATTGGGCCGGACCCCAGTCTATACTGGGCTTAAAGGGGGAGGGGCATGGGTCCCCTCCCACAAAGGAGGTGCTCTCATGCACATCATCCGCGGCGGCACCCTGGTCAGCAGCCGGCACACCTGGCGGGGGGACCTGGCCCTGGAGGGGGGCCGCATCGCCGCCCTGGCCCCCTCCCTCACCCCCGGCCCCGGGGACCGGGTGACGGACGCCACGGGCTGCCTGGTCTTTCCCGGCTTTGTGGACCCCCACACCCATCTGGACATGGACAACGGCGTCACGGTGACGGCGGACGACTTCTCCTCCGGCACCCTGGCGGCCCTGTGGGGAGGCACCACCACCCTGGTGGACTTTGCCACCCAGGACCGGGGCTCCACCCTGAAGGAGGCCCTGGCCGCCTGGCACGCCAGGGCGGAGGGGCACTGCAGCTGCAACTACGCCTTTCACATGGCCGTCACCGACTGGAATGAGACCACCCGGGGGGAGCTGGAGGACATGGTGGCCGCCGGGGTCACCTCCCTGAAGGTCTACCTGGCCTACGACGGCCTGCGGCTGGGGGATGCCCAGGTGCTGGACCTGCTGCTGGAGTGCCGCCGGCTGGGGCTGCAGGTGGGCTGTCACTGCGAAAACGGGGATCTGGTCACCTTCCTCCAGGGCCGGGAGCTCTCCCGGGGCAACCGGGGGCCGGCGGCCCATCCCCTCTCCCGGCCCAGTGCCGTGGAGGCGGAGGCCATCTCCCGCTACTGCCGCATCGCCTCCCTGGCGGACTGTCCCGTCACGGTGGTCCATCTCTCCAGTGAGGCCGGTCTGGAGGAGGTGCGCTCCGCCCGGCGGCGGGGTCAGACCGTATGGGTGGAGACCTGTCCCCAGTACCTGCTGCTGGAGGAGAGCTGCTACCGGCTTCCCGGCTTTGCCGGGGCCGGCTATGTGATGAGTCCCCCCCTGCGCAGCCCCCGGGACCGGGAGGCCCTGCGGCAGGCGGTGGTGGAGGGGGAGGTGGACACCATCGCCACCGACCACTGCTCCTACAACCTGGCCGGCCAGAAGGAACTGGGGCGGGAGGACTTCACCCGCATTCCCAACGGCGCCCCCGGGGTGGAACACCGGCCGGCGCTCTTCTGGACCTCCTTTGTGCGCCCCGGCCTGGTGACCCCCCAGCGGATGTGCGCCCTGCTGGCGGAGAATCCCGCCCGGCTCTACGGCATGTACCCCCGGAAGGGGGTGCTGCGGGAGGGGGCGGACGGGGACATCACGGTGTGGGATCCCCAGGTGTCCTGGACCATCACCGCCTCCCGGCAGCACCAGCGGGTGGACTACACCCCCTATGAGGGCATGCCGGTGTGGGGGGCACCCCGGGCGGTCTTTCTGAACGGAGAGCCGGTGCTGGAGGGGGAGACCTGCCGCAGAAACCGAGGCCGCTACGTCCCCCGCAGCACCCTGCCCCATGGAGGGACCTGAGCTGCGCCGCCGGCTGGGGGAGATCCGGGACAGCCTGGCCGCCCACCGGCCCGCCTCCCTGAGGGTGGAGGCGGAGGGGACAGTGTACACCCGCACCTTCCTGCCCGGAGAGCGGCTCATTCTCCTGGGGGCGGGCCACGTGGCCCGGGCCCTGTGCCCCCTGGCCGCCGGCCTGGGGTTCTCGGTGACGGTGGCGGACGACCGCCCCGACTTTGTCTGCCGGGACCGCTTCCCCCAGGCGGAGGAACTGGTGTGCAGTTCTTTCCCTGCAGCCCTGGACACCCTCTCCCCGGGGGAGGGGGATTACGTGGCCATTCTCACCCGGGGTCACCGCCACGACGGGGACTGCCTGCGCCGGCTGCTCCGGGGGCCCCTCCCCCGCTACCTGGGCCTGATGGGCTCCGCCCGGCGCCTGGCCGGCCTCTTCGCCCGGCTGGAGCAGGAGGGCTTTCCCCGGGAGGCCCTGGAGCAGGTTCACGGCCCCATCGGGGTGCCCATCGGGGCGGTGACGGTGGAGGAGATCGCCCTCTCCATCGCCGCCCAGCTGGTGCTCTGCCGCCGCTCCGGCCTGGAGCGGCCTCCGGGGGCCAGCCATCTGCCTCTGGAGACAGCAGATCCCGGCCTGCTGGACTTTCTCACCTCCCCCGGTCCCCGGGCCATGCTGCTGGTCTGTGAGACGGAGGGCTCCACCCCCGCCCCCGCCGGGTCCCTGATGGGGGTGGACGCCGCCTTCGCCACCCGGGGGACCATTGGGGGCGGCTGCGCCGAGGCCGCGGCCCTCCGGGAGGCCCACCGGCTTCTGGGCACCGGGGAGGGCCGCCTGCTGCACCTGGATCTGGACCTGGAGGGCACCGGGGAGGCGGGCATGGCCTGCGGGGGCAGGATCACCGTCCTCCTGCAGGATCTCTCCTGACGCCCCGGCCGGAGACGAGAGAGGGGGACTGTGCCGTGAAGGACACCTGGGGCCGCACCGTGGACACCCTGCGCCTGTCGGTCACCGACCGCTGCAACTGCCGCTGCGGCTACTGCATGCCCCCGGAGGGAACCTGTCCCCGGGGGGAGCTGCTCTCCCTGCCGGAGCTGCTGGCGGTAGCCCGTGCCTGTGCCGCCTGCGGCATCACCCGGGTGCGCCTCACCGGAGGCGAACCCCTGCTGCGGCCGGGGATTGTGGAGCTGTGCCGGGAGATCGCCGCCCTTCCCGGGATCCGGGAGGTGTCCATCACCACCAACGCCACCCTTCTCGCCCCCCTGGCCCGTCCTCTGCGGCAGGCGGGGGTGGCCCGGCTCAACCTCAGCCTGGACACCCTGCGCCCCCGGCGCTACGCCGCCCTCACCCGGTCTGGCACCCTGGAACAGGTGGGCTCCGGTATCCGGGCCGCCCGGGAGGCGGGCTTCACCTCCCTGAAGCTGAACATGGTGCTCATCGGGGGCTTCAACGACGACGAGATCGGGGACTTTCTCTCCCTCACCCTGGACCACCCCTGGGAGGTGCGTTTCCTGGAGCTGATGCCCATGGGGCCCTGCGCCAGCTGGCCCGCCGGCTGCTTTCTCCCCTGTGACACCGTGGTGCAGCGCTTTCCCCGCCTGGAGCCCCTGGACTTTCAGGGGGTAGCCCGCCGCTACCGGCTGCCCGGAGCCCGGGGCACCGTGGGCCTCATCGCCCCCCTGAGCCATCCCTTCTGCGACAGCTGCCGCCGGCTGCGGGTGACGGCGGACGGCATGCTGAAACCCTGCCTCCACAGCCGGCAGGAGATTCCCCTGGGGGGACTCCGGGGCCCGGAACTTCAGGAGGCCATCCGCACCGCCGTGGCGGCAAAGCCCCCGGGCCACACCCTGGGCCGGCAGGGCAGCCGGACGGAGCGGACCATGAATCAGATTGGAGGGTGACTGTTCTGGATCCCCTGACCCATTTCAATGAGTCCGGCCATGCCCGCATGGTGGACATCTCCGATAAGCCCCTCACCTCCCGCACCGCCATCGCCGCCGGGGAGGTGCATATGAGCCCGGCCACCCTGCAGCGCATCCGGGAGGGCACCGCCGCCAAGGGGGACGTGCTGGCGGTGGCCCAGGTGGCGGGCATTCAGGCCGCCAAGCACTGCTGGGAGATGATCCCGCTCTGCCACCCCCTTCCCCTCAGCGCCGCTCAGCTGGAGTTCTCCCTGGAGGAGAACCCGCCCCGGGTGGACATCACCGCCCGGGTGTGCTGCACCTGGGGCACCGGGGTGGAGATGGAGGCTTTGGCCGCCGTCTCGGTGGCCGCCCTTACCATATACGACATGTGCAAGGCCATGGAGCGGGGCATGAGCATTGAACACATCCGCCTTCTGTCCAAGACCGGCGGCAGAAGCGGAACCTACCAGGGAGGGTAAACCATGGGCCAGGTGGTCTCGGTGTGCATCAGTTCCCGGAGGGGAACCCGCAAGGTGCCGGTTCCCGCCATCCGGCTGCAGCTGCACCACGGCATCCTGGGGGACGCCCACGCAGGGGACTGGCACCGCCAGGTCAGCCTGCTGGCGGAGGAGAGCGTGGACACCATGCGCCAGTCCTCCCCCGTCCCCCTGGACCCCGGCATCTTCGCGGAGAACATTCTCACCCGGGGGGTGGACCTGAAGTCCCTCCCCGCAGGCACCCTGCTCTCCGTGGGGGAGGCAAGGCTGCGCATTACCCAGATCGGGAAGGACTGCCACAGCGCCTGCCCCATCCGCCAGGCCACCGGCCGCTGCGTCATGCCTTCCGAGGGGGTCTTCGCCGTAGTGGACCGGGAGGGCACCGTGCGCCCCGGCGACATCATTGAAGTCATCCTGGAGGACCCGTCATGAAACTGATTCCCACCCGGCAGGCCGTGGGACAGGTGCTCTGCCACGACCTGACCCAGATTGTTCCGGGCTCCTTCAAGGGCCCCCGGTTCCGGAGGGGCCATATCGTCACGGAGGAGGACATCCCTGTCCTTCTGGCCATGGGCAAGGAACATCTGTATGTCTGGGAGAGCACCCCGGGCATGCTCCACGAGGACGAGGCCGCCAGCCGCCTGGCCGCCCTCTGCCGCAATGCACATATGTCTCTCACCCCGCCCCGGGAGGGCAGGATCAACCTGCTGGCGGACTGCGACGGCCTCTTCCAGGTGCGCAGCCAGGCCCTCCGGGCCGTCAACCGGGTGGACCAGATCCTCATCGCCACCCGCCAGGGCGACCGGCCTGTACACCGGGGGGACATGCTGGCGGGAACCCGGGTGGTACCCCTGGTGATCCCGGAGTCCCTGGTGGCCCAGGCCGAAGCCGCCGCCGGAGGGGAACCTCTGCTGGCCCTGCGGCCCTATGTGCGCCGCACCGCCGCCCTGGTCGCCACCGGCAGCGAGGTGCGCAGCGGTCTCATCCCGGACGCCTTCACCCCGGTGGTCCGGGAGAAGCTGGCCGCCTACGGCATTGAGACCACCCTGGTTCTTCTCCCGGGGGACGGGGTGGAGCCGGTGGCCGCCGCCATCCGCCAGGCCCGCTCCTCCGGGGCGGACATGGTGCTGTGCACCGGGGGCATGAGCGTGGATCCGGACGACAGCACCCCGGGGGCCATCCGGACCACCGGGGCCCGCATCGTCACCTACGGCGTCCCCGTCCTTCCCGGCGCCATGTTCCTGCTGGGCTACTGGGAGGACGGCACCCCGGTGCTGGGGCTGCCCGGCTGCGTCATGTCCGCCCCCGCCACCATCTTCGACCTGGTGCTGCCCCGGGTGGCCGCTGACGTGGAGATCCGCCGGGAGGACCTGACCGATCTGGGGGAGGGGGGCCTCTGTCTGGGCTGCCAGACCTGCCGTTGGCCCCTGTGTCCCTTCGGAAGCTGAAATCTCCGGAAAAGGAGGGCAATCCCTTGCGCAGATGGATCTCCCTGGCCCTGTCTCTGGCGCTGCTGGTTACCCTTGTCTCCTGCGGGGCCTCCTCTCCGGAGGAAAGGACGGTGGAACTGCAGGTCTTCGCCGCCTCCTCCCTGACGGAGGCCCTGGATGAAATCCTTGCCGCCTGGGAGGAGGAGCACCCCTCCCTCCCGGTCACCCCCACCTATGACTCCTCCGGCACCCTGCTGACCCAGATCCGGGAGGGGGCCCCCTGTGACCTGTTTCTCTCCGCCGCCCCCAGGCAGATGGATGAACTGGAACTGGCCGGACTGCTGGAGGAGGGCACCCGCCTGGACCTTCTGGAAAACCGGGTGGTGCTGGCCGTCCCCCCGGGCAATCCCAAAGACATCCGCAGCCTGGATGAGCTGGCCCTTGCGCTGAGGGAGGGGGACGTCTTTCTGGCGGTGGGCAATTCGGATGTGCCCGTGGGCCAGTATACCCAGAAGATCTTCAGGTACTACGGCCTGGAGGAGGAACAGCTGGCCGCCGCCGGTCTTCTCACCTACGGCTCCAATGTGAAGGAGGTCACCACCCAGGTGAGGGAGGCGGCCGCGGACTGCGGCATCATCTATGCCACTGACGCCCGCTCCGCCGGCCTGACGGCGGTGGACACCGCCACAGAGGAGATGTGCGGAAAGGTGATCTGCCCCGCCGCCGTCCTTACCTCCTCCCCCCACCTCCGGGAGGCGGAGGAACTTCTCGCCTTTCTGTGTGCCGCCCCGGCCACTGAAATCTTCCGGAGGGTGGGCTTCACCCCTCTCACCTGACCCCCCCTTCCCCCTTCTGGAGGTACAAGATGGACTGGTTCCCGCTGCTCAACTCCCTGCGCATCGCCGGCATCTCCACGGTCCTGGTCTTCTTCCTGGGGATTTTCGCCGCCCGGAAGGCCTGCCGGCTGCCGCCCCTGGGAAAGGGAGTGCTGGATGTGGTCCTCACCCTGCCCCTGGTGCTGCCCCCCACCGTCACCGGCTGGCTGCTCCTGCTGCTTCTGGGACCCCGCCGCCCTCTGGGCTCCCTCCTGCTGGAGCACCTGGGCCTCCGCCTGGTGATGAGCTGGCCCTCCGCCGTCCTCTCCACGGTGGTGGTCTCCTTTCCCCTTCTGTACCGCACCGCCCGGGGGGCCTTCGAGAGTTTCGACCCGGATCTGGCGGATGCCGCCCGCACCCTGGGCCGCTCCAGCACCTGGATCTTCTGGCGGGTGCAGCTGCCGGTGTGCCGTCCCGGCATTCTGGCCGGCACCGTTCTGGCCTTCGCCCGGGCCCTGGGGGAGTACGGGGCCACCTCCATGGTGGCCGGCTACACCCCGGGGCGCACCGCCACCATCGCCACCACGGTGTACCAGCTGTGGCGCACCGGCCAGGAGGCCCTGGCATTGCGCTGGGTGCTGGTGAACCTGACCCTCTCCGCCTTGTTTCTCACGGCGGTCAGCTTTCTGGAGCGCAGGCCCCGGCGGGAGGGATGAACCATGGCCCTGATCGTGGAGATCTGCAAGAGACTGGGGGATTTCACCCTGGAAGTCTCCTTCTCCGCCGGCGGGGAGCGGCTGGCTCTGCTGGGGGCCTCCGGCTCGGGGAAAACCGTCACCCTGCGGTGCATCGCCGGGGTGCTGACTCCGGACCGGGGACACATCGAGCTGGACGGCACCGTCTTCTACGACAGCGCCCGCTCCATCTGTCTGCCCCCTCAGACCAGGCACACCGGCTTTCTCTTCCAGCACTACGCCCTGTTCCCCAACATGACGGTGCGCCAGAACCTGCTCTCCGCCCTCCCGGACCGGAAAACCCGCCGGCAGACGGCGGATTCCCTCCTCCGTCGCTTTCAGCTGGAGGAGGTGGCCCGGCTGCGCCCCCGCCAGCTCTCCGGAGGGCAGCGGCAGCGGGCCGCCCTGGCCCGCATGCTTGCCTCCCGGCCCCGGATCGTGCTGCTGGACGAACCCTTCTCCGCTCTGGACACCGCACTCCAGGCCCGGCTGGAACTGGAGCTTCTGGACGTCCTGGACCCGTTTCCCGGGCCTGTGCTCTGGGTCTCCCACAACCTGGGAGAGGTCTACCGCACCTGTTCCCGGGTCTGTGTGCTGGACCGGGGCCGCTCCCAGGGGGTGACGGGGTGGGACACCCTCTTCCGGAACCCGGGCAGCGAAGCTGCCGCCCGGCTCTCCGGCTGCCAGAACGTGGTGGCTGCCCTGCCCCGGGGCCAGTCCCTCTTCCTGCCGGACTGGAATCTGACCCTGCAGTGCTCCCGGCCGGTACCTCCCGGGGTCACCTCTGTGGGAATCCGCTCCCGCCAGGTCCGTATCGGCGCTCCGGGGGATCTGAATGCCTGTCCCTGCCGGGTGGAGCGGGTCATTCGGGACCTGGACTCCACCACCCTCATCCTGCGTCCCCTCTCCGGCTCCCCTGACGCTCCCCCCCTGCGCATGGAACCGGACCGGGCCCTCTGTCCCGCCCCCGGCCAGGAGCTGACGGCTGTGCTTCCTCCGGAGGACATCCTGCTGCTGAAATCCCCAGACTGAGGAGGAGTTGTCCATGTATCTTGCCGCCGTTCTGACGGTCAGCGACCGCAGTGCCCGGGGAGAGCGGCCGGACGCCAGCGGTCCCGCCGTCGTGGCCCTGCTGGAGCGGGAGGGCTACCGCATCCTGCGCACCGGCATCGTTCCGGACGACCGGGCGGTTCTGGAGACTACGCTGAGGGAGTGGACTGAACCTCCCGCGCCCGCCCTTCTGATCACCACCGGGGGCACCGGCTTCTCCCCCCGGGATGTGACCCCGGAGGCCACCCTGGCGGTGTGTGAGCGGCTGACTCCCGGCATTCCGGAGGCCATGCGCGCCGCCTCCCTGGCCATCACCCCCCGGGCCATGCTGTCCCGGGCCCAGGCAGGCATCCGCAGCAAAACCCTCATCATCAATCTTCCCGGCTCCCCCAAGGCGGCAACGGAAAACCTCTCCGCCGTTCTCCCTGCCCTCTCCCACGGCCTGGACCTGCTGCTGGGCCCCCCGGCAGACTGCGCCGGCACAGACCCGCCGGGATAGGGGGACCGGGAATCCCCGCCCGCCGCCCTCCCCTGCCGCGCCGGGGCGGGCGGTATGCAGCATTCCCTTTCTTCCTGTCCCACTTCATGTCTTCCGCCTCGTCCCCCCGGCGCAACCCCCTGCCCCTGCAGTCCCGGCCGGGAGGGCCCTAGCAGAATGGGGAGGGGACAGTCCCACCGGAAGAAGGAGTGCTGGGGGCGCAGGAGGAAGGATCCTTAAAGAATCTCTATTCAGTTCTTTATAGGAACTCTTTCCTATGTGACGCTCCCCCGCGGGAGGAGCGATCTGGAGAAAAGGCCGGTCTCCAGGCCTGCTCCCCGGAGCCAGCGGGGGGGAGCAGGGTCCTCCAGCCGGTGCCCACAGTCAGGGACGGCAGCTGGCAGCACAGGGATGAGAACAGCAACCCGGCACAAAAAGAGGGAGCAGCATCTCTCTGCCCCCTTCTGCGGATCTCTTTTTCAGCTTGATTTGTGCCGGCAGCGGCGGTATACTTCTGCAGACGGAGAGCCGTGAGGGGCACAATTCCGGCAATCCCCCGCCCGGTCCCCATTCCCTCTGCCCATACCAAAACCTGCGAGGGGAGTCCCATACATGGACGAACTGCTGAACGGAATATATGACTGTCACATCCATACGGCCCCGGATTCCGTGCCCCGGAAGTGCTCCGACCTGGAGGCGGCCCGGCGCATGCTGGCCTCCGGCATGGCCGGCGGCGTGGTCAAAAGCCATTTCCTGGACACCTCCGCCCGGGCCGGCCTGCTGATGGAGCAGTTTCCCCGGCTGAAAATCGCCGGGGGCATTGCCCTCAACCGCTCCGCCGGAGGACTGAATGCGGATGCGGTGGAGCGCTGCGGCCAGGCGGGGGGAAAACTGGTGTGGTTCCCCACCCTGGAGTCCCGGGAGTACCAGAGTTTCTACCACAATCCGGATGTGTCCCGCTGCCTCTCCGTCCTGGACGAGAGGGGAAAGCTCCTCCCCGCCGCCCTGGAGGTGATGGACGCCGCAAAGCAGTACGGCATGGTGGTGTGCACCGGCCACATCGGGCCGGAGGAGAGCCGGGCCGTGGTGCGGGAGGCCGCCCGCCGGGGCTGCACCCTGCTGGTGACTCATGCGGACAACCCGGCCTGCCGCAGCACGGATGAGATGCAGGCAGAGGCCGTGCACCTGGGGGCCATGATCGAGCACAGCTTTTATACCACCTATTTCGGTCTCACCCCCATCGGGGAGATCGCCCGGCAGATCCGCTCCGTCGGGGTGGAGAACGTGATCCTCACCACCGACTTCGGCCAGCCCAAATCCCCCTTCTTCGACGAGGGCATGGCACAGTACGGACGCCTCCTGCTGGGCCAGGGCTTCACGGAGCAGGAGTTCTTCCAGATGACCCGGACCAACCCGGAGCGTCTGCTGGGCTGGGACCGCACCTGACGGGCGGTCCGGGGAGAGACGCCGTCCCTGGAGAACATGCCAGCGCACCCATGGGCCCCACACCGCTCCACGCACTCTCTGCAGGGGACCTTCCGGAGAGGGGGGTACACATCCCAGCTGAACCGCCGGCCTGCAAAGGCCTCCCGGGATGTGGGACACCCAGGAGGTAAGGAACACCCGGCTGCCATCCCATGTCAGGGGCAAACCATCCCTG
>CAYXVN010000028.1:0-19091 GCA_964468565.1 uncultured Oscillospiraceae bacterium | reverse complement strand
CCCACCCTTTATGTCCAGGGAGAACCCTTCATCGCCCTGGCCGGCGAACTGCACAACTCCAGCGCCAGTTCTCTGTCCTACATGGACCGGGAGGTGTGGCCCCGTCTGGAACACCTCAATCTGAACACCGTTCTTCTTCCCCTGTACTGGGAGTGCGTGGAGCCGGAGGAGGGGCAGTATGATTTCACCCTGATGGACGGCCTTATCACCCAGGCCAGAGCGCATAACCTGCATCTGGTCTTCCTCTGGTTCGGTCTCTGGAAGAACGGGGAGTCCGCCTATGTCCCGGGCTGGATGAAGCGGGACTGCGGGACCTATTTCCGTGTCCGCAGGGCAGATGGGGAGCCCATCAGCACCATCTCCCCCCTCTGTGAGGCGGCTGTGGAACGGGACGCGGCCGCCTTCTCCGCCGTCATGGCCCACCTGCGGCAGGTGGATGAGGAGCAGTCCACCGTGCTGTTCATTCAGGTGGAAAACGAGATTGGGCTGCTGGGAACCGAGCGGGACTACGGAGACCGGGCAAACACCCTCTTTGAGGGGGAAATCCCTCCTGCCCTGGCCTCCGGCCTCCATGTCTCCGGCACCTGGCGGGAGGCCTTCGGCGATGATGCGGAGGAGTCCTTCATGGCCTGGCACTTCGCCTGCGGGGTGGAGCGCATCGCCAGTGCCGGCCGGGCACGCTATCCCCTCCCCTGCTACGCCAACTGCTGGCTGCGCCAGTACCCCTGGTACCCCGGCTCCTACCCCTCCGGCGGACCGGTCCGGGACATGCACCCCATCTGGCGCATCGCCGCCCCCTCCCTCTTTGCCTTCGCTCCGGACATCTATGTGCCCTATGTGGCCCAGGTCCTGGACGAATACGCCGGTGCGGACAATCCCCTCCTGGTCCCGGAAATCCGCGCAGACGTGATCTGCGCCTCCTGCTGTCTCTACGCCATCGGGCAGCACAACGCCATCTGTTTCTCCCCCTTCGGCATTGAGGATCTGGCCCTTCCCCCGGAGGAGGCGGAGTCCTCCAGAGAGGCTCTCCGGGATGCCGGCCTCCCCACCTTCGACCTCACCGGCAGCGCCCACCATCTGAGCCGGACCTACGAGGTGATCCGGGAGATGATGCCCCTCTACCTGCGCTGGCGGGGAACTCCTCACCTGAGGGCCTGGCTGGCCAGATCCCAGACCGACTGCGGCGCCTTCCTCCGCTTTGACCGCTGGGATCTCTCCGTAGCCTATGATCCCCGGGTCTCCGGCGAGCCCCTGCCCGCCGGGCTGGTGTATGAACTGTCGGAGAACCGCTTCCTGATCCTGGGCATGGGCAGCACCCTCACCTTCCGGCCCAAGCCCGGAGAGACCGGCAAACCGGACATCCTCCGGCTGGAGGAGGGAGAACTCCAGGGGGGCCAGTGGGTGCCCGGGCGCATCCTGAACGGGGATGAGAAGATGTCCCTGCGCTTCGGCCACCGGCTGTCCTGCCTGATGGTGGAACTGTTCCGCTACTGATTCCTTCTGAGGCGAAGGGCCGGGCATCCGCCCGATCCGGGCGCCGGCTCTCCAGAATCGGAAGAGCAGCATAACCGGAGAGATGTCCTGAGGGGACACCAGACCGGTTGCGCTGCTCTTCCTACCTTTATAAATACAACTCAGAGGAGAAGACCTTCTGCCTTCCGCTCTCCGCCCGGGAACCATCCCGCTCCTCTTTCCTCTGGCGGCTCATTTCCCGGCTCTGCCCCGGTTCTCCGGAGCGGATCAGGACTGTCCGTAATAGGCCCCGGGGCCATGCTTGCGCAGGTAGTGCCTGTCCAGCAGATCCTGCTGCATGGGGGGCAGACCCGGAGTGAGCAGCATGGAGTGGAAGGCCATAAAGGCCACCTGTTCCAGCACAACCGCATTGTGCACGGCGTCCCCGGGATCGGTGCCCCAGGTAAAGGGGCCGTGGCTGTGGACCAGCACTGCCGGAATCTGATCGGGATCCATGTTCCCCTTCCGGAAAGTCTCCACGATCACATTTCCGGTCTCCCGCTCGTACTCCCCGGCGATCTCCTCACGGGTCATGGTGCGGGTGCAGGGAATCTCCCCGTAGAAGTAATCCCCCTGGGTGGTTCCGTAGGCGGGGATGCCCCGTCCGGCCTGGGCAAAGCTGGTGGCCCACCGGCTGTGGGTGTGGACAATGCCTCCCAGGGTGGGGAAGGCCCGGTAGAGCACCAGATGGGTTGGGGTATCGCTGGAGGGGCGGTACTTCCCCTCCACCGTCTCTCCGGTTTCCAGGTCCACCACCACCATGTCCTGGGCATCCATGGTGTCATAGTCCACTCCGGAGGGTTTGATGACCACGAGGCCCCGGGACCGGTCGATGCCGGACACGTTGCCCCAGGTAAAGGTGACAAGGTTGTGTTTTGGCAGCAGCAGGTTGGCCTCCAGAACCTCCTGCTTCAGCTGTTCCAGCATGGGATGGCCTCCTTTGAAGTTTCGAAGACCGGCGGGATGCGTCGGCATCCCGCCGGGCCGTGGTTTATAAACTGCGGAGTTTCCAGGCAATATCATTGTAGAAGAGTTCCTTGCGGAAGGCCTCTACCGTGGTCTCCTTTGTGATGTGCACACACTCGATCTGCATCATCTCCGCCCAGTCCTCCATCATGGAGGCGGTAACGGCGGTGGAGAGCACGGTGTGGTGGGCGCCGCCGGCGTGGATCCAGCAGCGCACCCCGGTGAGCAGATCCGGAGCCGGCTTCCACATGACCCGGGCCACCGGCAGGTTGGGCATCTCCAGAATGGGCGGAATGACCTGGATGTCCTGGATGATCAGGCGCAGGCGGCCTCCCATGTCGATGAGGGAGACCACAATGCCGGGACCGGCCTTGCCCTCAAAGACCAGCCGGGCGGGAGGCTGGCGGTCCCCGATGCTCAGGGGGTGGACCTCGATGCGGGGCCGGGCAGCTGCCACGGAGGGGCAGACCTCCAGCATGTGGGCCCCCAGGGAGACCTCCCTGCCGGGCTCCAGATCATAGGTGTAGTCCTCCATGAAGGTGGTGCCGCCCTCCAGGCCCTGGGCCATGGCCTTCATGATGGCGGTCATGCCGGCAACCTTCCAGTCCCCCTCGCCGCCGTAGCCGATGCCGTCTGCCATCATGTTCTGACTGGCCAGGCCGGGCAGCTGCTCCATGCCGTAGAGGTCCTGGAAGTTGTTGATGAAGGCCTGAGCCCCTTCCCGCTCCAGGATGCGGCGCATGGCCACCTCTTCCCTGGCCTGGTAGCGCACCGTGGCCAGATCATGGGTTGCCATATCGTACCGCTGGGCGTACTGGGACATCTGGGCATCGATCTCCCCTTCGGTGACCGCCCCCATGGTCTCCACCAGGTGTCCCACCGGCCAGTAGTCCACCTGCCAGCCCAGCCGGATCTGGGTCTCCACCTTGTCCCCTTCCGTCACGGCCACGTCCCGCATGTTGTCCCCGAACCGGATGATCCGCAGTTCCCGGGAGAAGGCACAGCCCACTGCCGAGCGCATCCAGTCCCCCAGCTCCCGCTGGAAGGGGGCATCCCGCCAGTAGCCGGCAATGACCTTGCGGGGCAGGTTCATGCGGGTGCCGATAAACCCGTGCTCCCGGTCCCCGTGGGCGGACTGGTTCAGGTTCATGAAGTCCATGTCGATCTCTTCGTTGGGGATCTTCCGGTTGTACTGGGTGGCCACGTGGCACCAGGGCTTCTGCAGCAGACCCAGGCCGTGGATCCACATCTTGCTGGGGGAAAAGGTGTGGCACCAGGTGACCACACCGGCGCAGGCGTTGTCCTGGTTGGCCTCTTTCATGATGGCGGTGATCTCGGCATCCGTCTTCACCGTAGCCTTGTAGACCAGGGGGCAGGGAAGAATGCCCCCGGCACTCATGGTTTCCGCCATTTCGGCACCCCGGGCAGCCACGGTCTCCAGAACTTCTGGCCCATAGAGGAACTGGCTGCCCACCACGAACCAGAATTCCCTGTCCTTAAGACTCACGATTGTGCATCTCCTCTTCACTCAGATTCTCAATGGCACAGCGCTCTGCAGCAAGGCCGGTGACATAGCGCTTCAGGAAGGCCCGGAACCCTTCCACATCCTCGGGGTCCGGCTCCAGGGTGGTGCCGGTCTGTCCGGCAAAGACCTGCTGACTCAGGTAGTCCTCCAGGCTCTGCCCCCGGGTCCGGTTCACCTGGTAGGCCGCCAGCAGGGCCATGCCCCAGGGCCCCCCTTCCCCGGCGGTCTCCATCACACAGACAGGGGCATCTGCCGCCGCGGCCAGGATCCTCTGGCCCACCTCCGGGGTTTTGAAAAAGCCGCCGTGGCCCATAAGCCGGTCCGGCCTGGCCCCCTCCCGAGCCAGAATGTCCAGCCCCATCTTCAGAGTGGCCAGAGCGGAGTAGAGCTGAACCCGCATGAAGTTTGCCAGGTTCAGGCGGGCACCGGGGGTGCGCATCAGCAGCGGGCGGCCGTCTGACAGGCCGGCAACCGGCTCCCCGGAGAGGTAGTTGTACAGCAGGATTCCCCCGCCGTCCCGCTCCCCCTCCAGAGCGGCCCGGAACATGGCGGAGTAGATGGCATTCATGTCCGGCTCCTGGCCCAGGGCCGCAAGCAGATCCCGGAACACGCCGGCCCAGGCGTTGATTTCATTGGTGCAGTTGTTGCAGTGGACCATGGCCACCGGCACCCCGGAGGGGGTGGTGACCATGTCGATCTCCCGGTGCACCCCGGCAAGGGGCTTCTCCAGCACCAGCATGGCGAAGACGGAGGTACCGGCGGACACATTGCCGCTGCGCACCGAGACGGAGTTGGTGGCCACCATGCCGGTACCCGCATCTCCTTCCGGAGGGGCCAGGGGACAGCCGGGCTCCAGGATTCCGCTGGGATCCAGCAGCCTTGCCCCCTGGGCGGTGAGGGTCCCTGCATTCTCTCCGGCGGTCAGCACCCCGGGCAGCAGATCTGTCAGCTTCCAGGGAAATCCGTAAGCGGCAATGTGCCGGTCATAGCACTCTGCCATGGCCGCATCGTAGCTGCCGGTGCGGGAGTCGATGGGGAACATGCCGGAGGCGTCCCCGATGCCCAGAACCTTCCGGCCGGTCAGCTTCCAGTGGACATAGCCCGCCAGGGTGGTGAGAAAGGCGATGTCCTTCACATGGGGCTCCCCGTTGAGAATAGCCTGGTGCAGGTGGGCGATGGACCAGCGCTGGGGGATGTTGAAGTGCAGAAGGGCCGTCAGCTCCTCCGCAGCGGGTCCGGTCACCGTATTGCGCCAGGTGCGAAAGGGCACCAGGAGCTCATCGTCAGCATCGAAGGCCAGATAGCCGTGCATCATGGCGGAGATGCCCAGGCCCCCCAGAGTCCTCAGGGGGACGCCGTACTGCCGGAGCACATCCCCGGCCACACCGGCATAGGCATCCTGAAGGCCGGACCAGACGTCCTCCAGGGAGTAGGTCCAGAGATCGTTTTCGTAACGGTTTTCCCAGTCGTGGGCCCCGGAGGCGATGGGGGTGTGGTCCGGGGCAATCAGGACCGCCTTGATGCGGGTGGAGCCGAACTCCACCCCCAGGATGGTTCTGCCCTCCCGGAGGGCAGCGACCACGTCCGTATGAGTCATTGCGGTTCTCCTTCCTTGATTCTTTTTCTGTGGCGGAGCCGGAGCGGGGGCTGTCTCTCCGGAAGGTGCCCGCCTTTCCGGTCCGGAAACCAGGAGTCATCTGAATTTGTCTGCCATATAGTAGGCCTCTGCAGCCAATTTGTCAAGAGCCTGCCGTGAAATTTTGAAATTTGTACCTGTTGACCATACAAATATTCATTCCGGAGCGGCTGTAATGTATGAATTCCGGCCATAAGAACCCTGAATATTCCCACGGCCGGAGGTTCCTGTCCCCCCTCGACCGATTTCCCGGCTCTTTATTTGTATGGGATTGATTGGTCTGGTCCCGGGAAACATGGGCATTCTGCACAGGGGACCGCCGGCACGGACCGGGGCGGATTCTCTCTCATTGCTTGCAGGTTGTCCGGAAACCCGCTATAATACAATGAGGTCCTGCAGAGGAAGGAGGTTTCGCCATGCCCCCCAAATACCGGATCATCGCAGAGGAACTGCGCATCCGCATTCAGGGCGGAGAATTCCGCAGTTCCGGAATCCTGCCCACGGAGCACGCCCTTGCCGCCCAGTACCAGGTCAGCCGCGAGACGGCCAGGAAGGCCCTCTCCCTGCTGGCCGAGAGCGGTCTCATTGAGCGCCGGCAGGGCAGCGGCTCCTATCTGCGCACCGCCCCGGCGGCGGAGTCCTCCCCCTCCTCCGACCGCAGCGTGGCGGTGGTCACCACCTACATCAGCGACTACATCTTTCCCGCCATCCTGCGGGAGACGGAGGCGGTTCTGGCGGAAAACGGCTGTACCCCCACTCTCTTCGCCACCCGGAACCGGATCTGCTGTGAGCGGAAGATTCTCCGCCATCTGCTCAGCGCCCCGGTGGACGGCATTCTGGTGGAGGGCACCAAGAGCGCTCTGCCCAACCCCAATCTGGATCTGTATGAGCAGCTGCTGGAGCGGAAGGTCCCCCTGGTGTTCATGAACGGCAGCTACGCCCGCCTCAGCCAGGCCCTGTCTGTCCTGGATGACAACGCTGGAGGGGGACGGATGCTGGTGGAATACCTTGCCGGAAAGGGCCACACCAGGATTGCCGGCATCTTCAAAAGCGATGACATCCAGGGCCACGGCCGCTATTCCGGCTATGCGGAGGCCCTGCGGGATCTGGGGATCCCCATGGAGGACAGCAGCGTGCTCTGGTACAGCACGGAGGACCGAAACGAGATCATGGCAGAGCCCCTCTCCCCCAAAATACTCCGGGTCCTCCAGAACTGCACGGCGGTGGTGTGCTACAACGACGAGGTGGCCAGCCATCTGGTGCGGCAGCTGCCCCTCCACGGGGTGCGGATCCCGGAGGATCTGGCCGTGGTCAGCTTTGACAACAGCCAGTACAGCGAACTGACGCCGGTGCGCATCACATCCCTCTCCCACGGGGACCGGAACGTGGGCCGGCTGGCCGCCCAGCTTCTGGTGCGGCAGATGAACGGGGAGCCCTGCCGCTCGGAGCTGGTACCCTGGACCCTGGTGGAGAAGGAGAGCAGCTGACAGCGGGGTATCCGGCACTCCCCGGGGGCAGTTTCTCCCCGGGCTGCTGCCCGATACCGCCCGGCCTCTGCCCTGGCAGGGGGCCCTTCCACGGGAGGGCTCCCCATCCCTCCGGCCGAACGGCAGATGGGCAAAGTCCCTTCCCCCTCCCTCCCCCACTTTTTGGCCTGCCGCAATCCCCTGCCCATCCCAACCTTTCCCTCATTCCGAAGCCCCCAGCGGCAGGGGGCCTCCTGGGGAACTCTCAGCCCCGGCATGGCCCGGACGGCTCCTGAACCCGTCCGCCGCTGCGCACCGCCCCTCCGAATGCCACCCCGGGTGTGGGAACCGGTCTCCCCGGAGACCGGATATGAGCAGATTCGCCAATTGCCCCCGGGGATTTTTTGTGTGTTTTTTCCGAGGATTTATGTTGACTTTCTATCAATCGCATGCTATTATTTAAAGACAGGAGGTGATGCCCATGGCGGCGACCCAGAGTTTCGACTTTTTCATCCGGCGCATCCACGGTGCCCTGGAGAAGGAGGCCAACCGGGTCCTCCGTGACTTCGATCTCACCGCAGTGCAGATGATTGCACTCCTTGTTCTCCGGGACACGGACACCGGGGAACTGCCCCTGAAGGATCTGGAACACACTCTGCGGGTGGCCCAGTCTACCGCTGCCGGCATTGTGTCCCGCCTGGAGCAGAAGGGCTTTGTGGAGCCCCTCCAGGACCCGGGGGATCGGCGCATCAAACGGGTCCGGCTCACCCCCGCCGGGGTGCAGTGCTGCCGCAACGCCGATCAGAGCCTGTCCCACACGGAGCAGAAGATTCTCTCCGGCCTGACCCCCACCGAGCGGGAGATCCTCTTCTCCCTTCTCAGCAAGGTGGTTTCCACCCTGGACTGACCGCCTGGTCCCCCCAGGCGGTCTCTTCCGGGATTATCAATCGCTAGCTATCAATCGTATCAGATTAATTAGGAGGTAACCCATGAAACACGAAGATTCTCTCAACCTCTTCCGCAGCGGGCCGGTTCCCGCTGTTGTCCTGCGCAACGCCCTGCCCGCCATGCTGGCCATGCTGATGGTGCTGGTCTACAACCTGGCTGACACCTTCTTTCTCGGCCTGCTCCATGACCCCCTTCTGGTGGCGGCCGTCTCCCTGGCCACCCCCGTCTTTCTGCTCTTCTCCGACCTGGGTACGCTGTTCGGCACCGGCGGCATGTCCGTGATCTCCCGGGCACTGGGCCGGGGAGACAGGGATATGGCCCGCCGGACCGGTGCCTTCTGCTTCTGGGCCAGTCTGGCCTCCGGCGCAGTCCTTGGAGTCCTTCTCCTCTGCCTGCGCAGCCTCGTTCTTCCCCTGGTGGGTGCCAGCGGGGATACCTGGGGTCCCACTTCCACCTATCTTGAAATCGTGGCCCTGGGCGGCCCCTTCACCGTGGCCGCCACCTGCTTCTCCAGCATCCTCCGTGCCGAGGGACAGGCCGGAAGGGCGATGGCCGGTCAGGTCCTGGGCAATGTGCTCAACGTCATTCTGGATCCCCTCTTCATCCTTCTTCTTCACTGGGGGGTGGCAGGCGCTGCCCTTGCCACGGTACTGGGAAATGCAGCCGGGACCTTCTGCGGCCTGTTCTGCCTCCTGGGGGGAAGGTCCTCTCTCAGCATTCACCTCCGGGATGTCCCCCGGAACGGCAGCGGCATCCGGAACGTTCTGGCCAACGGCATTCCCGCCGCTTTGGGCTCCGTCCTGATCAGCGTGGCACAGATCCTGGTGAATGCCCATGTGGCCGCCTGCAGCGATCTGGCGGTGGCCGCCATGGGAGTCGCCTCCAGGATCATGCTCCTTCCCGTCATGCTCAGCATGGGACTGGGGCAGAGCGTCCAGCCCCTGCTGGGATACTGCGCCGGGGCCACCCTGTGGGACCGCTTCCGAAGCATCTTCCGCTTTTCCATCTGCTTTGCCCTGTCTCTGGGCATCGTCCTCACCGGTGCCTGCTTTCTGGGCCTCCACATCCTGGTGGGGGCCTTCCTGACGGACCCCACCGCCTTTGAATCCTCCGTCCGGTTCTCCGGAATCCTGCTTACCAGCGGATTGACCATCGGGGTATATTTCGTCCTCATCCACACCCTGCAGGCTCTGGGCTGTGCCAGAGAGGCCCTGATCCTGAACGCGGGCCGGCAGGGACAGTTCTTTCTGCCGGCAATCCTTCTCCTGGAGGCCGCTGCAGGTCTGGACGGTGTGATCTGGGCACAGCCCGTGACGGACCTCTTCTCCCTGGCCCTCGCCCTGGTGCTGGTCCGGCAGGTCCTGGGCAGACAGACCGGCCAGCCGGCCTCCTGAAAACCTGGGGCCCGCCCCCTGAAATGCAGTACCGATCTGCCCTCCCGTCCCGCCGGTTCCCATCTCCCGTCACCTCAATTTGAGGAAGGACCGCCGGACCGGGGTTCTTTTTTCTGCCCGGATACCGCGGCAGCAGCGCCACTCCCCCTTTTTCAGGAGGCAGCAGGGGGCTGGAAGTCAGCCCCTGCTGCCCCTCGCCGGATCTCCCTCAGTCCCGGACATAGATATGGACCAGCACCACCTCATTGGGCTGGACGGTCTGTTTCACGGTCAGAATGCCGGAGCGGACCTGGGCGGTGGACATGGTCAGGCGGGGATAGCAGGTTTCACACAGGTAACGGATATCATGGGGCTTCAGGTCCGTATCATACTGAAGTTTCTGCCACTCCCCCAGGATGCTGCCCTCCGTTGCGGAGATGGTCCGCTCCTTTACGGTGCACACGGCATTCTCCGGCATCCCGGACAGCTGGAAGGTCAGCTCAATGGGATCCATGTCCTCAAAGAGCTCTCCCAGCTTCCCGGGCTCGAAGGAACTCTCGGAGCGCATGTAGTAGGTGCTGTTGAAGTGCTTCTGGTTGGAGCACAGGATGAACAGGCTGCCATCTCCGCTCCGGGTCACCACATGGTTCTCCCCCTGGTGGATGATCCACAGTCCCAGGCTGTTCAGCAGCTGCAGAGCAAAGAAGGCTGGTTTGCGGATGTCCGTTGTGGTCAGCAGCCCCATGCCCCCGCTGACCACCCGGTTGGTATCGTAGTGGCTCCCCACCAGATCCGACCCCAGCTGCACCGCCACAAGGTCGATGTCGTTCCAGATCTTCGGCAGCTTCTGGGCGATGTAGGCCGCCCGGTAGGTGCTGTCGTTGAGACAGTTCCGGTCCGAGAGGGTGCAGTTCCACTCGGAGACGAACAGCTTGCAGCTTTCCGCCCCCTCTTCCCGCAGCATGTCCCGGGTGCGGCGGATCTGCTCCTCCTCGGTGTGGACATCGCCGGAGCGGACGGCGATGGGTGAGGGCCTGTCCCGCTCACAGTCGTAGGGGTAGAGCAGAACGGACCAGAAGTCGGGCACGCAGCTGCGCTCCCGGCAGTCCCGCAGAAAGCAGCGCTGCTTCTCCTCCAGCCAGGGGGGAATGACACCGGGGCCGCCCACCTTGGCCAGTGGGATCTGACCTTTCACCTCCCGGTAGAAGAAGGCAAAGGCATCCGAAAAGGAGAAGGGCCCGGAGTCGTCCCGGTAGCAGGGATCCCGGTCGTCCTCCGTAAAGATGTAGGACAGCTCGAAGATCCACTGGCTGACCACGCTCTGGCCGTAGCGGTTCACCAGATGGCGGATCAGGCTCTGCAGCAGGTGCTCCCAGGCCCGGCGGGAGCGGAACACGATGTTGGTGTTCTCCTGGACCACGTACCCCTGCTCATCCCGGGTGATGGTGTCCGGCCGCTGCCCGAAGTCCAGGTAGGGCAGGATGCGGTTGCTGAGGAGAAAATCCAGTGCCCCGTCCAGCTGGGCAAAGTTGTAGTTGCCGATGTGCTCCCCGTCGGCCATCATCAGCTGCCGGGAGAACACGTTCCACAGCCGCACATAGGTGAACCCCAGGGACTCCGTCAGGGACAGGATCTGTTTCTGCATGCCGGCGTGCAGCAGGATGGAGACCGGCCCGATGTTGATCACGTGGTTCCAGATCTTCGCATGCTGCTCCCCGCACCGCACATCCGCCTGGACGGCCGCTCTCCGGTGCCGCTCGGCAAACCCCGAGGCCGGGTCCGGAACGATCTCCGAGTGGGTCATCCGCTCCCGGATGGAGGCGATGTACCGGCTCTCCTGCTCCTGCTCCTCCTTTCTGGCCTCCTGGCGCAGGCGCCGGTACTCCGTGGGACTGGTGCCGTAGAGCTCCCGAAAAACCCGGTTAAAGGCAGAGAGGCTGGAAAACCCGCAGCTGACCGCAATTTTCGTCACATTCTCCTGGGTGTTCTCCAGTGCCACCGCGGCGGCATGGGTCCGCACCTGGTTGAGATACTCCACAAAACCCATACCGGTCTCCCGCCGGAACAGTCGGGACAGGGTGGAGGGAGATACATACATCTGCTCTGCCAGGTGGGACAGCTCCACGCTCTCCCGGTAGTTCTGGTTGACGTACTGGAGGATCTGCTGCATCCGCTCCTGGTCGCTGAGGCGGGCGGAGCCGTCCTGGGGCAGTTCCACCAGGTAGTTCTCAATCAGGCAGTCCAGCAGCTGCAGAAGGTGGCTGTCCAGCAGACAGTCCGTCCTCCGCTTTTCCCCCAGATAATAAAAGACCAGGGCCCGGAAAATCCGGCGCACCTCACTGTAGGACTGGGCCCGGTCCTCGGCACTGGAACAGCGGAAGAGCACGGCGCTGGTGCCCATCTGTCCGGAGATCAGCTGCCAGGGATACTTCACGCAGCACAGTACCGTATCCTGGGGACACTGCAGGCTGTGGGGCAGACTGGAGTTGATCAGAAAGATGTCCTCCTCCCCCATCTCCACGGTCCTGCCCTGGATCCGGACCCGGCAGGAGCCGTGGGCAGTGAAGAGCACATCCAGTTCAGAGTGCCAGTGCTCCTCCATGCTCTCCCCGTGCAGAAGCACCATCTCCATCCCCTGATATACACCCATATGGAGCACCTCACAAAACAGGATAGGCAATAATATCAGATCTCAGCAAAATTGTCAAATTCTTTCTGCCCCTTCCCTGACCTCTGGCCATGCCGTCCCGGCATCCCGGTTGCCCGGCCCACCCCCCTGTCTTCCTGCAGCCCGGCTGTGGGGTACACCTCCCCGGGGGTGCAGGTCCCCGCCGGCTGCCAGCCTCTCCCAAGCCACTCCGGTGAGCCGGTCCCCTGCATCCGAAGGCTGTCCGGGACAGACGGACGGCACCTGGAAGGTCCGGCTCCCGGGGAGATTCCCCGTCCCCGAGCCCCACAGGGCACTTTGTTCCGCCTCTGACGGGAACTGATTTTCCCCTCCGGACCCTCCCGGCAGACCCTCTGGCCCCGGATGCCCCGTAACCCCTGTGGCACAGGGATTTCTCCCTTTTCCCCCTGCCAATGGTGCGGACAGGCTGCAAAAACCACCTGACGGTTTTTGCGTCTCCGGGCCTGCCCCGCCCCAAGTTCGCAAAAATTGCGGTCAAAACATGCAAATGCCGGGCAGCCCCGGGGCGGGGATCTGTCTATAATGAACCCATCAACCGGGGAGGAGCCCGAAGGGCGCTGAGCCGGAAACACGGTGGACCATCCGAGGAGGCACCCCGGAGGCAGCGGCCCACTGAGAAAAGGAAGGAAGGTTTCATGAGCAGTACGTCCAACGTCAAAGAAAAGGCCAGCCCGAAGCTGCTGACCGCCTACGCCCTAGGCGAAGTCGGCTGCCAGATGAGCTGGTACATGATCAACAACTATCTGAACATCTTCTATACGGATATTGTTGGTCTCTCCGGAGCGGCCATCTCCTTCATTGTGTTGATCGCCCGGGTCTGGGACGCCATCAACGATCCCATGATGGGCACCATCGCCGACCGCACCAACACCCGCTGGGGGCGCTTCCGTCCCTACCTGATGTTCGCGCCTCCGTTCCTGGCCATCTTCAACATCCTGACCTTTACCGTCTTCCCGGTCACGGGCATGGCAAAGGTCATCCTCTGTCTGGTCTGCTACATCGGCGCCGGCATGGCCTACACCGCCTGCTCCATCGCCTACCAGGCCATGCAGAACGTGATCGCCCTGGACTCCAACGTCCGTCAGGCCCTGGCAACCGCCCGCAGCGCCGGCGCCTCCATCATCGGCATGATCCTCTCCGCCATCGCCATGCCCATCATCCTCCACTTCAGCTCCGCCACCAACCCCAGCACCGGCGAGCCCATGCCCGACGCCCACGGCTACTTCGTCGCCACCGTCATCTTCTCCATCGCCCTGATACCCATGTTCTGGCTGTGCGCCGCAGGATGCAAGGAGAAGTACACCAACCAGCTGCACGCATCCGCCCCCGCAGAGAAGCAGAGCTTCTTCCAGAGCCTGAAGGACCTGATCAAAAATGACCAGCTGCTGATGGTGGTTGTGGCCACCGTCGCCGGCACCATCTGCGTCACCGGCCGTTACGGCATCCTCACCTACCACGTCATCTACGTGGTCGGCGGCCCCCAGTACATCTCCATCATGTTCACCGCCATGACCTTCGGCCAGCTGGTGGGCACCCTCACCGTTCCCTGGGGCACCAGAGTCTTCGGCAAACGCAACTACATGGTCATCATGAACCTGGTCATGGCCGCAGGATTCGTCGCCCTGTTCCTCTATCCCACCAGCAACCCCGTCTTCCTTATCGGCTTCTCCTTCGTCGGCTCCCTGGGCTTCGGTGCACCGGCCATCTGCTATGGCATGGTCGCCGACTCCATTGAGTACGGCGACTGGAAGCTGGGCAAGCGGCAGGAAGGCCTGGCCGCATCCATGCTCAGCTTCGGCGTGAAACTGGCCACCGCCCTGTGCGCCCCCGTTGTCTTGCTGATCGAGGCCGTGGGTTATGTTCCCAACGTGGAGCAGACCGCCTCCACCAAACTGGGCATCAACTTCATGGTCAACATTCTTCCGGCCATCATTGCCCTTGTCTCCCTGATTCCTCTCTTCTTCTACAAGCTGGACGCCAAGAAGGTGGCGGAGATCCGCGCCGATCTGGACGCCGGCAAGCACGCCTGGGATCACAAATAATCCTTCCTTTCCTCTCGGACGGGGCCTGCTTCCCCAGCAGGGCACAGGCCCCGTCTCTCTGAAAACCTGCAAAGGAGAGTTGAATTTCATGGCAGATATTCCGGAAATCCGCATGGATCGGGGTATTCCCACCCTCTATGTCCAGGGAGAACCCTTCATCGCCCTGGCCGGTGAACTGCACAACTCCGGCGCCAGCTCTCTGTCCTACATGGACCGGGAGGTGTGGCCACGTCTGGAAAATCTCAATCTCAATACCGTTCTTCTTCCGCTGTACTGGGAGTGTGTGGAGCCGGAGGAGGGGCGCTATGACTTCACCCTCATGGACGGTCTTATTGCCCAGGCCAGAGCGCATAACCTGCACCTGGTCTTTCTCTGGTTCGGTCTATGGAAGAACGGGGAGTCCATGTACGTCCCCGCCTGGATGAAGCAGGACTCTGGCACCTACTTCCGTGTCCGCAAGGCAGGCGGGGAACCCATCAACACCATCTCCCCCCTCTGTGAGGCGGCCGTGGAACGGGACGCGGCGGCCTTCTCCGCCGTCATGGCCCACCTGCGGCAGGTGGATGAGGAGCAGTCCACCGTGCTGTTCATTCAGGTGGAAAACGAGATTGGGCTGCTGGGAACCGAGCGGGACTACGGAGACCGGGCAAACACCCTCTTTGAGGGGGAAATCCCTCCTGCCCTGGCCTCCGGCCTCCATGTCTCCGGCACCTGGCGGGAGGCCTTCGGCGATGATGCGGAGGAGTCCTTCATGGCCTGGCACTTCGCCTGCGGGGTGGAGCGCATCGCCAGTGCCGGCCGGGCACGCTATCCCCTCCCCTGCTACGCCAACTGCTGGCTGCGCCAGTACCCCTGGTACCCCGGCTCCTACCCCTCCGGCGGACCGGTCCGGGGCATGCACCCCATCTGGCGCATCGCCGCCCCCTCTCTCTTTGCCTTCGGTCCGGACATCTATGTGTCCTATGTGGCCCAGATTCTGGACGAATACGCCTATGAGGGCAACCCCCTGGTGGTTCCCGAGGTCCGCAAGGACGCCGTCACCGCCTCCTACTGCCTTTACGCCGTGGGACAGCACAACGCCATCTGCTACTCCCCCTTCGGCATCGAGGAGCTGAACCTGCCTCCGGAGCAGGTGGACAAGCCCCCCATGGAAGTGATGATCGCCCTGAACATCGACCCCTCCGCCTTTGACATCGCCGGCAGCGCCGGCTACCTGAGCCGGACCTACGGGGTGATCCGGGAGATGATGCCCCTCTATCTGCACTACCGGGGAACCCCCCACCTGAAAGCCTGGCTTCGCAAATCCGAGATCGACTACGGCGCCTTTCTCCGCTTTGACCGCTGGGATCTCTCCGTGGCCTACGATCCCCGGATCTCCGGCAAACCCCTGCCCGCCGGGCTGGTGTATGAGCTGTCGGAGAACCGCTTCCTGATCCTGGGCATGCGCAGCAGCCTCACCTTCCAGGTCAAACCCGGTGAAACCTGCAAGCTGGACTTCCTCCGGCTGGAGGAGGGAGATCTCCAGGGCGGAGAGTGGGTGCCCGGGCGCATCCTGAACGGGGATGAGAAGATGTCCCTGCGCTTCGGTGACCGGCTGTCCTGCCTGATGGTGGAACTGTTCCGTTACTGATTCCCCCCGGGCTGCCGGCTCTGACCCCCGCTTTCATTTCCTGACCCATGGTCAGATTCCTCAGGAGGAGAACCCATGAGCACACTGAAAAACCCCATCCTTCCCGGATTCTATCCGGATCCCACCATCTGCCGGGTGGGAGACGACTTCTACCTGGCCTGCTCCAGCTTTGAGGAGTACCCGGGCATTCCCGTTTTCCACAGCCGGGACCTGCAGAACTGGGAACAGCTCTGCTATGCCATGACTGCAGAAAACGGGTTCCACGTGGAGCGCAACTGCATGAACGGCGGGGTCATGGCCCCCACCCTCCGTTACCACAACGGCACCTTCTACATCATCAACACCAACTTCTCCCACGACGGCAACTACATCATCACCGCCACGGACCCGGCCGGTCCCTGGTCCAGCCCCCACTGGCTGCCGGATGTGCCCGGCATTGACGCCTCCCTCTTCTTCGACACCGACGGTACCTGCTATGTCATGGGCACCGGGGACAACTGGCCGGACGGCAAAGGCGGCCTGCGCCAGGGCATCTGGGTGGCCAGATTTGACATCGAACACTACTGCATGGCCTCCCAGCCCGTGGCCATCTTCGGCGGCGCCTTCGCCGACGTGGCCTCCCCCGAGTCCCCCCACATCTACCACATCGGCTCCTGGTACTACCTGCTGATTGCAGAGGGGGGAACGGAGCACTATCACTCCGCCACCGTGGCCAGAAGCCGCAATGTCTTCGGCCCCTACGAGAACAATCCCGCCAACCCGGTGATCACCCACCGCCACATGGGCTTCCGCTGCCCCATCGGCAACGTGGGCCATGCGGATCTGGTGGACCTCCCCGACGGCAGCTGGTATGCGGTCATGCTGGCCTCCCGCCTGGTGGACGGCGTCAGCAAGAACATGGGCCGGGAGACCTGGATCTGTCCCGTGGTCTGGGAGCGGGACTGGCCTCTCTTCAGCCCCGAGACCGGCCGGCTGGACTGGGAGTATCCCGCTCCGGCCCTTCCCGAGCACCCCTTCCCCGCCAGAAAGGCCCTGGACGATTTCGACAGCGAAACCCTCTCCCTGGACTGGTCCTTCTGGGGCCGGCCTTATGAGACCTTCTGGCGCATCGCAGATTCCCGGCTGTACCTGCGCTGCATTCCCCAGGCCATGGCGGAGCCCCTGCGCCCCATGAGCTTTGTGCATACCATGGCCTACGGCTACTACGCCCCCGCCCTGTGCCAGCGCCAGCTGGAACCCAGGGAGTCCGCCGCCTGTGCCATGACCTTCCGTCCCCAGGGCACCGAGAGCGCCGGTCTGGTGATCCGCCAGGCCATGAACCACCAGTACCGCCTGGAGCGGGTTCAGGAAAACGGCAGGCAGAAGCTGCGCCTGGTCCTCTCCACCTCGGACTTCCAGCTTCCCCCCTATATGCCCGGCTTCCAGGCCGAGGAGGTCACCCGGGTCCTGGCCGAGACGGAGTGGGACGCTGACACGGTGGTCCTCTCCGTCCAGATGGACGGCAACCGCTACACCTTCTCCTGCGGGGAGGACCGGGAGCACCTGCGGCTGTTCGCCCAGGCGGACGGCTTTGCCATCAACCCGGAGAAGGTGGGCTGCATGACCGGCACCATGGTGGGCATCTTTGCCTCCGGCAACGGGTCGGATTCCACCAATGAGGCCGCCTTCGACTGGTTTGAACACAGACAGAAAGGAGATCGACAGCATGTTTGATCACTCTCAGGACTGGAAGTGGGATGTGCCCTTTGACCGGGAGAAACCCATCCTCTTCCCCAAGGATTGCCAGCTCCTCAGCCCCGGCCGGGAGAACTTCGGGGAGATCTATGCCCTCACCTCCGACCTGACGGAGGAGGAGAAAAAGTCCCCCTATGCCCCCTACTACTATCTGGGCGTGGTCATGCCCCAGGAGCGGGACCTGATCGCCGTGGAGTCCGGCTGCCCCATGGACCCCGGGGATGCCTTTCTCATTGAGGACTACGCCGCCCACATGGACGTGCCCGGCTGCTGCCCCATCCGCACCGGCTACTGCGTCCTGGACAGCGGCATCGGCTTTGCCACCGCCACCGTCACCAGCCCCGGGGTTACCCCCGAGATGGTGGCCTACTTCATCGATCACTTCAACCCGCCCGGGGATCTGTACTACAAGATCTGGTGCCCCGGTGCCCACCTGCGCCATTATGCGGACTGCGCCATTGAGGACGTGGGCAACGGCTTCAGCCTGATCCGCTTCTACGAGGGCATGACCCCCGAGAAGGTGGGCCTGCACACCGGCTCCGGGGACACCGCCTGCATCGGCCTCACCGGGGCCAACACCTTCTGCCATCCCCTCCACCAGCCGGACGCGGAGCCCCTGTACGTCACCGAGCTGTGCTACTACCGCGTGCTCCCCGACGCCTATGAAACCCGGGTCACCTTCTGGATCGGGGCGGAGTTCCGAGACGGAAAGACCGTGGCCCGGCCCCAGGGCGGAAAGCCGGCCGACCTGACCTTCGCCCAGCTGCTGGCCCGCCACAGCCTGTGGGAGACCACCACCATGTTCCGCAACATTGCCCGGTTCTGGAAGGACACACACTGAGACTCAAAAGAGGTAACTGCAATGATCACAACAGGCATCATCGGCTTCGGCTTCATGGGACACGAGCATGCCAACATGCTGGCCACCCTGCCGGAGATGAAGCTTATCGCAGTCTGTGACACCGAGCCCGCCCAGCTGGCTGACGCCCCTGCCGGCGTGGCGGTCTACCAGAGTGCGGATGAGCTTCTGCGCAGAGCGGACGTGGACACCGTCATTCTCTCCATCCCCAACGACCTCCACTTCGAGATGGTGAAAAAGAGCGCCCAGGCCGGCAAGAACATTCTGCTGGAAAAGCCCGCCGCCATGTCGGTGGCAGAGTTTGACGAAATGGTGGAGATCGTGAAGCAGGCCGGGGTCCACATGACCGTCCATCAGCAGCGCCGCTGGGATGTGGACTACGCCACCATGAAGGAAGTGGTGAACCAGGGCCTGCTGGGAGATGTCTATCTCATCAAATCCCAGCTCTACGGCTTCAACGGCAACATGCACGACTGGCACGTCTACCCGGAAAAGGGGGGCGGCATGCTCTACGACTGGGGCGTGCATCTCATTGACCAGATCCTGCAGATGACGGACGAGAAACCGGTCAGCGTCTACGCCGATGTGAAAAACGTCATCAACGAGCGGGTGGACGACTACTTCAAGCTCCTCTTCGAGTACGAGTCCGGCATGACCGCCGAGGTGGAACTGGGCACCTACTACCTGACCCCCAAACGGGCCTGGTTTGTG
>CAYXVN010000027.1:14323-19824 GCA_964468565.1 uncultured Oscillospiraceae bacterium | reverse complement strand
CGCCGGTTCCCCCGGTGCCTCCTCTCTCTCCGGAAGGGGCCGGGGTGCTCCCGGTTGCGGAAGGCCTGGAGTGGCCGCCGCTGCGGCCTCCGCCGGCACCCTCTCCCGGGGAAGCAGCTCCTTCTCTCTCTCCCAGGACCTCTCCGCTTTCGGATTTCCCCTGGAGGAGGTGGCCGCCTTCTCCCCGGCCCCCTCTCCCCCTTCCTCCTCCGCCGCTCCCCCTCCCGCCCCGGAGGCCCCTCCTTCCGCCGCCAAAGGCCCGGAGGAGCCCCAGCCCCCGGGCCCGCCCCGGGGGGCCGGGTCACAGGATGCCGGAGCCGGGTCGCAGACGGGAGCCGAGCCCCAGGCCGGACCCAGGCCCCAGTCCGGGGCCGGGCAGCAGGCGGAAGCCAGGTCAGAGGGGGAAGCCAGGCAGATGGAACTGCCCTCCCAGTCTCAGCTGCCCCCCTTTCGTGTGGCGGGGGAGCTCTTTCACACCTACATTCTGGTGGAGCAGGGGGATACCGCCTACCTCATTGACAAGCACGCCGCCCACGAGGCCATGATCTTCCGCCGGCTGAAGGCGGAGGACCGGCGGCCCATGGGCCAGCGGCTGCTGACCCCGGTGGTGTGCCGCCTGGGCCCCCGGGAGCAGGAGGCCCTCCTCTCCCGGCGGCAGCTGCTGGAGGAGTACGCCTTTGAGGTGGATGAGCTGGAGGGCTCCCTGGCGGTGCGCCAGGCCCCCTCGGATCTGGACACCGGCCAGATCCCCGGAGTGCTGGAGGATCTGGCCCGCCGGCTGCTCACCTGCGGCCAGGCGGATCCCGCCGCCGCCCGGGATGATCTGCTCCACTCCCTGGCCTGCCGGGCGGCCATCAAGGGGGGCTGGCACAGCGCCCCGGAGGAACTGGAGGAGATCGCCCGGGCGGTGCTCTCCGGCCAGGTGCGCTGCTGCCCCCACGGCCGTCCGGTGGCGGTGCAGCTCACCAGACAGGACCTGGAGCGCCAGCTGGGCCGCTCCGGATCCTGAACCCATGCGAAAGGGGGGTTCCCATGCCACCGGACATCCTGGTCATCTGCGGCCCCACCGCCTCGGGGAAGACGGCCCTGGCGGTGGAGCTGGCCCTGCGGCTCAACGGGGAGGTGGTCTCCGCCGACTCCATGCAGATCTACCGGCACATGGACATCGGGACGGCAAAGCCCACCCTCCAGGAGCGGAAGGGGGTCCCCCATCACATGCTGGACATCGTGGAGCCGGAGGAGGATTTCTCCGTCTCCCGCTATGTGGAGCTGGCCGGGGCCTGCACGGACGACATCCTGGCCCGGGGAAAGCTTCCCATCCTGGCGGGGGGCACCGGGCTGTACATCGACTCCCTGCTCTCCGGGCGGACCTTCGCCCCCCGGGAGCCGGACCTGTCCCTGCGCCGCGTCCTGGAGGAGCGCTGCCGCCGGGAGGGGGGAGAGGCCCTGCTGGCGGAACTGGCCCAAGTGGACCCGGACACCGCCGGGCGGCTGCACCCCCATGACCACAAGCGGATCATCCGGGCTCTGGAGGTCTATGAGACCACCGGCTCCCCCCTCTCCCGCCACAACGCCGCCACCCGGGCTCTGCCCCCCCGCTACCGGGGCCACACCATCATTCTGGAGTATGCCCGGCGGAGGGACATGTGGCAGCGCATCGACCGGCGGGTGGACGCCATGATGGAGGCCGGGCTGGTGGAGGAGGTGCGCGCTCTGCTGGACCGGGGGGTGCCGGAGAACTGCACTGCCATGCAGGCCATCGGGTACAGGGAGATGGCCGCCGCCCTGCGGGGGGACGGGGATACGGAGCGTGCCGCCCAGGAGATCCGCCTCCACACCCGCCAGTACGCCAAGCGCCAGCTGTCCTGGTTTCGCCGCAATGCCGCCGCCCACCGGATCCTCTGGGACTCTCTCCCGGAGGTGGAAAAGGGCCTGGAGCAGGCCCTGGACCTTCTCCGCCGGGAGGCCCCCGGCTGAGGCAGGCGGGGTTTTTTCCGGGAAAGGTCTTGACGCCTCCCCCGGATGGGAGTATGCTCTTAATGAGTAACTTCCATTTCTTCAGTCACAGGAGCACCAAGTGCGATGAAACAGGGACAGTCCCTTATCACCTTTGTCATGGCCACCCTGGCCCTGGCTCTTGCCATATACTTCGGGGTCTATGTGGTGCGGAGCATCAACGACCCCTACGAAACCGTAACCGCCTACACCTACACCGCCACGGACAGCGCCGAGGCGGACGGCCTCCTGATCCGGGAGGAACAGGTCATCCCCGGCCAGGGAGGCATCGCCGACGTGGTCCGGGGGGAGGGGGAGAAGGTGGGCATGGGCCAGACCGTGGCCCTGGTCTATCAGACCACCCAGGCCCAGGCGGACCAGGCGGAACTGGAGAGCCTGGAGAAGGAGATCAGCCTTCTGGAGGCCGCCGTCACCTGGAACAGCAGCACGGACTCCATCACCAGCCTGGATGAGAGCATCCTCCGCTCGGTGGTGGCCCTGCGCACCTCCGCCTCCCGGGGGGACTACAGCGGCCTGGAGGACCAGGTCATGGAGGTGAAGAGCGGCGTCCTCCGCCGGGGCTATACCTACGGGGAGGATCTCAGCACCCAGGACCTGACGGCCCGGATGACCGACCTGCGCAGCCGCTACGGCTCCCTGGCCCAGCTCACCGCCTCCGCCACCACCCGGGTGCGCTCCACCGCCTCCGGCATCTTCTCCGGCATGGTGGACGGCTATGAGAGCAGCCTCACCCCGGACATGGCCACTCAGCTCACCCCCTCCCTGCTGCGCGCCGCCATGGGCAACGCTCAGGAGGTATCCGGGGACGAGATCGGCAAGCTCATCACCAACGACCGCTGGTACTTTGCCGCCAGCTTTGACGCCGCCACCGCCAACCGCCTCACCGTGGGCAGCACCGCCCTGCTGCGCTTCACCGGGGACTTCGACCAGGACGTGAACATGCGGGTGGAGGCCATCAGCAGCGCCCAGGAGGAGGAGAAAACGGTGGTCTTCTCCTCGGACCGCTACCTGGCCCGCACCACCCTCCTGCGCCGCCAGACCGCCGAGCTCATCTTCCACAGCTGGAGCGGCCTGCGGGTGCCCAAGGAGGCGGTGAAGATGGAGACCTACACCTACACCCCGGAGGACTCCAGCCAGGAGCTCACCGGCAAGCGCACCGGGGTCTACACCCTGGTGGCCGGCCGGGTGGAGTTCAAGGACGCGGAAGTGGTGACGGAATCCGACGACTTCTATGTGATCCGCCCCGCCTCCACCGGCAGCCGGGCCCTGCGGGCGGGGGACACCATCATCGTCCAGGGCACCGGCCTCTACGACGGCCAGCTGCTGGAGCGCTGAGGGGCAGGGGTACAGTTTCAGGAAGAAGGAATTTTATGTTGGACCTGCACGCATCGGTACAGGCTGTCCTGGACCGCATGGCCGCCGCCGCCCGGGCGGCGGGACGGGACCCGGGGGAGGTCTCCCTCTGTGCCGCCACCAAGACCCAGAGCGATGAGACCATCCGCGCCGGCATTGCCGCCGGCATCCGCTGCTGCGGAGAGAACCGGGTCCAGGAGCTCTCCGCCCATCTGGCCGCCGGAGCCTATGAGGGCTCGGAGGTACATTTCATCGGCCACCTCCAGACCAACAAGGTCCGGCAGGTGGTGGGGAAGGTGAGCCTCATCCACTCGGTGGACTCGGAGCACCTGCTGCGCTGCGTGGCCGCCCAGGCGGAGAAGCTGGGCATCACCCAGGACATCCTCCTGGAGGTGAACATCGCCGGGGAGGAGAGCAAGGGGGGCATTGCCCCGGAGGAGGCCCCCGCCCTGGCCGCTCTGGCCCGCCAACTGCCGGGAGTCCGCCTGCGGGGCCTGATGGCCATTCCCCCCATCTCCCCGGAGCCCGGGGCCAACCGCAATTATTTTTCCGCCATGGCCAGACTTTTTATTGACATCAAAGGCAGAATCTACGATAATGATACCCGGATGGATTGCCTGTCCATGGGCATGAGCGGCGACTTCGAGGACGCCATTGCGGAGGGTGCCACCCTGGTCCGGGTAGGCACCGCCCTGTTCGGCCCCCGGCCTCCCCTGAGGCCCCGGCAGGACTGAGGCAGAAACTTGAATGATGAAAAGAGGAACAGATCATGGGATTCCTGGATGAATTAAAGCGTATCTCCCACCCCTACGAGGAGGAGGAAGAGCAGCCCTACGAGGACGAGTACGACGAGCCGGACGCTCCCGCTCCCCGCAATGAGCGTTCCTCCCGCACGGATTCCTCCTATGACTCCGGCAGCGACGACCGCCGCAGCAACAAGGTGGTCAACATCCGGGCCGCCACCCAGCTGCAGGTGGTGCTGGTGAAGCCGGAGAAGTTCGAGGACTCCTCCGCCATCGCGGACCACCTGCGGGAGAAGCGCACCGTGGTGCTGAATCTGGAGTCCACCAACAAGGATGTGGCCCGCCGGGTACTGGACTTCCTGGCCGGTGTGGCCTATGCCCAGGAGGGCAAGATCAAGAAGGTTGCCATCTCCACCTACATCATCACTCCCTACAACGTGGACATCCTGGGCGACCTTATCGACGAGCTGGAGAACAACGGCATGTATTTCTGAGGCCCTGCGGGCCTCTGACGGGAGGAAAGGAAGATGCTCACCCCTCAGGAAGTTTCGGAACGGGCATTTCAGCGGGCAAGCTTCGGCGGCGGCTACAACATGGCCCAGGTGGATGAATTCCTGGACATCCTCACCGGAGACTATACCGCTCTGTTCAACGAGAATGCCGTGCTCAAAAACAAGATGAAGGTGCTGCTGGACAAGATGGAGGAGTACCGCTCCACCGAGGACGCCATGCGCAAGACCCTGCTCACCGCCCAGCGGATGGCGGATGATCTGGTGAAGGAGGCCGAGGAGAAGAAGGCCTCCATCATCCAGGAGGCGGAGAAGGACGTGCTGGCCCGCCGGGACGATCTGGCCCGGGCTGCGGATGCGGAGGAGGCCCGGCTGACCCAGGCCAGGCAGGCCACCGCCGAGTTCGTGAAGAAGGTCACCACCCTTCAGGCGGAGGAGACCCAGCTGCTGAACCGGCTTCTCAGTCTCTCCCCCACGGATGGCACCCCCGCTCCCGCCCCGGCGGATCCGGTGGAGCAGACGGTCTCCGAGATCGACGGCAACGTGCAGCGGCTGCTGGCCAAGGCCATCCAGGATCCCGACGTGGACATCACCCTGCCCCCCTCCCCGGAGAAGGAGCCGGAGACCCAGGGAGGGCAGCTGGACGATACGGCCGAGTTTCTCTCCCCTCCCCGCTTCCTCACCCAGGAGCAGATCGAGGAGCAGGCGGCGGCACAGACCTCCTTCCCCGCCACGGCCCCGGAGGCGGAGGAGGATGTGGACGACCTGCCGCCCCGGCACCGCATCGACTTCGAAAAGCTTCAGTTCGGACGGGATTATGAGATCAAATGAAGGTTCACGGCGGTCTGCCTGATTCAGACCGCCATTTTCTTTTCTCCCC
>CAYXVN010000027.1:3186-14223 GCA_964468565.1 uncultured Oscillospiraceae bacterium | reverse complement strand
CCGGGAACCGTAACCCGATTCCCGGAGGATCCCCGCCGTCCCCATCCTGCCCTCCGGTCCCCACCCTCTTCCCCCCGAAAGGAGTCTCTGCCGTGAATCTGCCTCCCCTTCTTCCCCCGGATGAGTCCGCCCGCCGGGCCGCCCGCAGCCGCTGGAACGCCTGCGCCCACCCCCTGGGGGGACTGGGGCTGCTGGAGTCCATGGTGGAGGACATGGCGGCCCTCACCGGCTCTCCGGAGCTCTCCCTCTGTCCCCGGTCCCTGCTGGTGTTCTGCGCTGACAACGGCATTGTGGCCCAGGGGGTCAGCCAGTGCGGCCGGGAGGTGACCGCCGCCGTGGCCCGGGGCCTGGCGGAGGGCACCACCCCCGCCGGGCGCATGGCCCGGATTGCCCGCTGCCGGGTGGTGCCGGTGGATGTGGGGATCCGGGACTTCCCCGGCTGTCCCGGAGTGCTGGACCGGCGCATCCGCAACGGCACCGGGGACATCAGCCTGGGCAGCGCCATGACCCGGGAGGAGGGTCTGGAGGCCATCCGCACCGGCATCCGCCTGGTGGAGGAGGAGGGGGAAAAAGGAACCCGCCTTCTGGCGGTGGGGGAGATGGGCATCGGAAACACCTCCACGGCGGCGGCGGTCACCGCCGCCCTGCTGGAACTGCCGGTGGAGGAGCTGGCCGGCCGGGGGGCCGGTCTCTCCGGGGAGGGGCTGCGCCGCAAGCGGGAGGCCCTGAAGCGGGCCCTGGCGGTCAACGCTCCGGATCCGGGGGACCCCCTGGACGTGCTGTGCAAGGTGGGGGGACTGGACATCGCCGCACTGTGCGGCGTATGCTTAGGGGGAGCCCTCTGGCGGATCCCCATCGTGCTGGACGGGGCCATCACCGGGGCGGCGGCCCTGTGTGCCCTGCGGCTGTGTCCCCAGGCGGGTCAGGCCCTCTTCGCCAGCCATCTCTCCTCCGAACCCATCAGTGCCCTGCTGCTGGGGGAACTGGGCAAACCGCCCCTGCTCACCGCCGGCATGCACCTGGGGGAGGGCTGCGGGGCCCTGGCCCTTCTCCCCCTGCTGGACATGGCGCTGGCCGTCTACCAGGGCGCGGCCACCTTTGCCGCCCGGGGGATCTCCCCCTATGAGCCGGAGGAGGCGGTGCCGTGTTCACCCTGATCCTGGGGGACGCCGCCAGCGGAAAGAGCGCCCTGGCAGAGCAGCTGCTCTCCCGCAGCCCGGGAGACCCCCGCATTTATCTGGCGACCATGGAGGTGCGGGACGGGGAGAGCCGGGCCCGGGTGGCCCGGCACCGGGCCCTGCGCGCCGGCCGGGGCTTTCACACCCTGGAGTGCAGCCGCGGCCTCAGGGACCTGCCGGTCCCCGGGGGCTGCGCCCTTCTCCTGGAGGACCTGGCCAACCTCACCGCCAACGAGCTGTATTCCGCTGCTGCTCCGGAACAGGATCCGGAAGCCGCCATTTTGGAGGGCATCCGCACCCTCCGGGCCCGGGCTGAGACCCTGGTGGTGGTGAGCTGCCAGGTCTTCTCCGGCGGCCGGGACTGGCTGGGGGACACCCTCCACTACCTGGAGGTGCTGGCCTCCCTCCACCGCACCCTGGCCCGGGAGGCGGACTGCGTGGTGGAGGCGGTCTGCGGACAGGCCCTGTGCTGGAAGGGGGAGAATCCATGGGGATCCTGAAGTCCCTGGCTCTGGCCTTCTCCCTGTTCTCCGTGCTGCCCGCTCCCTCTGCGCCCTGGACCAGAGAGACTCTGAGGGCTGTCCTCCCCGCCTTCCCTCTGGTGGGCGCGGTCTGCGGCCTGCTGTGGACGGCCCTGGCTCTGCTGCCCCTGCCCGCCCTTCTCCGGGGGGCCGCCCTCTGTCTGGCCCCCCTGGTGTTCACCGGCGGCATCCACCTGGACGGCTACGCTGACACCTGGGACGCCCGGGCCTCCTGGGGCGGACAGGAGAAAAAACAGGAGATTCTCCACGACCCCCACTGCGGGGCCTTCGCCCTCATCCACCTGGGGATCTTCTTCGTGGCCTCCTTTGCCTTCTCCGCCTCTCTCCTGCCCACCCCCCGGGCCCTGTTCTGTCTGGGCCTCTCCTTTCCCCTCTCCCGCTCCCTCTCGGGCTGGTCCCTCACCGCCTGGCCCCTGGCCCGGGACACCGGTCTGGCCCACACCCTGGTGGAGGCCACCAGCCGGAGGGGTGCGGGGCTCTTCCTGGGGGTGCTGGCCGCCCTTCTGCTGCTGGCCCAGATTCTGGCGGGAGGTCCCGGGGGCCTGGCCATGGCCGCAGCGGCCGCCATCACCCTGGTGCGCTACCGCCGCCTGGCCTGCAGGGAATTCGGAGGAGTCTCCGGGGACCTGGCGGGCTGGTTTCTTCAGACCTGCGAACTGTGGCAGCTGGGGGCCCTGGTTCTGACTCAGACGACGGAGGCACTGACATGATTTTTGTAACCGGGCCTCTTTTCAGCGGCAAGGAGGCCTTCGCCCGCTCCCTGGGCCTGGAGGGGCCCCTGATCCGGGACGTCCAGGACCTGGCCGCCCGGGAGGAGGATCTGCCTGCCCTGGCGGACCGGCTGGCCCGGGACTACACCCTGGTGCTGGCCACCGAGGTGGGCGGCGGCGTGGTCCCCGCAGATCCGCAGCAGCGCCGGGCCCGGGAGGCGGCGGGGCGCCTGTCCTGTCTGCTGGCCCGGCGGGCCCAGACCGTGGTGCGGGTCTTCTGCGGCCTGCCCATGATTCTGAAGGGGGAACTTGATGTATGATCGTTGACCTGCTCCGGCACGGAGCCACTTCCTATACAACAGACGGACGGTACCAGGGAACACACGATGTTCCCCTCTCTCCGGAGGGCCGGGCCTCCCTCCACCGGGCGGACTTCTCCCCCGACCTGGTGTACTGCAGCCCCCAGCGCCGGGCCCTGGAATCCGCCGCCATCCTCTTTCCCGCTGCCCGCCTGGAACCCATTGAGGACCTGCGGGAGATGAACTTCGGCATCTTCGAGGGCCGCTCCCCCGCCCAGATGGAGGGGGATCCGGACTACCGCGCCTGGGTGGAGGGGGGCTGCCTGGGGCCCATCCCCGGAGGGGACACCAAGGACGCCTTTCAGGCCCGGGTTACGGCGGCCTTCGCCCGGCTGGTGGACCAGGCCCTGGCCCAGGGCCGGCAGCGGCTGACCATTCTGGCCCACGGGGGAGTGCAGATGGCGGTCATGGAGCAGTACGCCCTGCCCCGCCGCCCCTTCTGGGAGTGGTGCGGTCCCCTGGGAGGGGGATTCCTTCTGGACGCCGGGGGCTGGACGGAGGATCACACCCTGACCCTGGTGCGCCGGGTGTGTTACGCCGGCGCATGATCTCCGCCGTTGTGGCGGGGTATGCCCTGGACCTGCTGCTGGGGGATCCGGTGATTCCCCATCTGCCCCACCCGGTGGTCCGCATGGGAAGGGCCATCTCCCGGCTGGAAGGCGTACTGCGAAGCCGCTTTCCTCCCACCCCCGCCGGAGAGGAGGCGGCCGGTGCCCTTCTGGCGGCGGCTCTCCCCCTGGGCACCCTTCTCCTCAGCGGCGGCGCCTGCCGCCTGGCCCGGAAGGTCCATCCCGCCCTGGAATTTGCCCTGCAGTGCTTCTGGTGCTGGCGCACGCTGGCCCTGGAGGACCTGTCCCGGGAGGGCCGGAAGGTGTATCAGGCTCTCACGGAGGGCACCCTGGAGGAGGCCCGGGCGGCGGTCTCCCGCATCGTGGGACGGGATACCGCCTCTCTGGACCGGCAGGGGGTGACCAGAGCCGCCATTGAGTCGATGGCGGAGAACTTCTCCGACGGCGTAGCCGCACCGCTGTTCTGCCTGCTGCTGGGCGGGGCCCCTCTGGGCCTTGCCTACAAGGCGGTCAACACCCTGGACAGCATGGTGGGGTACCGGGAGGAGCGCTGGCTCCATTTCGGCCATGCCGCCGCCAGACTGGACGATGCGGTGAATTTCCTCCCCTCCCGGCTGGCTGCCCTGCTGTGGATCTGCGCCTGCCCCCTGACGGGGCAGGACGGAGCCGGGGCCTGGCGCATCTGGAGACGGGACCGGAACCGGCATCCCAGCCCCAACTCCGCCCAGTGCGAATCCGCCTGTGCCGGCGGTCTGGGCGTTTCCCTGGGGGGACCGGCCTCCTACTTCGGCCAGGTCCATGACCGGCCTGCCCTGGGAGATCCTCTGCGCCCCCTGGAGCCGGAGGACATCCTCCGCACCGACCGCACCCTCCACACTGCCGGCTTCCTGGCCCTGGCCGGGGGAACCGGACTTCGTCTTTTCCTGGAGGTGATCCCCACAT
This sequence comes from uncultured Oscillospiraceae bacterium, assembly GCA_964468565.1. Classification (GTDB taxonomy): domain Bacteria; phylum Bacillota; class Clostridia; order Oscillospirales; family Oscillospiraceae; genus Lawsonibacter. The sequence goes on along the minus strand of CAYXVN010000027.1, from coordinate 9,923 downwards.
GAGCGTGACCCACGGCGGAGACTGGGCCGGCTTTTCCGCCTCATACGGCTATCCGCCTCTGGACTTCTCCGCCAGCATCTCTCCCCTGGGACTGCCCCAGGGAGTCCGGGAGGCCATCCAGGCCGCCCTGGACGGGGCGGACCGCTACCCGGATCCCCTCTGCCGCTCCCTGCGGGAGGCCATCCGGGAGGTGGAACAGATTCCGGCGGAGTGGATTCTCTGCGGGAACGGGGCTTCCGATCTCATCTTCCGGGCGGTTCTGGCCCGCAAGCCCCGGCGGGCCCTGCTGTGCGCCCCCTGCTTCGGGGAGTACCAGGCCGCTCTGAAGGCCCTGGGCTGTCCGGTGGAGTTCCACCACACCACCCGGGAGACCGGCTTTGTTCCGGACCGCTCCCTGCTGCAGGATCTCCGCCCCGGGGTGGATCTGCTCTTTCTGGCCCAGCCGGGCAACCCCTCCGGGCGCACCGTGGACCGCTCCCTGCTGCTCACCCTGCTCTGGTACTGCCAGCGCAACGGCACCTTCCTGGTGCTGGACGAGTGCTTCCTGGACTTTCTGGACAGCCCCGCCTCCTGCACCCTGGCCCCCTTCCTGAAGGACGCCCCCAACCTGCTGATTCTCCGCTCCTTCACCAAACTCTATGCCATGGCGGGGATCCGTCTGGGCTATGCCCTCTCCTCCAATACCGCCCTGCTGGAGCTCATGTCCCGCTCCGGTCCCTGCTGGAGCGTCTCCTCCCTGGCCCAGGCGGCGGGGGAGGCGGCCCTGAAGGAGCGGGCCTATCTGCAGATGGTGCGCTCCCTCATCCGCCGGGAGCGGCCCCGGCTCCAGGCCGCCCTGGAGGGGCTTCACCTGGAGGTCATCCCCGGAGAGGCCAACTACCTGCTCTTCCGCAGCGAAACACCCCTCCTGGAGGGCCTGGCCCACAGGGGGATCTCCCTGCGCTGCTGCGGGGACTTTCCCGGGCTGGACGACAGCTGGTACCGGACGGCGGTGCGCACCCAGATGGAGAACGAGCGGCTGGTGCGGGCCCTGGGGGAGGTGCTGGCCGGGTGAGGCTCCCGGCATCCGGAGGGAAATGTGGCCGGGTCTGTCCCTGGAGAATCTGATTCCAGATCCTTTCCGGAACCCCACCGGGCACCCCAATCCCCGGGAACGGCCTCCGCCAGGGGAACCGGGGAATTTGGCCCATCCGCCGGCAGAGGGCCTGCCCTCTCCCTCCCCTCCGGAAAAGCTGTCCCCAGCCCTCCCGGCCCGGGGAGAGCACCGGCGCTCAGCGAGTGCAGCGCCGGTAGGTGAGATAGCGAAAGAGCAGCCCCCGGTACTCCTGGACCTCAGACTCCTCTGCCACCTCCCAGGCCGGATCCCGGTCCAGATCCGGAAAAAAGCGGTCCGCCGGCCAGGCGTGATCAATTCTGGTCACGTAGGCCAGGGCGCACCGGGGCAGAAGGGCCTCGTAGACCGATGCCCCTCCGATCACGAAGGCGTCCTCCGGCGCCGCCCTCTCCAGAGCCTCCAGATCCGGGAAGATCTCCCCTCCCTCCAGATGGAACCCCTTCCGGGTGGAGAGGATCAGGTTGCGCCGCCCCGGCAGGGGCCGTCCTCCGGGGAAGGTTGCCACCGTCCTGCGCCCCACAATCACCGCATGTCCCCGGGTCAGAGCCTGGAACCGCTTCAGATCCGCCGGAATATACACCAGCTGGTCTCCGTCCTTCCCGATGGCCCAGTTGCGGTCCACGGCAACAATCACATTCATGGGGGATCCTCCTCCTGCAGCCGGTCTGCGTATTCCTCGCAGGCCGGCTTTTTTCGCGTACACAAAGGGCGGGACTCCGGACCGGCTCCGGAATCCCGCCTCTCAGTCATCAGACCGCCACCGGAATCTTTCCCTCCAGAGGATGGGCCTGGTAGCCCTCCAGCCGGAAGCTGTCCGGCGTAAACTCATAGAAGTCAGTCACGGACCGGTCCACCACCAGCCTGGGAGCCGCAAAGGGCTCCCGGGCAATCAGCTCCTCCACCACACTCACATGCCGGTCATAGATGTGGCAGTCTGCGATGACGTGGACCAGCTCCCCCGCCTCCAGTCCGCTGACCTGGGCAAACATGTGAATCAGAATGGCATACTGCATCACGTTCCACCCGTTGGCGGTGAGCATGTCCTGAGAGCGCTGGTTGAGAATTGCGTTCAGGGTGTTCCCTGACACATTGAAGGTCACCGACCAGGCACAGGGACACATCGCCATCTCGCTCAGGTCATGGGGGTTGTAGAGGCTGGTGAGGATCCGGCGGGAGCCGGGATCATGCTTCAGATCCCACAGCACCTTGTCCACCTGATCCATGTCCCCCTGGGGGTAGTGGTGCTTCACACCCAGCTGGTAGCCGTAGGCCTTGCCGATGGACCCCCGCTCATCCGCCCAGGCATCCCAGACATGGCTGTGCAGCTGGTGGATGTCATTGGACTTCTTCTGCCAGATCCAGAGCAGCTCGTCCACCGCCGACTTCAGGTACTGCCTGCGCAGCGTCAGGATGGGAAACTCCCGGCCAAGATCATAGCGGTTCACCACTCCGAACAGCTTGATGGTGTGGGCCGGCGTTCCGTCCTCCCACCGGGGCCGCACCGGGCGGTCCGTGTCCCAGACGCCCCGGCTCAGGATATCCCGGCAGTTCCGGATGAAGACCTGATCCGCATAGCTCATCTGTCCTGCTCCTCTCCTCCGGAAGGCCGATTTCTGTCCGGAAGGGGGATTTACCGCACTACCCGGACGATTCTGTAGGACACCGGTCCGCCGGGCGCCTCTACCGTAATTTCATCCTCCGCATTGTTGCCCATCAGGGCCTTGCCCAGCGGAGAGTCCTCGGAGACGGTGCCGTTCATGGGGTCCGCCTCCTGGGAACCTACGATCTTGTAGGTGGCCTCCTCGTTAAACTCCAGGTCCAGGACCGTGACGGTGGAACCCAGGCGGATATAATTGCCGGAGGTGTCCTCGTCCTCCTCGATCACGATGCAGTTCTCCAGGATCTCCTGCAGCTCCGCCTTCCGGGCGTACAGCTTGCCCTGCTCGTTTTTGGCCTCGTCATACTCGCTGTTCTCGCTCAGATCACCGAAGGAGCGGGCCTCCTTGATGAGATCGGCCACTTCCTTCTCCCGCACGGTCGTCAGATAGTTCAGCTCGTCCTTAAGTTCCTTATGGCGCTGGGGACTCAGCTTGTATTCTTTCGCCATCTTTCCTCACCTTTCCATCTTTCGGGAAAGCGCCCGGGACACTCCCCCGGGCGCTTCTGATCGTCTGAATTGCCGCCCCCCGGCGGCAGCACGGGACCCTGAACTCCAAGGCAGTCCCTGAAACTGTGATTATAGTCCCCAACCCATCCGTTGTCAAGGAATTTCTGCTCCAGTCTCCAGATCCCCCCTTTTCCCGGCACCCAGGGACCCAGGCCGATGGGTCCCCGCTCACCCACGGGACAGGTTCCCAGGGCTGTCCAGGAGGCGGAGCCAGGTCCTGTATCCATCTGTTCCGGATCCCCCCGTGCCAGGTCCCAGGCGGAGTCTTCAGCCGGCTGTGATGGCCCTGTCCTGGCTGAAACCGCAGAACAGAACCGGCCCAGGGGCATGTCGCCTGCTGCAGCGGCTGGAGACCTATGTGGGGTCAGGCTGTCCCGCATCCGGCGGTTGTGAAGCAGAGCACAGCTTCGCCGGCAGGGCACCTGGCTCAGAGGCAGGGCGCGGTGCCAGGTTCTGTGCAGCCGCCCCGGATGCCGAACCGGAAGAGGAAGAGTTCCCTGCGCCTTCACATCCATTCCTGAAGGCTGCCCAGTTTCGCAGCCGCTCCGGCCCCTTCGGCCCGGACCGCACCGATTCCGCCATGCATATCAGCTCCGGCCCGTGTTGGCCCTGGAGCGGTGGAGACTCTCCTGCGGTCACCGGGGAACCTGTCCCTCTCCGAAATCGTCTGCCGATTTCCCCCCGCCCAGTGTCCCGTTCCGGAGTGGATCCGGGTCCTGCCCCCGGTCCGGATTTCCTCCCTGCAGCGCGATTTTCCCCCACATGATCGTTTTTTACCCGGCGTGTCAAAATATTACCCTTGTAGTCCCAGGACAGCTGCGATACAATGAGAGGGACTTCAGAGCCCGGGGGAAGAACGGATCCTCAGAAGGAAAATTCCGGAGACATTGCCTCTCCCTTCAAACGGGACCGGAAGAAAGACTCCGTCACCCCGGGAGGTGCAGAGCCCGCCGCCCGGCATCCGGACCCCCAACAGCATGCCAGGGCATCTGAGGAAGCCGCCTCCACACCCTGACCGCTCCTGGAGGGCCTGCTGCACCAGATCCGGAAGAGGCGGGTGCAGATCTGCCCCGCACCGGAGGGCTTCTTCCACAACCACCATCTCTGCGGTTCGGGGGGAGCGGCAGGCGGTTTCAGTTTTCCCGGCCCCGCATACGGTACGGCCCGGTCCCGGAATCAGCCTGCTTCGGCAGGCAGAGATCTCTCTCCCCCACCGGGCACCCAAGCCTCCCCGTCTCCGTACGGCTGAAACCGGAGCGACAACCCTGCCCAGCTGGGCCCGGCGATTGGGCCTTCACCCGGAGATGCAGTTCCCCGGCCCACCGCCCGCCGGGCTCAGAGGTACACCCATCCGCAGATTCCGGGCTGCTGTACACCTGTCAGCAAGCAGACACACCATCCGCCTCCGGCCATCCGGAGGGCGAGAGTGATCCCCTGAGGCCTGCGCGCTTTGCTCTCCAGGCCCTTGCCTTACTCTTACACTCACCGATTTCACATCCACTTGGAGGTTGTCATGTCCCACTGGACTGTTCCTGCCTTCCTTCTCCTGATCGGAGTCCTGCTGCTGGGTGCATGTCTGTCCCTGGCCCGCTGTGCCGCCGGAGAAGAAGACCGTCTCTCCTTCCACCTCAACCCGCAGCACTCACGCTGCCGGCCGGGAGACACTCCGCCCCTCTGTCATATCCGGGCCTCCTGCTCCGCCGGGTGGGCCCGGAAGACGGGTCCCCCGTGGAGCCTGTCTCCAGCAGTGCTTTGCGCGTATCTGCTTTTTCGCAGAATTTCCCGATTTTTCCTTGCACAGTGCCGGTCGATGGTGTATAATACCATCTGAGGACGTCTGCGGTGCAACCGCACCGCCGCCCCTGCCTCTTTTGTCTGCACACGGCCACCACGGGCAAGGTACCAGACGTGCCCGCAGTTTCTCGGCCCGACTGCTCACCCGGACAGTCCACTGTGTCAGAAAACGCGTGCACCCACAGAGGAGGTCCTCCATGAACGAAGAAGTAATCCTGGATGCCCTTTATGCCCTCGGCGCCCTTTTCAGTTCATTTCATGAATCTTTCCTTTCTGCCATGTGGAAAAAGGAACGCTCTTCCTATCCCCCGACCATACACGTTGTGAATTGGGTTAGGGACGCAACCCCCATGGAAGACACCTTCTTCCACCTGCTGATGAATGATCCGGAGGTCTGCAGAGAGGTCGTCTCCACCATTCTTGGCCTGGACGTGGAGGTCATCCAGGCCATATCCCAGCACAGTCTCTCCAATATCATGGGGCGCGGACTGATCTTGGACTCCCTCATCCATATCAGGCCCATAACCGTGACCGTCCAGCTCAGCGAAAACTCTGCCCTGTTCGGGAAAGCGGGCACCATCGTCAATATCGAGATTCAGAACAGTGACAACGACGATCACCAGCGCAGAGTACGTCTGCACGAAGGGCTGATCAGCGTCTCCTATACCCCGAAGAGCGCAGCGTTCCGCGAAATCCCGAATGTGATCACCATCTTCATCTCAAAATTCGATGTCCTGAAGAGCGGCAATATGATCGATTTTGTCGACCGTATTAACCGCAGAAATCAAAGTCCCTGCTTCAACGGCACAGCAGAAATATACCTTAATACACAAAACAGGGAATCCTTGCGGAAGCTGAAGCTGCCTCCTGAACAAAAGACGTATTTGGCAAAAGTTCGCGAACTGCTGGACCTTCTCGGAGGACGTCGGAAAAGCAGCAGACATTTCCCTGCGTTTTCAGCTCGATACCGCTACCTGAAAAATACAAAGAAAGGACTGAAGGAGATGACAAAAGAATTCCAGGCCGTCGTGGATGCACAGAGGAAGGACGACCTGGCGCAGCTTGCGGAGAAAGACAGAGAACTCAAGAACAAGGACAGGGAACTCAACATCAAGGATAAAGAAATTATGGACAGGACCAATCTCCTGACACAAATTCTGTCCCTCGCCCAGACAAAGAGAGTTTCGTTGGAGGACATCGTCCAATCCTGCGGAACTGAGCTTGCCCCGTTCCTCTCTGCCCTCCCCAACTCCCAGCAGCCTGCCTCTGCCCCGTGAACTTCAGGCAGAGCCGTTCGGTTCCCATTCACGAACGGCCCTGCCTTCCCACAGATCCTGGCGATTTAATAGAGAGGAAGATCTCAAAAAAAAGATTTTGTTCCGGCTCACGCCCGGGCAGGACCAAAGCGAATTTTCACAGGTTTTTACATGTCACTCCTGACCTGGACTCTGCACCGTTTCTCTCCGCCTGTTCTGCCAAGGACAGGAGAAAAATACCCCGCCCAGGCGTCCTGTTTCAGAGGGAAAACGAGTAATATTTGTAACTTTTCCAAAATAAAACTGATTGCATAGGATTGATTGAGATGACAGAAGAATTCCAGGCCGTCGTGGATGCACAGAGGAAAGACGACCTGGCGCAGCTTGCGGAGAAAGACAGAGAACT
>CAYXVN010000027.1:0-3086 GCA_964468565.1 uncultured Oscillospiraceae bacterium | reverse complement strand
TGGATGCACAGAGGAAAGACGACCTGGCGCAGCTTGCGGAGAAAGACAGAGAACTCAAGAACAAGGACAGGGAACTCAACATCAAGGATAAAGAAATTATGGACAGGACCAATCTCCTGACACAAATTCTGTCCCTCGCCCAGACAAAGAGAGTTTCGTTGGAGGACATCGTCCAATCCTGCGGAACTGAGCTTGCCCCGTTCCTCTCTGCCCTCCCCAACTCCCAGCAGCCTGCCTCTGCCCCGTGAACTCCAGGCAGCGCTGTTCGGTTCCCATTCACGAACGGCTCTGCTGACATGCAGATCATCGTTTCGCGGTACGGGCATAAGACAACCGGGAAAACCGGCCTGCTCAAGGAGAAAGTGGAGCAGGCCGGTCTTTTTATTTTGATAGCTGCAGGTCACATCGGTTTGGATGGTGCCCTGATCCGGTGGCAGGGTGAGCAGCGACATGAAAACCCTGCACCGCAGACGGGTCAGACAGGAATCGGGCCTTCGCCGGTGATCCCTGCAGTGCCGATGCTTCTCCACAGCCAGAAGCGGGAGCAGACTATCTGTGCACCAGCGGCTGCACCGGAACCTGGCACGGCGCAGGAAGCGGTCCGGAACACGCAGCCGCCGGGATCCGGCGACAGAATCCCGGCGGCGCTGATGATTTCACGAAAGTGTCCCTGGACAGAAATGGTGGTCCTCCTGCCAGAGGTCCGGGCCCATGAACTTCCCCCGCCTGGGTCACGGACACAGCGGAGACTGCTGCCGCCGGCCAGAACGTGATGGTCCTCCTGATCCCGGCGGAAAAAGAAATGACCGGCCCCGGCTGGCGCAATGCTGCCCAGCAGGCAGTGCTCACCTCCGTAGGAGGCACCGGTTGTGGAGGAGGGCCCCTTCCCAGAGCGCATACACCCGCTCCATCTCATCACCGTCCTGTCCCCCGGGGAGGGGCAGGTCCGGAGAACTCCTGCCCGGATCACGCCCTGCATCCCCCCTCTGGAACCGTCAGCCCCGTTCCTCTCCGGGTCCGGGGTCTCCTTCTTCCTGCCGGCATCTCTCATCCCAGACCCCAGGGCGGGTTCCCGCCAGGTTCTCCTCCCCGGAAGCGGGGATGAGCGTCCCCCTGAAAGATGCCGGACCCGGAGATCTGCTCCTCCACGGCGGTTCCCCTGCAGCTCCGGCGGCAATCTCCCCCCCTGCTGCTCCTGCGCCCCGCCTTACTTCCTCCGGGCCCTAGGGGGCCGGCCTCCGGCCGATTTTCCCCATTATCCGCAAATCCGCAGGGGAAGTCTCCCATTTTTCCGGACTGTCTCCCAGTTTACACGGGGGGCCCGGTGTGGTAAAATGGCGGCGTCTGATCCGAAGAGGAGGGAATCCGCCGTGGCAGGCCAGTTTTTTCCCATGATCGCCCGCATGCGCTACATCAGCCGCTGGGGACTCATGCGCAATACCGTACCGGAAAACATTCAGGAGCACTCCCACCAGGTGGCCGTTCTGGCCCACGCCCTGGCCATCATCGAAAACCGCTTTTTCGGCGGCAACACGGATCCGGGCGCCGTGGCAGTGGCCGCCCTCTACCATGACGCCAGCGAGATTCTCACCGGCGACATGCCCGCTCCCATCAAGTACGACAATCCGGACATCCGGGACGCCTACAAGGCGGTGGAATCCGTCGCGGAGCAGAAGCTGCTCTCCATGCTGCCGGAGGACCTGCGGCCGGACTTCCAGGATGCCATCACCATCCCGGACCCCCACATCCGGGAACTGGTGAAGGCGGCGGACCGGCTCTCCGCCTACCTGAAGTGCGTGGAGGAGCTGAAGGCGGGCAACACCGAATTCCGCATGGCAAAGGAGGAGACCTACGCCTCCCTCTGCCAGCAGCCTCTTCCGGCCCTGACCTACTTCATGGACCACTTTCTGGCCGGCTTCGAGCTGACGCTGGACGAAATCAACCGCCCGGCCCCAGACGGCCGGGCCTGAACGGGGGGGATCCGGACCCGGGGGACAGCGGGTTTCCCATCCTCACCCCGCCCGGGGCTTCCGGCGAAGCCGGGAGATCCCTTTCCGGGCAACGAAGCATACTCCCCCTGTCCCGGATCTCCCCAGACCTGCGGCAGCTTCCTCCCGGGCATCCATGTCCGGGTTTCCTCTGCCGGTCTCACACAACCCGGGGACACCGTCTGTCCCCCAAACCAAGGAAAGGACCCTTTTCATGCGAGCAATTGTCACTGTAATCGGCAGGGATCAGGTGGGCATCATCGCCGGTGTCTGCGCCCTGCTCTCCAGCCAGAACATCAATATCCTGGACATCACCCAGACCGTGCTGCGGGAGTATCTCACCATGGTCATGCTGGTGGATCTCACCCTCTGCGAGAAGTCCTTTGATGAAGTGGTGGACACCCTGAACCGGGCGGGAGAAGAGCGGGGCCTGTCCATCCGCATCCAGCGGGAGGACATCTTCAACGCCATGCACCGCATCTGACCGGAGGATCTGCCCCATGCTCAATATGCTCAATCAGGACGAGATCCTCCAGACCATCCAGATGATCGACCAGCAGCACCTGGACGTGCGCACCATCACCATGGGCATCTCTCTCCTCTCCTGCGCCCACAGCGACGTGGAGACCGCCTGCCGGCGCATCTACGACAAAATCACCCGCTCCGCCGAGAAACTGGTCTCCACCGGGGAGGACATCGAGCGGGAATTCGGCATACCCATTGTCAACAAGCGCATCTCCGTCACCCCCATCTCCCTGGTGGCGGCCGCTTCCCAGACGGACAGCTATGTCCCCTTTGCCCGGACCCTGGACCGGGCCGCCAAGACCTGCGGCGTCAAGTTCATCGGCTGCTTCTCCGCACTGGTGCAGAAGGGCATGACGGAGGCGGACCGCATTCTCATCGCCTCCATTCCGGAGGCCCTGTCCGTCACCGACCTGGTCTGCTCCTCGGTAAACGTGGGCTCCACAAAGGCGGGCATCGACATGGACGCCGTGGCCCTGATGGGCCGCACCATCAAGGACCTGGCCGGGCGCACCGCGGACCGGGGCGGATTCGGCTGCGCCAAACTGGTGGTCTTCTGCAATGCCGTGGAGGACA
>CAYXVN010000026.1:14437-19892 GCA_964468565.1 uncultured Oscillospiraceae bacterium | reverse complement strand
TGGAAGTCACCCTGATCAAGGACGTGACTCCCGTCCCCCACAACGGCTGCCGTCCCCCGAAGCGCCGCCGCGTCTGATTCTGGAAGGAGGTTTATGACATATGGCTAGAAACATGCAGCCCATCGCCAAGCGGTGCAAGGCTCTGGGCCTGTCCCCCGCTGCCATGGGCTATGCCAAGAAGACCACCGAGCGCAACCCCAAGGGACAGATGCGCCGGAAGCAGTCCGAGTACGCCACCCAGCTGACGGAGAAGCAGAAGGTCAAGTTCGTCTACGGCATCATGGAGAAGCAGTTCCATATGTACTATGAGAAGGCTTCCCGTGCCCAGGGCCAGACCGGTGAGGTTCTGCTCACCACCCTGGAGCGCCGTCTGGACAACGTGGTGTACCGTCTGGGCTTTGCCATGACCCGCCGCGAGGCCCGCCAGCTGACCTCCCATGGTCACTTTACCGTGAACGGCCGCCGGGTTGACATTCCCTCCTACCTGGTGAAGGTGGGCGACGTGATTGAAGTGCGGGAGAAGAGCCGCTCTTCCGTGAAGTTCAAGCGCCTGACCGGCGAGGACGCCATTCAGGTGAACGTACCCAAATGGCTGGACCGCGCCAAGAACGCCCTTCAGGGAACTGTCGTTGCCATGCCTGCCCGGGAGGACATTGACTTCCCTGTGGAAGAGCACCTCATCGTCGAGCTGTACTCCAAGTAAGCTGGTTTTCTTCTCCGCCGCTCTGGTGTGAGCCGGGGCGGCGGTGAAACCGACCATAGGCAACGTCAAGTACTGGTGAGCGAATGAGGCGTGTGAGATACAAACGCCGCCGAAAAAAGGAGGGCATTCCAGCTAATGATTGAAATCGAAAAACCCCGCATTGAGTGTTTGGAAAATCCGAAGGATCCTTCCTACGGCAAGTATGTGGTGGAACCCCTTGAGCGGGGATACGGCACAACTCTGGGCAACTCCATGCGCCGCATCCTCCTGTCCTCGCTGGAGGGCACAGCGGTGACTTCCATCAAGATTCAAGGCGTCCAGCACGAATTCACCACCATCCCCGGCGTTAAGGAGGACGTGACCGAGATTGTCCTCAATGTGAAGGGGATCATTGCGAAGCTGCACTGCGACGGAGTGAAGACCGCCCATATCGAAGCGGTGGGCGAGTGCACGATTACCGCCGGCGACATCAAACCCGATGCCGACGTGGAGATTCTGAATCCTGACCTTCACATTGCGACTCTGGGACCCGAAGCCACGCTGTCCATGGAACTGACGTTCAGCAAGGGCCGGGGCTATGTTCCCGCCGACAAGAACAAGCCAGCCCAGGCCATCATCGGCATCATTCCCGTAGATTCCATTTACAGTCCGATCCGCAAGGTGAACTATACCGTAGAGAATACCCGCGTGGGCGACGCCGTGGACTATGACAAGCTGACCCTGGAGGTCTGGACCAACGGCACCATTGAGCCCCGGGAGGCGGTCTCCATGGGCGCACAGATTCTGTGCGAACATTTCAGGCTGTTTACCGACCTCTCCGAGACCATGGGCAGCCGCTCCATCGTGGTGGAGAAGGCAGAGACCCAGCGGGACAAGGTTCTGGAGATGACCATTGACGACATGGATCTTTCCGTCCGCTCCTACAACTGTCTGAAGCGGGCAAACATCAATACGGTGGAGGATCTGATTTCCAAGACCGAAGAGGAGATGATGAAGGTCCGCAACCTGGGCCGCAAGTCTCTGGAGGAGGTCGTCAACAAGCTGGGCATGATGGGGCTCTCCCTGGCCACTGAGGAGATTCCCTGAGCCCGGCTCCGGTCCGGGCACTGTTTCCCTGCAGGAACGCATGGGGTAGTCCAAGAGTAAGTAACGTTCCGCTTTGGACACAGGCACTGTGCCTGTCCCTCCGGGTATCCCGGCCCATCCGGGCCGAATGAACGAATTCAGTTGGCCCCGCAGCGCGGGGCCGGAGGAGAAGATTATCATGTCTCTGAAACATCGTAAACTGGGCCGCACCAGCGACCAGCGGCGGGCCATGCTCCGCGCCATGGTAACCTACCTGCTGGAGAACGGACAGATCAAGACCACCGTCACCCGCGCGAAAGAGGTTGCTCCCATGGCAGAGAAGATGATCACCCTTGCCAAGAAGAACAACCTGGCTTCCTACCGCCAGGCTCTGGGTTACATCACCAAGGAGGATGTGACCAACAAGCTGTTCAAGGAGATCGGTCCCCGGTACGAGGACCGCAACGGCGGTTATACCCGCATCGTCCGCATCGGAAACCGGCGCGGGGATGCTGCCGAGATGGCGATTGTGCAGCTGATCTGAGCGGGGGAAGCTGACCTGCTCGAATGGGCAGCCCCTTATGCACATCCGAGAAGGGCGTGGGACCGGCGAAGGCCTGTGCCCTTTTGGTTTGGCAGATCTGAGGGGGAGGCGCTTTGGGGAGCAGGCCGGGTCTTGCAGCCCCCTGCTCCGGAGCAATGCCCCTGTGCGTTTACAGCCTTCAGCCGGGTTTTCCGGGCTGGAGGCTTTTCTTCTGCCTGCCGGGTGGCCGGGGGGGATTGCGACGGGAGAGGCTTCGTTGTCATAACCACAGACCCGGTGGGGGAAGCGGGTTATGATGGGGGAAGACCGGGCCGGGAGAGAGGAGAGATGCTCTCCGGGCCTGGGAAGGTCACGCACCGGCCCAGAGGGATCTGCAGCCCCCGGGGGGCGGGCAGGTCCGGCTGTCCGGGTGTGAGGGGAAAGGGGGATTCAAGATGAGATATCACGTGACCGAAGAGTGCATCGGCTGCGGGCTTTGCGCTGCGGTCTGCCCCGGGGTCTTCACCATGGGCGACAGCGGCATGGCAGTGGCAGCGGATCAGGATGTGGACGCTGCCCAGGAGGATTCGGCGGCAGAGGCCATGGACGGATGTCCCGCAGCTGCCATCCGGGAGATCTGAGACGGCCGGGAGATGGGGCCTTTCCTCTCTCCGGGGGTGGCACTGCCCCCTGGGATGGGGTCCGTCCCCTCTCCCACACCCCTCCCGGGAGGGAGAGACGAAAAAAGCCCCGGCAGGAGAGATCCTGTCGGGGCTGAACCATAAAAGAGGAGCGGATGGGAGAGGGGAATCACTCCGCTGAGATCATGTAGTAGTAGACCGGCTGACCGCCTGAGAGAAGATTGATCTCCGCCTTGGGGCAGGCGGCAGTGAAAATGGCCTCGGCCTGGGAGGCCTGCTCTTCCGTCACATTCTCCCCGTAGAAGATGGAGATGAATTCCGCATCCTGGTGACTTTCCGAATGGGCCAGACGGTCCAGGAGTGCACTGAGGTCGGAGTCGATGCCATAGAGCTGATGCTCCTCCAGGGCCATGTAGTCGCCCCGGTGGATGGTAAAGCCGTCAAAGTCGGAGTTGCGGGCGGCATAGGTGATCTCGCTGGTACGGACCCGGTGAAGGGCCTGGGTCATGGCGGCGGTGTTCTCTGCCTCTTCGGCATCCGAATCCACGGCCAGCATGGCGGAAATGCCCTGGGGCACCGTCTTGGTGGGCAGGACCACCACCTTTTTTTCTTCACACAGGGGGACACACTGCTGGGCTGCCATGACGATGTTCTTGTTGTTGGGCAGCACATAGACGATCTCTGCCGGAGTGGCGTCGATCTCCCGCAGAATGTCCTCGGTGGAGGGATTCATGGTCTGACCGCCGCCCACAATGGCGTCCACGCCCAGATCCTTGAAGACCGCCTCCAGGCCGGAGCCGGCGCACACCGCAACGTAGCCGAACTTCTTTTTCGGAGCGGCCTTCACCGCAGGGGCGGGCTGAGGCGGGGACTGCCTGCGCTGCTTCGTCTTTTCCAGGTCCTCCAGTTCCTTCTCCACCTGATCCAGGTCGTCGGTGGACTGGGGCTTTCTGCCCTTTGCCAGGCTTTCGGACTGCAGGCGCATGTTTTCGATCTTCACCAGTTCCAGCACCCCGTATTTGTGGGACTCCCGCAGAGCATCCCAGGGGATGTTGGTGTGGACATGGACCTTGAACTGCTCATCGTCCTCCCCGATGACCAGACTGTCCCCGATGGAGTTCAGGTAGGCGCGGTAGGGCTCCAGGTTCACCTCCGCCTCCTTCTTGCGCACGATGTATACCGTGTCAAAGGCGAAAGTGATTTCCTCCGCGGCCATGGCCTGGAAGTCGGCCTTTTCGGCAGGGGCCTGCCTGCCGGTCTCCTCCTGGGATTCAGGCAGAGGCATCCCCCGGAGGGCGTCCAGCATGCCCTGGAGGATCACCAGGAACCCCTTGCCCCCGGCATCCACCACGCCGGCCTTTTCCAGGACCGGATTCTGGTGAATGGTTTGCGCCAGGGCCTTCTGGCCCTCCTGAATGGCAGCCTCCAGCACAGCCTCCACAGCCCGGTTTTCCCGGGCCTTGCCTGCGGCACGGGCGGTGGCGATGCGGGAGACGGTGAGAATGGTACCTTCTGCCGGTTTCATGACCGCCTTGTAGGCGGCGGCCACCCCGAAGTCCAGGGCGATGGCAAAGTCCCGGCCGTCAATTTCCTTCCGGTCCCGGATGGATTTGGCGAAGCCCCGGAAGAGCAGAGAGAGGATGACGCCGGAATTGCCCCGGGCACCCCGCAGGAGGGCGGAGGCAGCGCCCTGGGCGGCCTGGCCCACGGTGGCGTACTCCTTCTCCTTCATCTCCTGGGCAGCGGTTCCCATGGTCAGAGACATGTTGGTGCCGGTATCACCGTCAGGGACGGGGAAGACATTGAGGTCGTTGATGGTCTGCTTCTCTGCGCGGATGGCGGCAGCGGCGTGGATCACCATCCGTTGAAAAGCCGCCGCGTCAATCGTGTGAATCATATCGGCCAATTCCTTTCTATCGAATGGTCAAAAGCGCATGGAGTCCACGTAGACATCCACCGAGGCCACGTTGACGCCGGTGGTCTTGCTGACCACATAGCGCACCTCACTCATGATCGAGCGGCACACCGCCACCAGGTTGACGCCGTTTTCCACGATGATGTGCAGTTCGATGGAGACGGTGCCGTTCTGGTTGTAGCGGACCTTCACGCCCTTGGCCATGGACTCCCGTTTCAGCAGATGGACCAGCCCGTCGGTGGCGGAGCGAACGGCCATGCCCTTGACGCCGTAGCAGTTGGTGGCGGCACTTCCCGTAATGGTGGTAAACACATCGCTGCTGATGCGGATATCGCCCAGCTCGGTCTTAAGTTTCACGGTTCTCTCATCCTTTCGTCCGTCGTGAGTCTGATTCCCTATTCTAGTCGATTCCAGGGCAAATTACAAGAGAATTTTCCCGGGAAATGGCCGAATGTGTGCAGAGAGCGGGGAGAGAAGGAACAGGTCTCCTCCCGGGGGACCGGTATGCGTCAGGGTGTGGGGAGGGTTTCAGGCAGAAAATGAAAGAATCTGCAGAAAAGCAGCCTTCTGGGTTGTCACGGCCCTCCGGACAAAAGCCGGCGGACGGG
>CAYXVN010000026.1:0-14337 GCA_964468565.1 uncultured Oscillospiraceae bacterium | reverse complement strand
AGAAAAGCAGCCTTCTGGGTTGTCACGGCCCTCCGGACAAAAGCCGGCGGACGGGCCGGTCCCGTTCACACCGTCCCCCCTGTGGCGGGGCGGAGGAGCTGTCAGCTGCAGGACGGGGAGAAGATCTGGGAGGGGGATGTGACCGGAGTTCACTTCCGGTTGACAGGGCTGCGCCTGTGGCGGTATAATAGTGGCCGATTTTTCCAGTTGAGGGGGTACCCCTGTGAAGATACTCAGCCGTTTTGTCACACTGCTTCTGGTCTTCCTTCTCCTGACGAGTTCCTGCGGGGAGGGGGAGAGGATCCCCACCTGGGAGGAGCCCCTGCCCCCGGCGGGAAGCGGATCGGATGTCTCCCAACTGCCGGAGGTGGAACCGGAACCGGAGCCCGAGCCGGAGCCGGAACCCATGTATCACAACCCCCTGACCGGGGAGGGCTGTGACCAGGACATCAGCGCCGCCAGACCCATCGCCATCATGCTCAACAACCTGAAGGGGAAGGCCCTGCCTCAGCTGGGGGTGTCCCAGGCGGATATCATTTACGAAATGGTGGCTGAGGGGGGCATCACCCGCATGCTGGCGGTGTTCCAGAGCGTTGAGGATGTGGGCCTGATCGGCACCGTCCGGTCGGCCCGGGACTACTACGTCTCCATCGCCTACGGCCATGACGCCCTGTTTCTCCATGCCGGCGGCAGCCCCCAGGCCTATACGGTGATGAAAAACTGGGGGATCACCAATCTGGACTGCGTGAACGGCCCCTATGAGGGAAGCCTGTTCTGGCGGGATCCGGAGCGCAGAAGGAGCCGGGGGCTGGAGCACTCCGTACTGACCTCCGGAGAAAAGATCCTGGAACTGATGCCCACCTACACGAAGCTGCGGCAGACCCACAAAGAGGGGTTTGAAGAACCTCTGACCTTTCTGGCAGAGGGGGAGAGGGCTCAGGGTGAACCGGCAGAGCGTCTGAGCGTGAGGTTCTCCAGCTATAAGACCGGAGTGTTTACCTATGATGCCCAGACCGGTCTCTATGACATCGAGGAGTATGGGGCGCCCTATGTGGACGGCAATACGGAGGAGCAGGTGGCGGTGAAGAACGTGCTGGTGCTCTATACGGATGTCTCCAACGTGAAGGGGGACGACAAGGGGCGCATGTCCATCCGCACCACAGGCACCGGAACGGGTCTGTTCCTCTGTGACGGCACCAGCCAGGAGATCACCTGGTCCAAGGCAAAGGAATCCGCTCCCATGACCTATCGGGACGCCTCCGGCAATCCCCTGAAACTGGGGGTGGGACACACCTATGTGAATATCGTCAGCAAAAGTGCTGAGGTGGCGGTGACCTGATGGAATATCTGGTGTTTGAGACCCCGGTGGGCACAATGGCTCTGGGGGAGGAGGACGGCAGCCTTGTACGGCTGTATCTGCCGGGCACCCCCCAGCCCCGCATGGCGTCCCGGGAGACCCCTCTTCTGGCTCTGGCCCGGGACCAGCTGCTGGAGTACCTGCAGGGTATGCGCCGGTCCTTTTCCCTGCCCCTGAACCCGGCGGGCACCCCCTTTCAGCGCAGGGTCTGGGAGGCCCTGCAGGCCATCCCCTGGGGGGAGACCCGGACCTACGGGGACATCGCCCGGGCAGTGAACTGCCCCCGGGGCTTTCGGGCGGTGGGCATGGCCAACAACCGCAACCCTCTGCCCATTCTGATCCCCTGCCACCGGGTCATCGGGGCGGACGGCTCCCTCACCGGCTACGCCGGCGGGCTGGAGCTGAAACGGCGCCTTCTGGAACTGGAGGGCAGCATCAGGGCGTGAAGACGAAAACAGGACCTGTATTCCCGGAGGGGGAGTACAGGTCCTGTTGTGTTCAGTTGAACTTGTAGATCCTGCGGGCCAGGCGGTAGAGGCGCACGGAGAGGCGCCGGCCCTGGTATCCGGGAAACACGGTAAAGGAGGAGACGGCCCAGTACCGCATCCGGTAGTAGAGGCTGGAATCCACGGTGCGCAGATACTCCCACAGCTGAGTTTTCTTCCCCAGGCTCTCCGGACGGCCGTCAATGGTGAGGAAGATGGAGGAGATGGCCATCATCATGGCCAGGTAGCTGAACATGTAGCGGCCCAGCTTCTTGTGCTCCGCGGAGACCTGCCGCAGGTCGTGGGAGTCGATCATATGATAGGTGACCCGCAGCTGCTGGTCCACCCGGCTGACCATGACGCTCTCGTTCACCGACTGGTCCGCCCGGCCGATGAAATAGCGGTAGAGATCCACATCCAGGTAGTAGATGTTCTTCACATAGGGCAGGGGCTGGTAGACAAAGATGTTGTCCACGTAGAAGGTGTGCCGGGGCAGTTCCAGCCCGCAGTCCCGCAGCAGCTGGGTGCGGTAGATGACGGAGTGCATCAGCAGGTACTGGGAGGGGCGGAAGCGCCCGATCTTGTCCCAGCCGAACACCCGGTTCTGGGGGAGGACGTTGCGGTAGTGGACCACCCTCTCGGTCTGGTCCTCCATGTGCTCGTAGACGAAGTTGCAGATCATCAGATCGATGAGCTTCCGGTCCCGGACAAACTGGCGCAGCTTGGCGAGAACCTTTTTCAGGGAGGGGACATCCAGCCAGTCGTCGGAGTCCACCACCTTGTAGTAGATTCCCCTGGCATTGCGGATGCCCTGGTTGACGCCCTCCCCGTGTCCGCCATTGGGCTGGTGAATGGTACGCACGATGCTGGGGTACTTCTCGGCGTAGCGGTCACAGATGGCAGGAGTGTCGTCCTTGGTGGACCCATCGTCAATGAGGATGATTTCGATGTCGTTGCCGCCCTGGAGCAGGGTCTCCAGGCAGTGGTCCATGTAGGCGGCGGAGTTGTAGCAGGGGACACAGAAGGTGATGATCTTTTCCTGGGGCTTTTTCCGGAATCCTGACGTGATGGACATGGCTGTTCAGATCGCCTCCGCAGTTTCCAGAGCTCTGGCCACAATGGCATCCATGTTGTAGTACTTATACTCTGCCAGGCGGCCCAGGAGGTACAGATTGGGGAACCGGTCCGCCAGGGCCCGGTAGCGGGCGTAGAGGGCGTTGTTCTCCGGGCTGATGATGGCGTAGTAGGGGGTCTCTCCCTCCGCCCCGGTGTAGGGGCGGGAGTACTCCCGCATGATGGTGGTGACACCGGGCAGCACCTGTCCGGTGAGGTGCTTGAATTCGGTGATGCGGGTGAAGTCTTCGTCCACCGTGTAGTTGACGGTGCCCCGGGTCTGGAAGAAGTCCTGGTGCAGGGTTTCAAAGGCAAAGTCCAGGGTGCGGTAGGGCAGCCGTCCAAAGCGGAAGCCGAAGAGTTCATCGGTCTGGCCGGTCCAGATGACGCTGCCCGGGAAGGGGGCTCCGTCCACCTTCAGGGTGTCGCCGGACACATCCAGCCTGCCCAGGGCGTCTGTGTTCAGCTCCAGGGTGATGTTGGGATGGTCCAGAATGGCCTCAAACATGGGGGTGTACCCGTTCAGGGGCATTCCCTGGCAGGGATCCTGGAAGTAGCGGTCATCCCGGGAGAGGAACACGGGGACCCGGGCGGTGGTGGCGGGGTCGATCTCCTCAGGGGTCTGTCCCCACTGCTTCATGGTGTAGTGGACAAACACGTGCTCGTAGACGTAATCGGCCAGGGCGGAGATCTCCGGGTCCGGATTGTGCCGCAGTTCCAGAATGGTGACCTTCCGCTCGGGGCCGTAGGCCGCCAGAAGCTTGCGGCCCAGCCTGCTCCCCTCCTCCAGGCCGAAGGCGGTCTCCAGGGAGGTGAGATTGAAGGGAACCGGGTACTGCATGCGGCTGCCGTCCGGGGCGGGGATGTCTGCCACCACCCGGTGCTGGTAGTCCCTCCACCGGGTGAAGCGGGACAGCCACTGGTATACCGGCCGGATGCTGGTGTGGAAGATGTGAGGTCCGTACTGATGGATCAGCACACCGGCCTCATCCGGACAGTCGTAGGCATTGCCTGCCACGTGGGAGCGGCGTTCCAGGACCAGAACCTGGTGTCCCTTCTCGGCAAGCACGCGGGCGGCTGCGGCTCCGGCACAGCCGGCTCCCACAACCAGAACATCAAACAGATTCTCCACAGACAACACAGACCTTTCCGGTCTCCCCGGGGGAGACGCTCGAAATGAGGAATGCCGGGTGGGCAAAATCCCGCTCCCTATGATAGCACAGTTTCCGGAAAATGAAAATTGAAAATTTCTTAATTTCGAAGAGGATTTCCCTTCTCTCTGCTCTGCTGCCCCGGAAAAGGCGCGGCCCCGTCCGTGAAGACACGGACGGGGCCGCTGAAAAAGAGAGGGAGAATACGCAAGGCAAGTCGGGGACGGATCCCGGCCCATCCGGTACCCGGCATCCCGGCCGGAGCCCCTGGCGCCGGCACAGCAGATGGCGGGAAGACGGTCCGGAATGGGACCCTCATTCATGATAGCCTTTCTGGGCAAAACTGTCAATAGAAAAATCTTGCAGATTTCTTGATTTTTTCCTGTCCCCGGTCCCTGGGGAGGCTGGAGATGCCGGGCCCCGGAACCGGGAGGGCCGGTGGGAGGAGTGCTCCCCGGGGCAGGGCCCTTATGGCCGGATCCCCTGGCCCGGTCCGGGTTCCCCCTCTCCGGCCGGCTCCGGAGGAGGTGTCCGCGGTACAGGGCAGGGAAAAAGTCGGGAAAGGGGAAAAATATCTCTTGACAGGCCGCAGTACCGGGCGCTATAATGTCACGGCAACAACAAAGAAGGTACGGTACCCCCGTCCTCACCCCAGGCCTGAGCCAAAGGGTTGATATTCACGAAGTTACGCCGGCAGGTCCGGCGCTGCTTTGCTGCGTAACACGGGGGCCTGACCGGCTGCCGTGATTTTTTATGTTTGGAGGTGCTTTCCCATCGCTAACACAGGTCATCAAACCAATGAAGAAATTCGGGACAGGGAGGTCCGTCTGATCTCCGCGACCGGACAGCAGCTTGGCATCATGTCTTCCCAGGAAGCCCTGCGTCTGGCAGAGGAGCAGGACCTGGATCTGGTGAAGATTTCCCCCAATGCCGTTCCGCCCGTCTGCAAGCTCATGGACTACGGCAAGTATCGGTTCGAGCAGACCAAGCGCGAGAAGGAAGCCCGTAAGAATCAGCGCGTGGTGGAGATCAAGGAAGTCCGGATGTCTCCCAGCATCGACGTCAATGACTTCAACGTGAAGCTGAGGAACGCCCAGAAGTTTCTGTCGGAAGGCAACCGCTGCAAGGTTACGGTACGCTTCCGGGGCAGGGAGATGGCCCACACGGATATCGGCCGTGACCTGCTGCTGAAGTTCGCCGAGGCGTGCACCGGGCTGGCCGTCATGGATAAGAGCCCGAAACTGGAGGGGCGCCATATGTCCATCTTCCTCTCCCCCAAGCCCTCGAAGGACGCGAAAAAGTAAGTGTAAGTAATGTAAAGGAGTTTATCTGTCATGCCGAAGACGAAGATCAAGACCCACAGCGGCGCCAAGAAGCGGTTCTCCCTCACCAAGACCGGCAAAGTCAAGCGCGCCATGACCAAGAAGCGTCACCTGCTGAACGGCCACGGCAAGACCACCAAGCTGAAGCGGTCCCTGCGCGGCACCACCTATGCCGATAAGACCAACGAAGCCGCGATCAAGCGCATGATTCTGTACAAGTAAGATAGGGGAGGGAACCAACAATGGCAAGAGTCAAGGGCGCAATGATGACCCGCAAGAGAAGAAACAGGGTTCTCAAGCTGGCAAAGGGCTACTGGGGAGCCAAGTCCAAGCATTTCAAGATGGCCAACCAGGCCGTCATGAAGTCCGGTGCCTACGCCTACACCGGCCGCAAGCTGAAAAAGCGCGACTTCCGGCGGCTGTGGATCACCCGGATCAGTGCGGCCTGCAAGCTGAACGGGATGAACTACTCCACCTTCATGAACGGACTGAAGAAGTCCAACATCATCATCGACCGCAAGATGCTGGCCGAGCTGGCAGTCAACAACAAGGAGGCCTTCGCCCAGCTGACCGAGACTGCGAAAAACGCCCTCGCCTGAATCAGATCCGACTGACCGTCCAGCCCTGTGGGGCTGGCGGTTTTCTTTTTGCCGGGAAAGGATTGCGAATCCGGGGAAGATACGGTATGATAGCGGAGAGAGGAGGCGGGATCCATGCGGGTCATGGCCATAGACTACGGAGACGCCCATACCGGCGTTGCCTTTTCCGACCCCACCGGTCTGCTTACCGGGACAGCCCTGGTGATCAACAGCTGGCGGCCGGAGAGGGTGCTGGAGGAACTGAAGCGTCTGGCGCAGGAGCAGGGCGTCACGGAGGTGGTCATGGGATTCCCCCGGAACATGGACGGTACGGAGGGGCCCCGGGCGGAAGTGTACCGGAGCTTTGCCGCCCGGGTGGAAGAGACGCTGGGCCTGCCCGTGGCTCTGTGGGACGAGCGGAGGACCACGGTGGATGCCCACCGGATTCTGTTTGAGGCGGGGAAGAACGGCAGGAAGCGCCGGAAGCAGGTGGACGCCGTGGCGGCGTCCCTGATTCTGGAGGGCTACCTGACCTATCGCCGCAGCAGGCGGTGAACCGGTCCGGGGCATGGGAGGAGGATAAAACATGCTGGTTGTGAATGTAACCTACACCCTGAAGGAGGGCATGCGGGAGCGCTTTCTGCAGGCGGTGGTCAGCCCCCAGGTCATGGGAGAGTGCCGCCAGGAGGCGGGGAACCTTCAGTACGACTATTTTCTTCAGGCGGATGACCCTGATAAGGTGCTGCTGGTGGAGAAGTGGGTGGACCGGGATGCCCAGAAGCTGCACCAGACCCAGCGGCACATGGCCCTGATCCGGGCTGCCAAGGACCAGTTTGTGGTTGACACCAGGCTGGAGTTCTTTGATGCGGAGTGAGGGGGAGGAGAGAAGATGGAAGTCCGGACCGTATGGTCCGTGTGGTTCAGTGCCACCGGAACCACCCGGAAGGTGGTAACGGCAGTTTCCAGGGCAGTGGCCCAGGGTCTGGGCGCGGCGTGGAGGGAGTACAGCTTCAACCTGCCTGCCGCCCGGGAGGGGGAACTGTCCTTTGCGGATTCGGATCTTGTGGTGTTGGGCCTGCCGGTCTACGCCGGCCGGGTGCCCAATCTGCTGCTGCCCTATGTGCGGGATCAGGTGAAGGGCAACGGTGCCCTGGCGGTGCCGGTGGTGCTCTACGGGAACCGGAATTTTGATGATGCCCTTTTGGAACTGCGCAATGTGATGGGCGCCAACGGCTTTCATCCGGTGACCGCCGGGGCCTTTGTGGGAGAGCACGCCTTCTCCAGGGTTCTGGGGGCGGGACGGCCGGACCAGGAGGACATGGCTGTGGCTGCCACCCTGGCGGAGGAGACCGTAAAGAAGGTACGTTCTCTGGAGGGACCCCCTGCCGCAGCGGTGGAGGTGGAGGGCTGTGAGCCCGTCCGCCCCTACTATACCCCGAGAGACCGCCACGGAGAGCCCATCCGGGACTTTCTGAAGGCCAGGCCGGTGACCGATCCGGACAGGTGCGTGCAGTGCGGCCTGTGCGCCCGCCTGTGTCCCCTGGGGTCCATTTCTCCGGAGGATGTGACCCGGGTGGGCAGGTGCTTCAAGTGCTGTGCCTGCGTGAAAGGCTGCCCCATGGGGGCAAAGTCCTTCACCCACCAGGGCTATCTCTACCACCAGCAGGAACTGGAGGCCCAGTATGCCGGCCGGCGCGCCCCCAGCCGCATCTTCTTCTGAGGGGCAGGCCGGACCTGGCCGGAAGACAGGCTGAGATCCCCTCCGGGCTGGGAGGGGGAAAAATGCCCCCTGCGCCCGGGCAGACCGTTTCCCGGAACTGTGTCAGAGGGGCGCTCTGGCCGGCACAGGCTGCCTGTCTCCTTCTGACTCTCCGCCACCGGAGGAGGGGAAGCAGGGGAGGGGCGGCGGCCGGCGATTTTCATAACAGGACGAAACCAGAACGAAATCCCATGAGTTTTCCCGGAATCCTGCACCGGGCTGAGGCAGGCCGAGGGGAAAACCCTGCAGATTCAGGGGAGATATCCGGCATCCGGTCGGAGGGCAGGAGGAAGCGGACATGGAATCCAGCGTGGGCAGTCAGAATGGGCAGCGCAGGGAGATGGGGGGGCCGGAGAAGGTCCGGCTGCAGGTTGCCCTGACCCCGGTGGTCAATTATGCCCTCCAGCAGAACCGCATGCCGGTGCTGCGCAGTGTGAGGGTGGAGAACGGGGAAGATGTGCCCCTGGAGAACCTGACCCTGGAGATGACCTGCACGCCGGAGCTGTGCCTGCCGCTGAAGCACCAGATTGCCCTGGTACCCGCCCGGGAGACCCTTACCGTGCGGGACGTGCGGCTCATTCTGGACGGCGCCTATCTGGCGGGACTGACGGAGAAGGTAACCGGTGTGCTGCGGGTGACCCTCTCCCGGGAGGGACAGGTTCTGTGTGAGGAGAACCTGGAACTGACTGCCCTCGCCTTTGACCAGTGGCACGGCTCCGGTTTCTATCCGGAACTGCTCACCGCCTTCGTGGTGCCCAATCATCCGGAGGTGGCCCGCATCTGTGCCCGGGCAGCCCAGCTGCTGGGAAAGTGGAGCGGGGATCCCTCTTTGGATGCCTACCAGACTCAGAATCCGGACCGGGTTGTGCTCCAGGCGGCGGCAGTTTACGGGGCCCTGCAGGAGCAGAATCTGATCTATGCGGTGGCCCCGGCGGGGTTTGAAGAGGTGGGACAGCGGGTGCGCCTGAGCGACAGCGTGCTGCAGCAGAAGATGGGCAACTGCCTGGATCTGACGCTGCTGTATGCGGCCTGTCTGGAGTCCATCGGACTCAACCCTCTGCTGATTCTGCTGGAGGAGCATATCTACGGCGGGGTCTGGCTGGAGGAGCATACCTTTCCGGAAGCGGTGCAGAGCGACGGCTCCCTGCTCACAAGACGGCTTGCCAGGGGCAGCCGGGAACTGGCGGTGCTGGAGTGCACCTATTTCACCGCCGGCAAGCGTGCCTCCTTTGATGAGGCCTGTGAGGAAGCTTCCCGGCAGCTGCTGGGTGCCGATGCCATCGACTACATCGTGGACGTAAAGCGGGCCCGGCTCAGCGGCCTGTCCCCCCTGCCCCAGCGGATTCCCACCGAGGACGGCTGGACGGTGCGGCAGGATGTTCTGGAGGAGAGCCGGCAGATTGCCCAGGCGGACGCGGGGACCGGGGAGACCTCTTCCCGCATGCAGCAGTGGGAGCGCAGACTCCTGGATCTGGGACTGCGCAACACCCTGATCAACATGCGTCTGACCCGCTCCATGGTACCGCTGCTGGCCGGCTCCCTGGACGAACTGGAGGATGCCCTGGCCAGCGGCAATGACTTTGCCATCTTCCCCCGGCCGGAGGACTGGCCCATGAAGCAGGAGGAGGCGGGGTTTGAGAACCTTCATGCCCTGGGGGACATGGAAGTGCTGATCCGGGGGGAGGTTCAGAGCCGGCGGCTGCGCTCCATTCTCACGGAGACGGAACTGGGCCGTACGGTGACCCAGCTGTACCGGTCCGCCCGGTCCGCCCTGGAGGAAAACGGGGCCAACGCCCTGTACCTGGCCATGGGTCTGCTGCGCTGGTATGAGACGGAGCGCAGCACGAAGCCCCGCTATGCCCCGGTGATTCTCATCCCGGTGGAACTGGTGCGCAGAAAAGCCGGCCAGGGCTACCTGATCCGCATGCGGGACGACGAGCCCCAGATGAACATCACCATACTGGAAAAGCTGAAGCAGGATTTCGGCATTCAGGTCCCCGATCTGGATCCCCTGCCCCAGGACGAGCACGGGGTGGATACCCGGCGGGTGTTCACCGCACTGCGCCAGGCGGTGGCGGAACAGCAGGGCTGGGAGGTGCTGGAGTCCGCCTGTCTGGGGATCTTCTCCTTTTCCCGGTTTGTCATGTGGAACGACATCCGCAACCGCGCCGAGGACCTGGCCCGCAGCAAGGTGGTACGCAGTCTGATGGAGAACCGGCTGTGCTGGGACGCCACAGCCATGGACATGGGGGAGAAGGTGGAGGAGGACTCCGTCCTGCTGCCCATTCCGGCGGATGCCTCCCAGCTCTATGCCATTGACGCGGCCCGGAAAGGCACCAGTTTCGTGCTTCACGGGCCTCCGGGAACCGGCAAATCCCAGACCATCACCGCCCTCATTGCCAATGCCCTGGCCCAGGGGCAGACGGTGCTGTTTGTGGCGGAGAAGATGGCGGCGCTGGATGTGGTGCGCCGCCGTCTGGCGGGCATCGGGCTGGATCCCTTCTGTCTGGAGCTTCACTCCAACCGCTCCCGGAAGCGGGACGTGCTCAGTCAGCTGAAGCAGGCTCTGGAGGTGACCAGGGGACTGACCTGCGAACAGTATGCCGGAAAGGCGGAACAGATGGCCGCCATGCGGCAGGACCTGGGCAGGTATGTGGAGCGCCTCCACCGGAAGCAGCCCTGCGGACTGTCGGTCCACCAGCTCATTGAGCGGTGGGAGGCAGACCGGGATGCGCCGGATCTGGAGCCCTTTTCCCCCCAGGCGGTTGCCGCCATGACTCCGGAGCGGGTGGAGCAGCAGCAGATGGCGGTGCAGCGGCTGATGGCCGCAGCCCGGGCTGCAGGACACCCCTCCGGACATCCCCTGCGGGCGGTGCGCTGTACCCGGTATTCCCAGAGCCTGCGGATGCAGCTGCCGGAGGCGGTGCAGAGCTATCAGTGGGCTCTGGTGGAGACGAAACACGCTGCGGCCGCCTTCGCCCGGATCCTGGGGCAGGAGATGCCGGGGGACCGGGAGGGGCTGAGCCGGCTGGTGGAGACAGCCCAGCTGCTGCAGCCCTGGACCCTCTATCCGGCGGAATGGGCCAGGCAGGAGCAGGTGGAACGCTACCTGGAGCAGGTGGAGACCATGGCGGAGCATTTCCTGGCCGCAGGTCTCCACCGCCGGAATCTGAGCGGCCGCTGGCAGGAGAGTTTTTTCTCCCAGGACGGGGAGGCCCTGCAGCAGGAGTACAGCGAGATTGCCGGCAGGTGGCTGCTGGCCCGCTCCATGGGCATGAGTGCCCTGGCAAGGCGGCTGGCGGTGTACGCCCGGGGCCCGGTGGACCGGAATGCCCTGGCCTCGGACCTGTCGGAACTGACCGCCATGCAGTCTGAGCGGAAGCATGCCCAGCAGCTGTATCAGGTCTGCGGCAGCGGTCTGGGGAATCTCTGGGAGGGAGAGCAGACCGACTGGAACCGCGTTCGCCGCTGGGCCGTCCAGGCGGCGAAAGACGCCCGGGCCCTGGACGCCCTGACCGGGAGCAGTGCCCTGCGGACCCGTCTGGGGGGCAGGCAGGATGTGGCGGAGCCGGTGCAGCAGCTGCTGGATGGCTGGAGCCTTCTGCAGGAGTCAGGCAGCCGGGTGAGAGGGCTGATCGGGGATCTGGAGACGGGATCCTCCCGGGACTGGCTGGAGAGCCAGAAGGCGGCCTGCGGAGAAATTCTGGAGCACTTCAACCTTCTGCGGGAGTGGATCAGCTGGAATGCCGCTGCCGCTGAGGCGGAGCAGCTGGATCTGGGCAACCTCACCCTGGCCTGCCGCCGGGGTCTGCCCCTGAACCGGATGGAGGCCGCCTTCCGCAAGGCCCAGGCCTATGCCCTGGCGGTGGCGGCCATCGAGGGAGATCCTGTGCTCAATACCTTCTCCGGCTCGGTGTTCAATGAAAAGATCCGTCAGTTTTCCCATCTGGACCGGCAGATGGAAAATCTTACCCGCCGGGAAATTTTCTGCCGTCTGGCTGCGGCGGTGCCGGACGGCACCCGGGAGGCGGCCCAGAGTTCCGAGATGGGCATCCTTCAGCGGGCCATCCGCAGCGGAGGCCGTGGGATCAGCATCCGCAGGCTCTTTGAGCAGATCCCCAACCTGCTGCCCCGACTGTGTCCCTGCATGCTGATGAGTCCCATCTCCGCCGCCCAGTACCTGGATCCGAAGCGGGAACTCTTTGACATTGTGGTCTTCGATGAGGCCTCCCAGCTGCCCACCTGCAAGGCGGTGGGCGCCCTGGCCCGGGGCAGAAACGCGGTCATTGTAGGCGACCCCCGGCAGATGCCGCCCACCGCCTTCTTTACCGCCAGTGGGGCAGACGAGGACAATCTGGAGATGGAGGATCTGGAGAGCATTCTGGATGACTGCCTGGCGCTGAACATGCCTCAGACCCATCTGCTCTGGCATTACCGCAGCCGCCATGAAAGCCTCATTGCCTTCAGCAACAGCCGTTTCTACGAAAACCGGCTCTTCACCTTTCCCTCCGTCAGTGAGCGGGATTCCAGGGTCTCCCTGCGCTTTGTGCACGGGGTCTTTGACCGGGGCAGAACCCGGCAGAATCCCATTGAGGCCCAGGCGGTGGTGGAGGAGATGATCCGGCGCTGCCACGACCCGGAGCGGTGCGGATTCAGCGTGGGGGTGGTCACCTTCAACATCAGCCAGCAGAACCTGATCGAGGATCTGCTGACTGAGGCCTGCCGCAGCGACCCCGATCTGGAGGAGTGGGCCTACAGCTCCCCCGAACCGGTGTTCATCAAGAACCTGGAGAACGTGCAGGGAGACGAGCGGGATGTGATCCTGTTTTCCGTGGGATACGGGCCGGATAAGGACGGCAAGGTCTACATGAATTTCGGTCCCCTGAACCGGGACGGGGGCTGGCGGCGGCTGAACGTGGCGGTCTCCCGCTCCCGGTACGAGATGGTGGTGTTTTCCTCCCTGTCTCCGGAGCGCATCAGCCTGACCCAGAGCAGTGCCGAGGGTGTGGCAGCCCTTAAGGCCTTCCTGTCCTATGCCGCCAGCGGGAGGCTGGAGGTGGACGAGCGGGCGGTGCGGCCCTTCCAGAAGGAGCGGGACGCGGTGGCGGAGGCCATCTGCGGGAAGCTGCAGGCCCTGGGCTACCGCACCGACCGGCAGGTGGGGCACTCGGAATTCCGGGTGGACATCGCCGTTGTGTCCCCGGCCAATCCCCGCCAGTACCTGCTGGGCATTCTTCTGGACGGGGAATCCTATCGGGCTGCCCGTACGGTGCGGGACCGGGAGCTGGGCCAGATCGGCGTTCTGAAAGGCCTGGGGTGGAACATCCACCGGATCTGGACCATGGACTGGTGGGACAGCCCGGACCGGGAGACGGAAATCCTCACTTCCCTTCTGAAGGAGCTGGCGGGCAGACCGGCGAGCACATCCCCGGCGCCGGTCCGGTCAGCTGCCCCGGTTTCACCGGCGGCAAAACCGCCGAAGGTGGAGCGGAAGGAGACATCCCTGCCGGAGCCGCCCAGGGCGGCGGAACCCTACCGGGCTGCCCGCCTGCCCCAGGACAGCCTCACCTCGGAGGAGATGCTCTACGTCCGCAGCCAGGAACTTCTGGAGAAGAAAATCCGGGCCGTCATTCAGCAGGAGGCCCCTGTGTGCGAATCACTGCTGATCCGCCGGGTGGCCCAGAGCTGCGGCATCGTCCGGATCGGGGTCCGGATTCAGGGGAGACTGCGGCAGCTGTGCGAAGATATGAGGCTCGCCTGCACCCGGCAGGGCGACCAGACCTTCTACTGGCGCTCCGAAGAGGAGATAGAGGAATACGACCGCTTCCGTGCCACCGGCACCGGGGCGGACCGGCGGGAGGCGAGAGAAATTCCGGTGCAGGAGGCGGCCAACGCTCTGTGTAAGATTCTGGAAAT
The DNA here is from genome assembly GCA_964468565.1 of uncultured Oscillospiraceae bacterium. Classification (GTDB taxonomy): domain Bacteria; phylum Bacillota; class Clostridia; order Oscillospirales; family Oscillospiraceae; genus Lawsonibacter. The sequence continues at coordinate 656 of CAYXVN010000026.1, read as the reverse complement.
CCAGGTGGGCATGAAGCAGGAGGATCTGATCCGGGAGGGGTGCCGCTGGCTGGGCTACATGCGGGTGTCCCCGGTGCTGAACAGCCTGTTTACCCAGGCCATTGCCTACGCCAAGAAACGCCGCCGCATTCGCATGGCGGCCAACGGCAACTGGATTCTGCGGGGCTGAAGGGCCATAAAGCGAAAAAAACCGCCTCTGAGGCACGGAAAATCCGGTGCCCCGGAGGCGGTTCTGATTCGGTCTGAGAGGGGGAACTCAGTCCTCGTCCAGCTTGAGGACGGCCATGAAGGCCTCGGTGGGCAGCTGAACGGTACCCAGGGTGCGCATCTTCTTTTTGCCCTCCTTCTGCTTTTCCAGCAGCTTCTTCTTGCGGGTGATGTCGCCGCCGTAGCACTTGGCCAGCACGTCCTTGCGCATGGCGCGGACGGTTTCACGGGCGATGATCTTTCCCCCGATGGCGGCCTGCACCGGCACCTCAAAGAGCTGGCGGGGAATGTTCTCCTAGAGCTTCTCGCAGATGCGCCGGGCACGGCCGTAGGCCTTGTCCCTGTGGGCGATGAAGGAGAGGGCGTCCACCTGCTCCCCGTTGAGAAGCAGATCCACCTTCACCAGATTGCTGGCGCGGTAGCCCTCCAGCTCGTAGTCCAGGGAGGCG
>CAYXVN010000025.1:17690-19908 GCA_964468565.1 uncultured Oscillospiraceae bacterium | reverse complement strand
CCACCATGGGAATGCCGAAGGCAAAGGTCTTGCCGGTGCCGGTGGGGGCCTTGGCAATGACATCCTGCCACTTCATGAAGTAGGGAATTGCCCCCACCTGGACCGGAGTGGCCTCCACATAGCCCTTCTTCTCAATGGCCCGCATGATCTCCGGTGACAGGTTCATCTCGTCGTACCGTCCCCTGTCCGGTACGGTCTGTCCGTTGATTTCCATCAGATAATCGCGTCATTCCTTCCTGAAAATAAAGTGAGCCGGCAGTCTTGATCCAAGGCCCACCAATTCCACAGGAAAACATCTTGACGTCCGTTCTTCGGACGCGGCCCCGGATCGGAGAGGGGGCGCCTGGCGCCCTCTCAGCCGCATGACCACCTATTATACCAGCTTTTCGCCGCTTGTCCAGTAAAAAACGGGCCCTGAGGGCAAAAAAAGACTGACCCGGCCCCCGGGACCTCCCGGGAGAGGGGACCGGAACAGGAGCGCCCCCCGCCCGGTTCCGGGGCGGGGGGAGAAAAGGACACTTGCGCCAGGGCAGCTTTTCCGGTACAATAGAGGGGCGGATGCCGGAGGGAGGCATCTCCCTCTGCACACCTGAGGCATGACCGGAATCTCTGACAGGTTCCGGCTCGGAAAGTGAGGATCAGCATGAAAAGACTGACAGCAATGCTCCTGGCCCTGACCATGGCGCTGTCTCTGGCAGGCTGCGGAGGCGGCGCCGGCTCCTCCGGCTCCGGTGCTCCGGGGCCGGGAGGCTCCGTCTCGGCGTCCGGCGGCGGGAGCGGTTCCGCATCCGGCGATGTGGGCAGTTCCGGCTCCTTTGACGATGACCCGCTGGGTGCCGCCCGGGGCACTCCCGTAGAGGGGGAGTACTACTATGATCTGGACAGCGTGGTGCTCTACCTGGATGCCTACGGGGAGCTGCCGGACAACTACATCACCAAGGAGGAGGCCCAGGAACTGGGCTGGACCGGCGGTTCGGTGGAGGAGTACCTGGAGGGGGGAGCCATCGGCGGCGACCACTTCGGCAACCGGGAGGGACTTCTGCCTGAGGGAAACTACACCGAGTGCGACCTGAACACGGACGGAGCGGACAGCCGGGGGGCCGAGCGCCTGGTCTTCTCGGATGATGGGGAGTACTACTACACGGATGACCACTATGAGAGCTTCACCCAGCTGTGGGTGGAGGACGGCGAGGTGGTCTGGTAGATGTCCGGCGCGGCTACCGTTTTGCTGGACTGCCGCTGCATGACGGAGCGGGAGGGGGCTCATGACTATCTGGCCGGGCAGCTGAACTTTCCCCCCTGGTACGGCCGGAACCTGGATGCCCTCTACGACCTGCTGACGGAGCGGGGCCCCACCGTGGTGCAGCTGGTCCACAGGGAGGTTCTGGCCAGGCCGGGCACCTACGGAAACCGGCTTCTGGACACGCTCCTGGATGCGGAAAAGGCCAATCCCAATCTGACCATCGTCTCCGGCTGAAATCCGGCAGCGCACAGACTGCTCTCAGTCCCCTTCCGGGGGTTCCTCCGGGAGGGGATTTTCTGCTGTGGGGACGCCGGCAGGATTTCCTCCCCGGGCGGGGTGAGGCCGCCCGGCGGACAGAGGAATGAGGCGGGGAGTCGCCGGAGAGGGTGCGGGGAGATAATGTACCCGAAGGGAAGCGGCCGGCCCCCGGTTCGGCGCGCCCCCACCTCCCGGGGAGAGGGGGGCTCCCTCAGAAGGGCCCGTCCGGTTTGGAGGGACCGGAGGGCGGATCCTCCTGCAGCTGCTCCCAGGTGGCTCCGTAGGGGAATCCCCAGGAGGTGTACCCGGCGATGAAACAGAAGGTGCCGTCCTGGTAGGGGGGCCACTGCTCCTGCTGCCGCCTTGCTCTGCGCTCCTGAAGGTCCCGGATACGGGCCTGCTCCCCCTTCAGGACGGCGGAGACCTGCTCCGGCGTCAGAGCCCCCAGTTCCCCCAGTTCCCGGGCGGCCGTGGACACGTTGACGCGGAATTTTTTCCGGTAGGCCCGGACGAGGTGGGGGCCCTGAAAGTCGGCCAGCCAGAGGGTGGCCTTTTTCATCCGGGCCTCCCGGGCCGGGGTGGGGGAGCCGGACTTTCTGGTTCTGGACAGGGGGATCCCTTCTTTCCTGTGAATCCGGGGATGGTTCCGGCATCCGGCAGGGGATTGCCGCCCCATCCCCTCAGTGGCCTGGAGAGGCAGCTTCCCGGAGGAATCGG
>CAYXVN010000025.1:0-17590 GCA_964468565.1 uncultured Oscillospiraceae bacterium | reverse complement strand
CCCTGAGGTTTTTGGGCGGGGGGAGGCAGGATCAGTCGAACTGGGAGGCGTAGAGGCGGTAGTAGGCCCCTTTCCGTGCCATCAGCTGCTGGTGGCTGCCCTGCTCCACCACATCGCCGTGGTCCAGCACCAGGATGCTGTCCGCGTTCTGAATCGTGGAGAGGCGGTGGGCAATGACAAAGCAGGTCTTGCCCTTCATGAGTTCCCGCATGGCCCGCTGGACCTGCTGCTCCGTGTGGGTGTCCACATTGCTGGTGGCCTCGTCCAGAATCAGCATGCGGGTGTCATAGAGCATGGCCCGGGCGATGGTGAGAAGCTGCTTCTGCCCCTTGCTGATGTTGCCTCCGTCCTCGCTGATCACGGTGTTGTACCCCTCCGGCAGGCGCATGATGTACCCGTGGATGCGGGCGGCCCTGGCGGCGGCCACCACTTCCTCCATGGTGGCGTTCTCCCGGCCGTAGGCGATGTTCTCAAAGATGGTTCCCTGGAAGACCCAGGTGTCCTGCAGCACCATGGCGTAGGCCCGGCGCAGGCTGCTGCGCTGGAGGGTGCGGATCTCCTTTCCGTCCACCAGGATCTCTCCGGCATCCACATCATAAAAGCGCATGAGCAGATTGATGATGGTGGTTTTGCCCGCACCGGTGTGTCCCACGATGGCGATGGTCTGGCCGTGGTCCGCCCTGAGGCTCAGATCGTGGAGAATGGTCTGTTGGGGCAGGTAGCCGAAGGAGACGTGGCGGACTTCCACATCCCCCTCCGGCTGCTCCAGGGCCTCAGCCCCGCAGATGTCCTCCGCCTCTTCCGGCTGATCCAGCAGCTGAAAGACCCGCTCGGCGGCGGCCAGGGCGGAGTAGATCTCATTGATGATGTTGGCGATTTCGTTGATGGGGCCGGAGAATTTGCGGGAGTAGAGGACGAAGGAGGAGATCTGGCTGAGGTTGACCACCCTGCGCAGGTAGAGGATGGCCCCCAGCAGCCCGATCATGGACAGTCCCATGTTTGAGATGAACCCGATGGTGGGTCCCATGGTCATGCCCAGGGAGTCCGCGTCCCGGTAGGCATCCGCGGCCTCCCGGTTGATGTCGCTGAACTCCTGGCAGACCCCGTCCTCATGGGCATAGCCCAGAATGGTTTTCTGGCCGGAGAACATCTCCTCCACGAAGCCGTTCATCCTGCCGTAGGCGGCGCTGCGCCTGGCGTAGCGGGGCCTGGTCTTTTTGCCCATGAAGCGGGTGTAGCAGATGGAGATGGGGATGGTGATCAGCATGCAGGTCACCAGGGGAGGGGAGAGAATGCACATCATGGTGAAGGAGCCGGCCACCGTGACCACGCTGGTGAGAATCTGCACCAGGTCTGACCCCAGGCTGGTGCTCACCACATCGATGTCGTAGGAGACCCGGCTGATGATGTCCCCCGCCTGATGGCGGTCAAAGTACTTCACCGGCAGGGTCATCAGCTTGTCGAAGACATCCCGGCGCATCTGCCGGGCCACCCGGCGGCTGACCCGCATCATGCCCAGGCTGACCAGAATGGACAGGAGACTGCCGCCCAGATAGGCGGCCAGCATGCAGCCGGCGTAGAAGAAGACCCGATCAAACCGGATGGCCCCCGCTCCCGCCTCGATCTCCCCGATGGCCCGGCCGGCAAAGGTGGGCCCCAGAAGGTTTCCGATGTTGCTGGCGAAGGCGCACAGCAGCAGAACCAGCACGGCCAAGCGGTAGCGGGCCAGGTACTGCAGAATCCGGCGGAGGGTGCCCCGGGCGTCCCGGGGTCTGCCCTGGCCGCCCCGGTCTCCAGGTCCGGGCATGGAAATTCCCCCTTCCTTACTCCACCATGGCACCCATCTGGGTCTCGTAGATGGTGCGGTAGGTGGGACAGGTCTCCAGCAGATGGGCGTGGCTGCCGTAGCCGATGCAGTGGCCGTCGTCCAGAACCAGGATGTTGGTCATGCCCTGGATGGAGCTGACCCGCTGGGCCACCATGATGACGGCGGTGCGTTTCAGGCGGGCGAAGATGGCTTTGCGCAGCTGGGCATCCGTGCGGTAGTCCAGGGCGGAGGAGGAGTCGTCCAGAATGAGGATCTCCGGATTGCCCGCCAGCGCCCGGGCGATGAGAAGGCGCTGCTTCTGTCCTCCGGACAGGTTGGCTCCCTTGATCTCCGCCCGGTAGTCCAGCCCTTCGGGATGGCTGTCGATGAACTCGGCGGCCATGGAGTCCTCCACGGCCCGGCGCAGGTCCTCCTCCGGGAGTTCCCGGCCGAAGTCGATGTTGTGGCGCAGGGTGTCCTGAAAGACGATGTCGTTCTGGAAGGCGATGCCGAACCGGCGGTGGAGTTCGTCCTTGTCATAGGTGCGCACATCCCGGCCACCGATGTAGATGGCCCCCTCCTGGACGTCGTAGAAGCGCATGAGCAGATTGAGAATGGTGGTCTTGCCGCAGCCGGTGGACCCGATGATCCCCAGGCTCTCCCCCCGGCGGATGGAGAAGCTGATGTCGTCCAGGCTCTTCTCCCGCTCGCTGCCGGCGAAGGCCTGGCGCTTCCTGCCGGGGTCCTCCTGCTCCGGGGTCTCCCCGTAGCGGAAGCTGACGTGTTCAAAGCGGATGAACTCGTCTCCGCCGGGGGTTCCGGTCTCCTCCGGGGAGAGCACCCGCTGGTCCGGTCCGGTCTGCAGCACCTCGTCGATGCGGGAGGCGGAGGCGGAGGCCTTGCTGAGCATCATGAAGATGCGGTTCATCCCCATGACGCCCATGAGAATCATGTTGAAGTAGGTGAGAAAGGCCAGGATGACCCCCGATTTCATCTCCCCGCCGTTGACCCGGAAGGCCCCCACAACCACCACCAGGGTGAGGCCGGAGTTGAGGAAGACCTGCATGACGGGGCCGGGGAGGCCCATGGCGGTGCTGGCCCGGATGTCGCTGGAGGTCATGGCCCCGTTGGCAGCTGCGAAGCGGTGCTTCTCATACTCCTCCTTGGAGAGGGCCTTCACCACCCGGATGCCGGTGATGTTCTCCCGCATGATGCGCACCACGTCGTCCAGCCGCTGCTGCACCTTCTGATAGAGGGGAATGCCGTAGCGGGAGATGCCGATGCAGATGGCCACCAGAAGGGGCAGCATCACACAGAGAATGAGGGCCAGCTGGACATCCATGGTGAGGGTCACCAGCACTCCCCCCACCAGCAGGATGGGGGCCCGGATGCAGATGGTCTGAATGGACTGGACGCAGGACTGGACGTTGTAGGAGTCGCTGGTGAGGCGGCTGGTGAGACTGGGCAGCCCGAAGGCGTCAAACTGGGTGCCGGAGAGGTTGAGGGTGCGGGTGAACAGCTCCTGGCGCAGGTCGTAGGAGATGTTGTGGGCGTTGTCCACCGCCCGGCGGTTGGCGGCCACATTGAGCTGGCGGGTGACCAGGGCGCACAGGGCCATGAGAATTCCCCAGAAGAAGACGGGGCCCAGTGCTCCCAGGGGGACCACCTCGTCGATGAGGTACTCCAGGATGTAGGGCAGCATCAGCTCGGTCATGGTGGCGAGAAACTTGACCCCCATGACCAGCAGGACCTGAGTGCGGTAGCGGTTGAGACAGCGGAAAATCAGGCGCAAGGGGAGAAGGCCTCCTTTCCGGGAAAGCGTGGGATAATCATAGCAGAGTTGGCGAAAAAAATCAAGGAGGCCCCCGGAAACCCGCCCTTCTCTTCCGGGTGGGGTAGCGGGACCGGGGCCGGGGATCAGCAGGTCCTGTCCCGGGGCGGGGTCCCCGGATGAGGGGCAGGGCCGGGGCTTTACAGGCGGAAGAAATTCTGCCATAATAGGGAGCATCACAACGGAAAGGCGGAGAATATGAGCGGAATCTACATTCCCACCCTTCTCTTCTGGGAGAACGGGAACAGCTGGTACGGCAGCCAGGGAGACATGCGCTTTTACATGGAGCCGGTGAAGCAGCCGGACGGGACGGCGGTGCTGGAGACCCAGATCTGGAGGGGACCCCTGGCAAAGGACTGCAGTCCCATCACCAATCGGGCCAGCTTCCCCTGTACGGAGGAGGGACTGGTCCAGGTTCAGGCCTGGCTGGAGGAGCAGGCCCGGGCCGCCGGGGACCGGTCTTGACCTTTTTTCGGCGGGACGTATAATGAAGCGAACAGATTGCAGGAGGGATCGTCAGCATGCGCGCATTTGAGTTTTATACCCCCACCCGGATCGTCTTCGGCCCCGGGGCGGAGGAGCAGGCGGCAGCCCAGGCCCGGGCGCTGGGCTGCTCCCGGATCTTTGTGCTCTACGGCGGACACAGCGCCGTTCAGAGCGGTCTGCTGGACCGGGTTCTGGCCTCCCTGGAGGGGGAGGGCCTGGCCTGTGACAGCCTGGGAGGGGTGCGGCCCAATCCCCGCCTGTCTCTGGTGTACGAGGGGATCCGCCGGGCCATCGCCTTCCGGGCGGACCTGATTCTGGCCATCGGGGGCGGCAGCGTCATTGACACCGCCAAGGCGGTGTCCATCGGGGCGGCCAACCCGGACCTGGACGTGTGGCAGGATGTGTGGCTGAACAAACAGGTGCCGGAGCGGATTCTCCCGGTGGGGGTCATTCTCACCATCTCCGCCGCCGGCAGCGAGACCAGCGATTCCGCGGTGATCACCAACGACGAGACCCACGAGAAGCGGGGGCTGAACACCGACCGGCAGCGGCCGAAGTTCGCTCTGATGAACCCGGAGCTGACCTTCACCCTGCCCCGCTTCCAGGTGACCTGCGGGGTGGTGGACATCCTGATGCACACCCTGGACCGGTACTTCAACCCGGTGTGTGAGGACGGGCTGGAGAACTGCCTCACGGATGAGCTGGCGGAGGCCCTGATGCGCACGGTGATTGCCAGCGGCCGGGTGGCGGCCCGGGACTCCCACAACTACCAGGCCATGAGCGAACTGATGTGGGCCGGCTCCCTCTCCCACAACGGGCTCACCGGGCTGGGCGGGGCCAAGGACTTCTCCGTCCACCAGCTGGGCCATGAGCTCAGCGCCATGTTTGACGTGGCCCACGGTGCCTCTCTATCCGCCGTGTGGGACAGCTGGGCCACCTACTGCCTGGATACGGATCCCGGCCGCTTCGCCCGGCTGGGGGTGAAGGTCTGGGGTCTGGATCCCGCCGGGAAGAGCGACCGGGAGCTGGGGCTGGAGGGCATTGCCGCCTTCCGGGACTTCTTCCGCTCCCTGGACATGCCGGTGACCCTGCCGGAGCTGGGCATCGGGGTGCTGAGCCGGGAGCAGCTGGAGGAACTGGCCTGGCGCTGCACCTTCTGCGGAAAGCGGAAGGTGGGGGTCTTCCGGGTGCTGGAGCGGGAGGACCTGCTGGCCATCTACACCATGGCCAATCACACCTGAGACGAAAAAAGGAGCTCTCTCCCTGCCGGGAGAGGGCTCCTTCGGGCTTCAGTAGGCGACGCCCCAGTAGATGGTTCTGGTGGCAGGCCGTCCGCAGCAGACGCAGCGGTCTCCCACCGGCTTCTGGATCAGGGGCATGCAGCGGGAGGAGACTCCCGCCTTCTCCTTCATCTCCACCTCGCAGGCCTCATCGCCGCACCACATGGAGACGGCGAATCCGCCCTCGGTCTCCATGAAGGTCTTCACTTCCTCCAGGGTGGCGCAGACTCTGGTGTGGTCCTCCAGGTTCTTCTTCGCCCGGGCGTAGAGGCCATCGTGGACGGCGTCCAGCAGCTGGGGAACGGTCTCCTCCAGGGCGTCCAGAGGCACGAAGATCTTTTCCCCGGAATCCCGGCGGCAGATGCAGCACTGGCTGTGTTCCATGTCCCTGGGCCCGATCTCCACCCGCAGGGGGACTCCCTTCATCTCGTACTCGGCGGCCTTCCAGCCCATGGTCTGATCGGAGTCGTCCAGGTCGGCCCGGATGCCGGCGGCCCGGAGACGCTCCAGCAGAGCTCTGGCGGCCTCCAGCACCCCGGGCTTGTGCATGGCCACGGGGATGACGATGGCCTGGATGGGGGCCACCCGAGGAGGCAGAACCAGGCCCCGGTTGTCCCCGTGGGTCATGATGACTCCCCCGATGGACCGGGTGGTGAAGCCCCAGGAGGTCTCGTGGGGGACCTTCAGGGTGTTGTCCTTATCCGTGAAGGTGATGTCGAAGGCTTTGGCGAAGCCGTCGCCGAAGTAGTGGCTGGTGCCGTTCTGAAGGGCCTTGCGGTCGTGCATCATGCACTCGATGGTGTAGGTGCGCTCCGCCCCGGCGAACTTCTCCCGGTCGGTCTTCAGCCCCTTCACCACCGGCATGGCCAGAATGTTCTCGCAGATGTCGGCGTAGATGTTCAGCATCTGCTCGGTCTCCGCGATGGCCTCCTCCGCCGTGGCGTGGAGGGTGTGGCCCTCCTGCCAGAGAAACTCCCGGTGGCGCAGGAAGGGCCGGGTGGTCTTCTCCCAGCGCAGCACGGAGCACCACTGATTGTACAGCAGGGGCAGATCCCGCCAGGAGTGGACGATGTGACTCCAGTGCTCGCAGAAGAGGGTCTCGGAGGTGGGACGCACACACAGCCGCTCCTCCAGCTGCTCACTGCCCCCCATGGTGACCCAGGCGCACTCGGGGGCGAAGCCCTCCACGTGGTCCTTCTCCTTCTGCAGAAGGGACTCGGGGATCAGCAGGGGCATGGCCACGTTGGTGTGGCCGGTCTCCTTGAAGCGCCGGTCCATCTCCTTCTGGATGTTCTCCCAGATGGCGTAGCCGTAGGGCCGCAGAATGAACATGCCCTTTACGCTGGTGTAGCCGATGAGGTCCGCCTTGAGGCACACGTCGGTGTACCACTGGGCGAAGTCCTCCTCCATGTCGGTGATCTGTTCCACCGGTTTCTTGTTCTTTGCCATAAAATCCCGGCCTTCCTTTTCTGGATGGAATGAGCCTATTCTAGGGATTCCGCGGCGGGTTGTCAAGATGCCCGGGGGGAAAAATGCGCCCGGCGTGCCCCTCCTGCAGCTCCCGGGGGCTGCGGGGGAGGTTGAAACCGGGGGGAAAATGTGCTACAGTGGGCCGGCGAACATGAGGAAAGGAGCGTTGTGCCATGAAACTGCTGCTGATCCGCCACGGGGATCCGGACTACGAGCACGACAGCCTGACGGAGAAGGGGCGGCGGGAGGCGGCCTGCCTGGCCGAGCGCCTGTCCGCCATGGAGATCCAGCACATATATGTGTCCCCCCTGGGCCGGGCCAGAGACACCGCCGCCCCTGCCCTGGCGAAACTGGGTCGGGAGGCGGTGGAGTGCCAGTGGCTGCGGGAGTTCCAGGCCCCCATCCTGCGGCCGGACCGGCCGGACCGGAGGATGATCCCCTGGGACTGGCTGCCTCAGGACTGGACGGCGGAGCCCTGTTTCTTTGATCCGGAGCGCTGGTGTGAGCACCCCGTCATGGTGGAGGGAGGGGTGGGGGAGGAGTACCGCCGGGTCACCGCCTGCTTTGATGCCCTGCTGGCCCGGCACGGGGCGGTACGGGAGGAGCACCACTACCGCATTGAGCAGGAGACGGAGGACACCCTGGCCTTTTTTTGCCACTTCGGGGTGATGAGCGTGCTGCTCAGTCACCTGCTGAGCATCTCCCCCATGGTCCTCTGGCACGGATTCTGTGCCGCCCCCGCCTCCATCACCACCGTGGTGACGGAGGAGCGGCGCAGGGGAATCGCCTTTTTCCGCACCACCGCCTTCGGAGATATCTCCCACCTCTACGTCCACGGGGAGCCCCCGGCCTTCTCCGCCCGCTTCTGCGAGGTGTACTCCAGCACCACCCAGCGCCGGGACTGACCGGCCCCTCCGGTGCCGCAGGGGATCAGGGGGAGGGAGAGAGAGGCGGCCGGGGCCGGTTCTGCCGGCGGTAGCGGCTGGGAGTGGTGTCGGTGTACTTGCGGAAGACCCGCTCGAAGTAGGTCAGGGACTCAAAGCCGGTGCTTGCGGCAATGTCCGTGATGCTTTCGCTGCTGTGGAGCAGCAGCTGCTGGGCCCGCTTCAGGCGGGAGACCAGGCGGAACTCGTTGACGGAGAGGCCGGTCACCTCCTTGAAGATGCGGCACAGATAGGAGCGGCTGATGAAAAAGCGCTGGGCCAGCTCATTGAGGGACTCCTGGCTCTCCGGATGCTCCGTCAGGTAGCGCGCCGCCTCGTGGACCTTCTGGTATTTCAGGGTCTGAAGGGGCTGGGTGGCCGAGGGGAGAGGGGTGCTGCCGGCCCTCCACAGTTCCAGCAGCAGCCCGGCGGTCTCCAGAAGGGCGGCGGAGCGGAAGCCCTGGCCCCCCTCCTGGAGCTCCCGGACCAGCCGGTCCACCCGGGCGGGGAAGCGGGAGCGCAGGGGCTCCCCCAGGGAGAGAATGCGGTAGTCCACGGCGAAGAGGCTGTGGATGTCCGGCAGGCCGCAGGCGGCCAGAAGGGGATCGATCCAGCGCCCGTCAATGTGCAGGAGGATGCGGCTGTGGGGGGTGCCCCCGCTCTGGGAGGTGCGGTGGATGCAGCCGGGGCGGATGAGCACCACGTCCCCCGCCCCCACCGCAAAGGTCTCGCTGCCCAGGAAATAGGAGCGCTGCCCGTCCAGCAGGTAGTAGATCTCGTAGCAGGTGTGGAAATGGCGGCTGGCCATGGAGTAGGACTGCTCCCGGATGATCTGTTCCACCGTCAGGCCGTCGGTCTCGCAGTGATAGACAATCTGGTCCATGGGACACCTCCCTGGGAATGGTTGAGTAGACGATTGTTTGAAAAAGCGAAAATCAGGGCGGATTTTGCAAGAAAATTATACACCCTTGGGGTATCATATGTCCATCAGAACTTTCACCAGGAAAGCCGGGAACCGGTATGGCGGGAAGAAAGGGATGGTGCCTTTTATGGCTGTGTACTATATGACTTCTGCCGTGACTCCCATGACCCCCGGAGGAGAGATCGACCTGGACTCCTGTGACTCCCTTTATCATCACCTGCTGCAGGGCGGGACGGACGGAATCCTGCTGCTGGGGGATGAGGGGGAGTTTTTTGCCTTTACGCCACAGCAGAGACGGAACCTGATCCGCCACGCCATCCCGGAGATCCGGGAGCAGGCCAGGCTGGTGCGGGAGCGGGTGGACGCGGGCACCGGGGATGTGATTCAGACCTCGGGCAGTCCCGTGCGCATTCTGGTGGGCACCGGCAGTCCCTCCTACGCCGAGACGGTGGAGCTGTCCCGCTACGCCCTGGAGCAGGGGGCGGACGGGGTGCTGGCCTGGCCCTGGGTGTGCAGCGACCGGGAGATGGGGGGCATCTACCACTGGTATGCCGCCCTGGCGGCGGACGTTCCCGGGTCCATCTGCCTGAAGAACGGTCCGGACCGGACCGGCTGGACCCTGTCGCCGCCGGTGACGGCCAGGCTGGCGGAGAACTTTGACAACATCGCAGGCATCCGGGATTTTGTGGGGGAGATGGACCACACCCGGGAGATCATCAAGGCGGTGCGCCCCCTGCGGGAGAACTTCACGGTGTGCTCCGGCTTTGACGACTGCTTTGCCCGCAATGTGCTCAGCGGGGGCAACGGCTGCATCGGGGGGATCTCCAACCTCTTTCCGGCGCTGTGCAGCGGCTGGCTGGAGGCCCTGCGGGATCACAACATGGAGCGCATCAGCCGCCTGCAGATCCGGGTGGATCAGCTGATGGACCTGCACCTGTCGGAATGGCCCTTTGTGGCCCTGGTGAAGCAGATGCTGGTGATGCAGGGGGTCATCCGCCATGCCGACACCGCCCTGCCCATGGCCCCGGTCTCCCAGGAGCAGAAGCGGATTCTGGCGGAGATTCTGGACCGGTGCGGCATGGACGGGCTGAAGTGAGAAGTGAAAATATGGAAGAGGGCCCGGACTGCGCCGGCGGTTCCGGGCCCTCTCTGACGGGATGTGAAAGAGCAGAAAATTACCCTTGCCAATGGGCCGGATTCCGGATACAATATGCCATCCCTGTCTGCGGGGAACTTTTCAGACGGAGGAACCTGCCATGGTGCTGCACAACGAAGGACTCTTTACTCTGCAAACGAACCGCACCACCTATCAGATGAAGGTGGACGAATGGGGAGTGCTGCTCCACCTCTACTACGGCCCGCGCCTGGAGGGGGACATGTCCTACCTGATCCGCCGGACGGACCGGGGGTTTTCCCCCGCCCTGCCGGAGGCGGGACGGGACCGGAGCTACTCCCTGGACACCCTGCCCCAGGAGTTTCCCTGTGCGGACAGCGGGGACTACCGCATCCCCGCCCTGGAACTGGAACTGCCGGACGGGGGGACCTCCACCCACCTGCGGGTGGCCGGCTGGGAGATCCGGCAGGGGAAACAGCCCCTGGAGGGTCTGCCCGCCTTCCGGGAGGGGGAGGGAGTCCGGTCCCTGGGAATTACCCTGGAGGACCGGTCCACCGGAGTGGAGGTGGAACTGACCTACAGCGTCTATGAGGAGCTGGACCTGATCACCCGCTCCGCCCGGGTGACCAACCGGGGGAGGGGCCCCCTGAAGCTGCGCCGCTGCGGCAGCGTGTGCCTGGACCTGCAGGAGGAGAATCTGGACTTCATCTCCTTTGACGGCAGCCACACCCTGGAGCGGGTGCCCTGCCGCACCCCGGTGCGCCCCGGAGTCCAGAGCGTGGGCAGCGTGCGGGGCACCTCCAGCCACCAGCACAACCCCTTTGTCATGCTGTGTTCCAGGGACGCAGGGGAGACCGGCGGCCTGTGCTGGGGGGTCATGCTGCTCTACAGCGGCAATTTCCAGGCGGCGGTGGAGGGCGGCCAGTACGGCAGCATCCGCCTGGTGATGGGAATTCACCCCTGGCACTTCTGCTGGACCCTGGAGCCGGGGGAGTCCTTCCAGACCCCGGAGGCCGCCATGATCTGCTCGGATCAGGGCTTCGGGGCCATGAGCCGCTCCTTCCACCGGGCCATCCGCACCCGGCTGCTGCGGGACCCCTGGGCGGGAACCCGCCGGCCGGTGGTGCTCAACAGCTGGGAGGCGGCCTACTTTGACTTCAACCTGGAGAGCCTGCTCTCCCTGGCCCGGGAGGGGGCCCGGCTGGGGGCGGAACTGTTTGTGCTGGACGACGGCTGGTTCGGAAGCCGGAAGGATGACACCGGGGGCCTGGGGGACTGGAAGGTCAATGAGGCCAAGCTGCCCGGGGGTCTGAAGGCCCTGTCCGCCTCCCTGAAGGAGATGGGCATGGAACTGGGGCTGTGGGTGGAGCCGGAGATGGTCAGCGAGGACAGTGAGCTGTACCGGGAGCACCCGGACTGGATTCTCAACTGCCCGGACCGGCCCTTCAGCCGGGGCCGGGACCAGCTTGTCCTGGATTTTACCCGTCCCGAGGTGCGGGAGAGGATCTTCCGGGACATCGGGGCCTGCCTGGAGGGGACGGACATCCACTATCTGAAGTGGGACATGAACCGCTCCCTCAGCGAGGTGTGGTCCGCCTCCCTGCCCGCCGAGCGCCAGGGGGAGGTCTATCACCGCTATGTGCTGGGGCTCTACGACCTGCTGGAGCGGTTCCGGCAGGCCTGGCCGGATCTGCTCATCGAGGGGTGCTCCGGGGGCGGGGGCCGCTTTGACGCCGGCATGCTCTACTACACCCCCCAGATCTGGTGCAGCGACAACACGGACGCAGGGGACCGGCTGGTGATTCAGTGCGGCACCTCCTTCGCCTACCCCACCTGCACCATGGGCTCCCACGTCTCGGAGACGCCCAATGCCCAGAACGGCCGCCTGACCCCCATGGAGACCCGGGGAACCGTGGCCCTGGCGGGGGCCTTCGGCTATGAGATGGACCTGCGCCGCCTCACCCCGGAGGACAGGGAGGAGATCCGCCGCCAGATTGAGGAGTACAAAAGGCTGTGGGCGCTGCCCGCCCTGGGGGACTACTACCGGCTCAGCGATGCCTTTGCCCCCGGCCCCTATACGGCCTGGGCCCACGTGGCTCCGGACCGGCGGGAGGCCCTGGTGTGTGTGGTCAGCGGCACGGTGCGGGCCGCCTCCCCCTTCCGGGTGCTGAAGCTGCAGGGGCTGGACCCCCTGCTGCGCTACCGGGTCAACGGAGGGGAGACCTACACCGGGGCCCAGCTGATGCAGGGCGGGTACCCCCTGCCCCTGTTCCGGGGGGACTGGCAGGCCCTGCGGCTCCATCTGAAGGCAGAGCCCTGACGGGAAGGGGACGTCACCGGAGACGAGGTGGCGCCCCTTTTTTTAGTTCCCGGCCCCCCGGAGCGGGCACCCCGGCGGCAGGTTACCCCCTCCCGGGGGAACATCTCCGGCGGACTTTCGTCTGGTGTCAGGGAGAGGGCCGGACACCGGAGGGGACCTCAGGCGCAAAAAAAGGCCTGTGCAGGTCTTTTCAGCGGGCGGGGCCTGTGATATAATGTTCCGTCCTTCTCCGGCGGGACCGGAGGACACATACGGACGAGAGGAGATCGCCATGACAGAACGATACGATGCCGCCATCCTCGGCTGCGGGGAGGCCGGCATCTTCGCCGCCTATGAACTCTCCCGCCTTCGCCCCGATCTGAAGGTGGCGGTTCTGGACAAGGGACCGGATATCTATCACCGCAGCTGCCCCATTGTGGCGGGGCGGACCCGGGAGTGCATCCACTGCCCGGTGTGCCACACCATGTGCGGCTTCGGAGGTGCCGGGGCCTTTTCCGACGGAAAATTCAATTTCACCACCCAGTTCGGGGGCTGGCTGACGGATTTCGTGGATCCTGCCCGGGTCATGGAACTCATTGACTATGTGGACAGCGTCAACGTGAAGCACGGGGCCACCACCGAATTCTTTTCCACCTCCTCCCCGGAGGCCAGGGCCCTGGAGCGCCGGGCTCTGGCCTACGACCTGCACCTGCTGCAGGCCCGGTGCAAACATCTGGGCACCGAGAACAACCTGCGCATCCTGGCGAATCTCTATGAGGGGATGAAGGACGGGCTGGACTTCCGCTTCAACACGGCGGTGACCTCCATCGCCTGCGGGGACGGGGGCTACCGGCTCACCCTGGCCACAGGGGGAGAGGTGCAGTGCCGCTGGCTCATCGCCGCACCCGGCCGCTCCGGAGCCGAGTGGTTTGCCAATCAGTGCAAGCAGCTGGGACTGGAACTGCTGAACAACCAGGTGGACATCGGGGTACGGGTGGAACTGCCCGCCACCGTCTTTGAGCACATCACCGACGTGGTGTACGAGTCCAAGCTGGTATACCGCTCCAAGCGCTACGGGGACCAGGTGCGCACCTTCTGCATGAACCCCTACGGGCATGTGGTGATGGAGAACGTGGAGGGCATCAACACGGTCAACGGCCACTCCTACGCCGACCCCGCCCTGCGCTCGGAGAACACAAACTTTGCCCTGCTGGTGAGCAACCGCTTCACCCAGCCTTTCAACGAGCCCTACCGCTACGGCAAGCACGTGGCCTCCCTGTCCAACATGCTGGCGGGAGGCATTCTGGTGCAGCGCTTCGGAGATCTGGTGGGAGGCCGCCGGACCAACGACCACCGCATGAGCAAGTCCTTCGTGCGGCCCACCCTGAAGGCGGCGGTGCCCGGAGATCTGTCCCTGGCCCTGCCTAAGCGGCAGCTGGATGACATCATCGAGATGATCTACCAGCTGGACAAGCTGGCCCCCGGCACGGCCAACTACGACACCCTGCTCTACGGGGCCGAGGTGAAGTTCTACTCCGCCCGGCTGAAGCTGACGGGTGAGCTGGAAACCGCTCTGCCCGGCTTCTTTGCCGTGGGAGACGGGGCGGGGGTGACCCGGGGTCTGGCCCAGGCGGGGGCCTCCGGAGTCCAGGCCGCCCGGGCCATTGTGGCCCGGCTCAGCTGACAAATAACACAGAGAGTAATCTTGTCCACCGCATTTAGACGGAGTTATCCACATTTTCCACCAAATTTTCCACATCGATATTACAGACAGTATTCACCCTGGCCCTGGGAGGGCCGGAGAGGAGGCACCCCATGAACGCCCAATCCGATACCATTGCCGCCCTCTCCACCCCCCGGGGGCCGGGGGCCATCGGCATTCTGCGGCTGTCCGGACCGGAGGCGGTGGAGGTTGCCCAGCGCTGTTTCCGGCCGGAGGACGGCAGACCTCTCCGCTCCCACCCGCCCCGCACCCTGGTCTACGGCCGGCTGCTGGACCGGGGGGGAGAGGTCATTGACCGGGTGCTGTGCACCTTCAGCCCCGGCCCCGGCAGCTACACCGGGGAGGATACGGCGGAGCTCCACTGCCACGGCTCCCCCTGCGTGCTCTCCCTGGGGCTGGAGGCGCTCTTTGCCGCCGGGGCCCGGCAGGCCCGGGCGGGGGAGTTCACCCGCCGGGCTTTTCTCAACGGGAAGATGGATCTGACCCAGGCGGAGGCGGTGGGGGATCTGCTGGAGGCCACCAGCCGGGAGAGCGTGCGCAACGCCGCCGGCCAGCTCTCCGGGGCCCTCTCCGGCCGCATCGGGGAGATCTACTCCGCCCTCACCGATGTGATGGCCCATTTTTACGCCGTGCTGGACTACCCGGACGAGGACATCGACCCCTTCCGCATGGATACCCTGCTCTCCGCCCTCACCCGGCAGGAGGAGGAGCTGGACTCCCTTCTGGCCAGCTGCCGCCGGGGGCGGCTGCTGACGGGGGGCATCGCCTGCGTCATCGCCGGCCGGCCCAATGCGGGCAAGTCCTCCCTGCTCAACGCCCTGGCGGGCTACGAGCGGGCCATCGTCACCGACATCCCCGGCACCACCCGGGACACGGTGGAGGTGGCCGTGGAGCTGGAGGGCCTGCCCTTCCGCCTCATTGACACCGCCGGCCTGCGGGAGTCCGCCGACCCCATCGAACGGCTGGGGACCCGGCGCAGCCGCCAGGCCATGGAGGAGGCGGATCTCATCCTGGTGGTGTGGGACTCCTCCGCCGGGGTGGAGGAGGAGGACCGGGAACTTCTGAGGCAGGCCATGGCTCTGGCCCCCGTGATCCTGGTGTGGTCCAAGGAGGACCTGGCGGAGGGTACCTCTCCCGACCTGTCCTTCCTGCCGGAGCCGCCCCCCCTGGTGGCCCTCAGCGCCCGCACCGGGGAGGGGCTGGCGCAGCTGGAGAGGCTGGCCGCCGGACTGTTTGCCGGGGATGGGGAGAGGGGCTACGGCCGGGTGCTGACCAACGCCCGCCAGGAGGAGGCCGCCACCCGGGCCCTGGCCGCCGTCCGCCGGGCCAGGGAGGCCCTGCTGGCCGGCATGACTCCGGACGCCCTGCTCACCGACGTGGAGGAGGCCATGGCCGCCCTGGGGGAGCTCACCGGCCGATCGGTTGCGGAGGATGTGACAGAGCGCATTTTTGCCAGATTCTGCGTGGGAAAATGACTGCCCCTTATGATTTTTTCTGTTGCAAATTGCCTCCCGTTCTGTTAGAATAGGAAAGCTGTCTTAAATCACAGCCGTCTGTACGGCAAACTGCCCGGGCCGGTGCGTGCCCGGTAAGAGGAGAGATTCAAACCGACATGGATAAGAAACAGAGAGAAGAACGTCGCCGTCAGGAGGACAGGGATCTGAACCGGGGCCTGCTGTGGGTAGCGGGGGCTGTCGTGTTCGAGTGTCTGCTGTTCCTGATCAACCGCTACTATATCAACCCCTACATCTCCGAGGCCCAGACTGCCATGGCTGTCATGCATGTCATGACCTGGGTGCGCATCGGGGGGACGGTACTGGGTCTTGCCGGGGTCGTATGGACGCTTGTGCGGCTGCGCCAGGAGAAGCCGGTGGCCCTGCCGGTGGTTCTGACGGCGGTTTTCCTGGTTGCCGCTCTGTGCAGCCATGTGGTGCTTCAGTTCAACAAGGAGGGCATCCAGATGCTCTACCTTCTCATTCCCGCCTTCGCCGGCCTGGCTCTGGTGTATTATCTCTATCAGCGGGAGTTCTTCCTGGCTGCGGTGGCCAGCGGCGCCGCAACCGTGGGACTGTGGTTCAAGCTCTACGGGGGAACCGTGGAGATGGTGCTGTGTGTGGTGATCATCGCGGCGGTCATCGGCCTGACCCTGATGCTGCAGAAAAACGACGGCGCCTTCCAGATGGGCGGCCGGACGGTGCAGGTGCTGGCCCCCAGGGACTCCTGCCGGATGGTGCTGATCAGCTGCGCCGTAGGGGTGGCGGCTCTGGCGCTGGGTCTGGTGGGCAATGTGGCCTACTACCTGGTTTTCGCCATGGCGGCCTGGATCTTTGCCCTCCTGGTCTACTACACCGTGAAGCTCATGTAAGGGAAGCCGCAGGTCATGAAGATCATTGACGCCCATCTGCACCTCTTTGAGCCCGGCCCCGGCACGGATGCCATGGCCAGGCGGGTGGGACACGAGAACCGGGTGGAACACCTGCGCCAGGTCTACGGGGAACTGGGCTATGTCCACGGGGTGGTCATGGGAAACCGCTCTCTGGACCCGGAGGCCCACGACTATCCGGAGGATCTGTTCCACTACTGCGTGGGGGTGGACAGCTTTGTGCTGGACCGGGGCGCGAAGGTGATCCCCGATCTGGCGGAAAAAGTGGAGGCCAATCTGCAGCGGGAGTGCTGCTGCGGGGTGAAGCTCTATCCGGGCTACAACCGGGTGTGGCTGACGGATCCCATGTATGAGCCGGTGTATGAGCTGGCCGCCCGCTACGACAAGCCGGTGGCGGTTCACATGGGACTTACCGCCTTTCCCGGCGCCTCCCTGAAGTACAGCCATCCCCTGGCTCTGGATGAGGCGGCGGCGGATCACCCCCGCACCCGCTTTGTCATGTGCCACTTCGGCTACCCCTTCTTCGAGTCCTCCTGCGCCGTGCTGGAGAAGAACCCCAACGTGGCGGTGGACCTGTCCGGCCTGCTGGAGGGTCCCCTGGACATGGCCCGGCTGCTGAGCGAGCAGCAGGGTCACCTCACCATGATGAAGCTGTGGCTGAATTCCATTGTCAAATGGGACGACGTGATGTACGGCACCGACTGGCCCATCATCAATCTGGGCGAGTATGTGAAGTTCATCCGCTGGCTGGTGCCGGCGGCGCACTGGGAGAAGGTGTTCTTCTCCAATGCCAACCGCATCTACGGCCTGGGCCTGTAACGGACCTGTCTCCCCCTGCCGGTGTGGCGGGGGGATTTTTTGTCCCCGGCCCCCGGGGGAGGGGGAGCAGATTTCCCTTGACAGGTCTGGGCCCATCCGCTATACTGGCAGACATAAGGCGAGGAGGGGAAGAGTACCCGTCCGTTCCGGGGTGCAGAGAGGCGCCGGCTGGTGCAAGGCGTCCTCCGGGGGCGGGGAAGGTGGTCCCGGAGCTCCGGTCCTGAAGGCCAGTAGGGACCGGCGGGTTCTCCCGTTAGCGAGACAAGGAGTGTCCCCCGGACGGCGGGGGAAAATCAGGTGGTACCGCGGATTGTTTCAGTTCGCCCTGAGTTTCAATGCTTGGGGCGATTTTGTTTTGCCCCGAAAGGAGATTCATGATGAAAAAAGAACTTCCCAAGGTCTATGAGCCCCAGGAAGTGGAGGGCCCCATCTACGAGAAGTGGGAGAAGGCCGGCTGCTTCCGGGGTCAGCGCATTGCCGGGCGCAAGCCCTTTACCATTGTCATGCCGCCCCCCAACGTGACGGGTCAGCTC
>CAYXVN010000024.1:1739-19949 GCA_964468565.1 uncultured Oscillospiraceae bacterium | reverse complement strand
ATAAGCACGGTCTGCCTCTGGTGATCGACAACACCTTCGGCACGCCCTATCTGATTCGGCCCATCGAGCACGGGGCAGACATTGTGGTGCACTCCGCCACCAAGTTCATCGGGGGCCATGGCACCACCCTGGGCGGCATCATTGTGGACTCCGGGAAGTTTGACTGGAAGGCCAGCGGCCGGTACGCTCCCATCTCCGAGCCCAACCCCAGCTACCACGGCATCTCCTTCGTGGATGCGGCAGGGCCTGCCGCCTTTGTGACCTACATCCGGGCCATCCTTCTCCGGGATACCGGCGCCACCATCTCCCCCTTCAGTGCCTTCCTGCTGCTGCAGGGCGTGGAGACCCTGTCCCTGCGCCTGGAGCGCCATGTGGAGAACACCAAGAAGGTGGTGGAGTATCTTGCCGGCCATCCCCTGGTGGAGAAGGTCAACCACCCCTCCCTGCCGGATCACCCGGACCACGCCCTCTATGAGAAGTACTTCCCCAACGGCGGCGCCTCCATCTTCACCTTCAACATCAAAGGCGGCGTGGAAGAGGCCCACCGCTTCATCGACAGCCTGCAGATCTTCTCTCTGCTGGCCAACGTGGCGGATGTGAAGTCCCTGGTCATCCATCCCGCCACAACCACCCACTCCCAGCTCTCGCCGGAGGAGCTGGAGGATCAGGACATCCATCCCAACACCATCCGGCTGTCCATCGGCACCGAGCATATCGACGACATCCTGGAGGACCTGGAGCGGGGCTTTGCCGCCATCCAGGGCTGAGTGCAGGGCGTCAGGAGAGAAGAGAACCCGGACCTTCAGAAGGTCCGGGTTCTTTTTTTGGCAGAGCCGGGAGGGTGACCAGCAGGGCTGCAGGACCGGGGCAGGGGGCTTCTCCGACTGCAGAGGCAGCGGCAGTCCTGCCCTTCAGGCGATTCCCGGGCAGGCCGGAGAGGAGGTCCCGTCCGCCGGGGCAGAGGGGGGTGCCGGTGTGGGGGCAGGTGGTCACATTCTCCAGAGCCCCCTCCGTCCGGGCCTGCCTGTCCCTGGGGTGGGCTCGGAAAACAGGGCGGGGTTCCCGGAATCTGCCCCGGAGAGAGCTGAATCAGACGGGGGGACAGCGGTTTCAGCCCGAAGATTTGCCATCCTGGAGGGGTCCGGAAGTTCTTCCGGGGCAGATATGATTTTTCTGAAAAAGATCATTGATTTTTCCCGGAGTTATGCTAGAATAGGGGTTACAATCTTAGGGAGGTGTACTTAGAATGGCTTATGTCATCAGCGATGCCTGCATCAGCTGCGGCTCCTGCGCCGACGCCTGCCCCGTCGGGGCGATTGCCGAGGGTTCTGATCACTATCAGATCAATGCCGACGCTTGCCTGGACTGCGGTTCCTGCGCCGATTCCTGCCCCATGGGTGCCATTGCCCAGGGCTAACAACCAAAAAAGCAGCGCCGGTATGCCCGGCGCTGTTTTTTTGCCCATCTGAGGTCAGCTGCGGTATTCGTGGAAGTCTGTCAGGCAGATGTTCAGATCCACATCGGGTCCGATGCCCGGTATGGTTCCGGTGCTGGAGTACTGCCAGATCTGGTAGTCGTAGCGGAAGCTGGTGGGTTTCCAGTTCTTTGTGTAGTGGGCCAGCCAGAAGGGCCAGTCCTGGAGACGGGACAGATCCAGGTCGGCGTAGACCTTGTTGGGGCTGCCGTAGGTCATGGGCAGGTAGCCCGCCTTCTCTATGGTACGGCAGAAGGCCACGGCGCAGCGGGTGAGAACGTCACCGCTGAGGTTGCGGCTGCGGGAGCCGGGCTGCCTGACCTCCTCCCAGTCAAAGACAAGGGGGTAGGTGATCTCATAGTTTTCAACCCAGCGCAGCAGCTGCTGGGCCTCCTCAACGGCCTCCGCCTCCGTGACGGCCTGGGAGAAGAAGTAGACTCCCACATCGATGCCGTTGGCGATGGCGTTTTCAATGTTGTAGCGGAAGGTTGCGTCCTGCTTGATGTTTCCGTAGGTGTAGCCCCGGTATCCGGCCCGGATGATGGCGAAGTCCACGCCGGCGGCTTTGACCTTGGCCCAGTCGATGGTTTCCTGATACCGGGAGACATCGATTCCCACATAGCAGGGGACAGGGTCCTCGCTGTCATCGTTGTAGACGAGGAAGCCGTTGCTGGTGGTGAAGTTCTCCGCCTTGTAGGGGTTGGGGGGAATGGGCTGGGGCTCAGGCTGGGGTTCCGGTTCAGGCTCAGGCACCGGTTCGGGTTCCGGCTCGGGCTCGGGGTCCGGTTCCTCCGCGGGGGTCTCCAGGTAGGCAAAGTAGCGGGAGAGGAGAACGACACTCTCCGCCTGGGTGCAGATGCTCTGGGGGATGAACTCGCCGCTGTCGGTGCCGATGACCAGTCCGGTGGAGTGGAGCCAGTCCACGGCATCCCTGGCCCAGGAGGCGATCCTGTCCTCATCCGGGAAGGGGGCGGGAGGCTGCTGGCCTTTCGCAGGTTCTACGGGATCCGGAGAGCCCAGAAAATGCCACAGGATGACGGCAAACTGCTCCCGGGTGACGGGGTCATCCGGTCCGAAGCGGGTCTGGCTGTAGCCCTGCATCAGCTGCTGCTTCCAGGCCCAGATGATGCCCTTGGTGTACCAGGCGATGGGCAGGACGTCCTCATAGGGGTAGGAGAGGTCGCCGGTGAGTTCCGGGGTACCCACGGCACCGTAGAAGGCCACCGCGATCTGAGCCCGGGTCATGGGTTCATCCGGCCGGAAGCGCATGTCGTAGCCGGTATTGATGAGACCCCGCCTCGTACAGTCCTCCGCCGCCTCCGTGTACCAGGAGGATCCGGAAGTGCTCTGCAGCAGGTTCCCCGTTCCTGAAGCCGGTTCCGCAGCCAGGACGGGAACCTGGGCAGTCAGGAGGGTGGCGGTGGCCAGAACACCGGCCAGAAGGGAGGAGAAGTGTCTGCTTCTTCGCATGTTGATGTCCTTTCTCGGGGCCTGTGCCACGGCGGAGGTTGTGCGGCAGGCCCTGTGATGGATTCCGGGAAGGAAGTACCCGGTCAGTGCTGGTATTCGAATTCCAGGTCGTAAAGGGAGACGATATCTCCGTCCTGAATGCCCATCTCCTCCAGGCGGTCGAACAGGCCCGCCTGGCGCAGGATGCGGTCAAACCAGTTGCGGCTTTCAAAGTCGGAGAAGTTGACGTTGGCAATGAGACGCCGGATCCAGGGGGCCTCCACCACCCAGGTCTCATCATAGCGCTGGATGCTTACCTCGCCGGAGGTGTCCACCTCAGGTTCCGGGGGCACGTAGGTGGGAGCATAGATTTCCACCGGGGGAAGAGACTGCAGTTCCTGGGCCGCCCGGCGCATGAGAGCGGACACCCCGGTGTGGGCGGCGGCGGAGATTTCGAAGAGCTGGAGGCCCCGGCTCTCCACATGGGTGCGAAGACGCTCCAGGAGGGAGGGTTCGGTGAGAATGTCCGTCTTGTTGGCGGCCACCAGCATTTTCCGGGCAGCCAGCTGGGGGGAGAACTGCTCCAGTTCGGCACAGATGGCGTCAAAATCCGCCACGGGATCCCGGCCCTCGGAGCCGGATACGTCCACCACGTGGATGAGCAGACGGCAGCGGTCGATGTGCCGGAGGAAATCACTGCCCAGGCCGGCGCCGCCGGCTGCGCCCTCAATAATGCCGGGGATGTCTGCCAGGACAAAGGAGGTGCTCTCATCCACACAGACCACGCCCAGGTTGGGAAAGAGGGTGGTGAAGTGGTAGTTGGCGATCTTCGGCCTGGCTCTGGACACCACCGAAAGGAGGGTGGACTTTCCCACATTGGGGAAGCCTACCAGTCCCACATCGGCCAGAAGCTTCAGCTCCAGAACGATCTCCCGGGTCTCGCCGGGCAGACCGGCCTTGGCGAAGCGGGGAGCCTGGCGGGTGGGGGTGGCAAAATGCTGGTTGCCCCAGCCGCCCCGGCCTCCCCGGCACAGGACGAAGGGGGCATCTTCGGACATGTCCTTGATGATGCCTCCGGTGGCTGCATCCCGCACCACGGTTCCCCGGGGCACCTTCAGCACCAGATCGGCTCCGTCCTTTCCGGACCAGCGGTTTCCGCCCCCGTCCTGTCCGTTGGCGGCGGTGTATTTCCGCCTGTAGCGGAAGTCCATCAGGGTGGACATGTGATCGTCCACCTTGAGAATCACATCTCCGCCCCGGCCTCCGTCCCCGCCATCGGGACCTCCGGCGGCGATGTACTTCTCCCGGTGAAAGGCCACCGCGCCGTTGCCTCCGTTGCCGGAGCGGACGGTGATGCGGGCGGTGTCTACGAAGGGTGCTGCCATGAGACTCCTCCTCTGAAACTTTGACGAAAAAAAAGATGAAAAGAGCCGCAAACGGTGAAACGTTTGCGGCTTCCTCGGGCCCGGATGCTCAGACGGTCTCCGCGACTTCCTCGATGGAAACCTGCTTGCGGTCCTTGCCCAGACGGGTGAAGCGGACCCGGCCGGATTTCAGCGCGAACAGCGTATCATCGCCGCCCTTGCCCACATTGGTGCCGGGATGGATGTGGGTGCCGCGCTGGCGGACCAGGATATTGCCGGCCAGAACATACTGCCCGTCGCCGCGTTTGACGCCGAGACGCTTGGACTCGGAATCACGGCCGTTCCGGGTGGAACCAACGCCCTTTTTGTGGGCGAAAAACTGCAGACCGATATTCAGCATAACTTACACCTCCAAAACAGTGATGTTATTGGGGTACTCCTCCGCCAGCCCGACCAGATAGACCAGCAGGGCATCCAGAAGGGTCTGGCACACATCCTCGTGGCTCTGACTCAGGCCGTTGGGGAGACGAAGGGAGATGGACGCGTCCTTTTCCCGTACCTTCACGGCCACTTCCAGACCCAGCACGTCATTGACGGCACAGTCAATGAGGCGCACGGCACTGGTGATGGCGGCGCACACAATGTCCTCTCCCGCAGGGGCATAGCCGCTGTGGCCCTTTACGTCCACGCCGATGATGCGGCCATCCTCAAATCGGAACGATGCGGTGGTCATCAGGCGTTGATGGCGCTGATTTTCACCTTGGTATAGGGCTGGCGGTGGCCCTGAAGACGGCGGTAGTTCTTTTTGGCGTTGTACTTGAAGACGCGGATCTTCTTGCCCTTGCCGTTCTTCTCCACCGTGGCGGTGACGGTGGCACCGGGTACGGTGGGAGTGCCGATGGTGTTGGTGTCTTCGCTCAGGATGGCGAGGACCTCGTCAAAGGTGACGGTGTCGCCGGCTTCGGTGTCCAGCTTCTCGATGAACAGAGTCTGGCCCTCCGCGACCTTGTACTGCTTGCCGCCGGTACGGATAATGGCTTCCATTCCGTTTCAACTCCTTTATACAGGACTCGCTCTTGCAGGCAGGGCATGCGCCCGTTTTGGGGCCCGCTCAATGCGGCCTTGCAAGTATACCCCAGGAAAAATGGCTTGTCAACCCTGAAATGCTGTCTTTCTGCCCTAACATGGGGCATTCTGTGCCGGAACGGTTGTGCGCAGTGCGGAGGGAGGGCGGTTCCCCCCAGCCCATCGGAGGGGGGGAGAGAGGGGGTCTGTTCCGCTCTGTGCCCCGCTCCGGTGCCGGGCAGGAAGACAGAAGGACTCCGGAAGGGACGGGGAAAGGAGCCCGCCTCCTGCCGCAGGGCATGGAGAGGGGCTCCCGAACAGGACAGGGGGGCTCAGGCGCGGAGCATCCAGGCGAAGCTGCGGGGCCCCAGGTGGATGGCCCGCAGGCGCTCCACAGGTTCGCCGGTGACCAGGTTGATATAGCCGCCTTCCCGCAGAACGCTGGCGGTGGCCGGTTCGGGGCCGAAGTTGTACAGGCAGATCAGCTCCCGCCCGTCCTTCCTGCGGCTGATGGCCAGGATCCGGTTGCTGCCGCTCTCCACCACGGAGAAGTCAGCATCCGCATCGAAGCAGGGCTCCTGGGCCCGGATGGTCTCCAGCTGCCGCATTCCGTCAAAGAGGCGCTGCTGGTAGGTGCCCTTCTCAGTGCGCAGCGCGGCCAGATCCCACTGGAAGCGGCCCCGGTGGATGTAGCGGCTGTCTGCCGCCTTGTCCGGGTCATCGTGGTAGCTCCAGTCGTTGAAACGGCCCACCTCGTCACCGCTGTAGATGACGGGGATGCCGCTCTGGGAGAACATCCAGGCGTTGAGGGTCAGAATGCAGGTCAGCGCCAGATCCACATCCTCGGGAGTTCCGCTGCGGACGGCACTCTCCAGGCCGGTGAGGGAGGCGGTGGTGCCGCACAGGCGGGCATCTCCCAGGCGGGGATCGTCGTTGTAGAGTTCTCCCCGGCTGGGGCTGCCAGGCCAGCGGCCGGTAAACCAGTCGTTGAGGAACTTCTTGTGAGATACCTCTCCCTCTCCGAAGTGCTGCCAGAGCCAGGGGTAATCCAGACCCCACCCGATGTCGTCGTGGCAGCGCAGGTAGTTGAGGAAGAGAAAATCCTTGGGCAGGGTGGAGAGGATCTCCATCTGCCGCTTCAGCAGAGCCGGGTTGCCGGTGGCCAGAGTGTGCCAGGTGGTGCACATGGTGGTGACGTTGTAGAGCATGTGGCATTCCGGCTTTTCCGGGGTTCCGAAGTAGGGGGCCACCTTGCGCGGCTCCATCACCACTTCCCCCAGGAGCAGCACGCTGGGACAGACGATCTCACAGGCCAGGCGCATCATGCGGGCGAGGCTGTGGACCTGAGGCAGGTTGCGGCAGTCGGTGCCGGGCTCCTTCCAGATGTAGGGGATGGCGTCAAGGCGGATCACATCCATGCCCCGATTGGCCAGGTAAAGGAGATTCTCCGTCATGTCCCGGAAGACCACGGGGTTGGCGTAGTTCAGATCCCACTGATAGGGGTAGAAGTTGGTCATGACGATCTGGCCGCAGTCAGGAAGTTCCGTAAAGCTGCCCGGTGCGGTGGTGGGGAAGACCTGGGGGATCGTCTTCTCGATCTCCCGGGGAAGATCCCAGCTGTCGTAGAAGAAGTAGCGCTCCCGGTATCCGGGCTCGCCGGCACGGGCCTTCCGGGCCCACTGGTGGTCCTCGCTGGTGTGGTTCATGACAAAGTCCATGCACACGCTGATGCCGACGGCGCGGCAGGCGTCCGCCAGGCTCTCCAGGTCCTCCATGGTGCCCAGTTCCGGCTGAACGGTGCGGAAATCGGCCACGGCATAGCCGCCGTCGCTGCGGCCCTTGGGACTCAGCAGCAGAGGCATCAGGTGGAGATAGCTGACGCCGCACTCCTGCAGGTAGGGCAGTTTCTGTTCCACCCCCCGGAGCGTGCCGGCGAAGGCATCCACATAGAGCATCATGCCCACAATGCTGCGGTGGCGGTACCAGTCTGGGTCCTTCTCCCGGTGTGCATCCTGGGAGCGCAGAGCGTCCTTGCGCTGGGCCCAGGCCTCCCGGAGCATGTTCTCAAAGGAGAGGTAGGCCTCCATGTTGTTGTCGTACAGTTCACAGAAGAGCCACTTCAGTTCGTCACGGCGCTGGGCCAGACGGCGGTCAAAGTCGTGCTGGAAGAGAGCGGGGTCCGGCTGGGGCTCCGGGGCGGGAGTCTCCGGGGGATTCTGTGCCGCGGGGGTATCCGGGGCGGAAGCTTCCGGGGAATTCTCCGCTGCAGAGGGCTCCGGGGCGGAAACTTCCGGGAGATTCTCCGGCACAGGGATATCCCTGGGGGGAACTTCTGCGGGTTTCTCCGCCGCAGGGGCATCCGAAAGGGGCTGTGTGCCGTGGGCGGGAATCTCCCCGGGCCCGGGGACCGCTCCTTCGTCAGCCTCCTCAAAGGGGGCATTCTCCAGGGGTGTGAGAGACTTCAGGTCCTCTTCAAGCTGGAGGGCCATGCGCAGGGCCGCATCCTTCACCGGACGGGCATTGCGGCGGAAGGGTTTTTCCGCCAGAAAGACGTCAGCGGGCCTGCGGACAGCGGCAGGCCGTTTTATGGGAACCATATCATCATGGCGATCAGATATCATGACAGTCGCTTCCTTTCCAGAGATGGAAGTTGTTTCGCACCGGGGGAGGGGAGGGGGTCCGGCCTCAGACTGGCGGGGGACGGATCGCCCGGAGGAGGTCTGCAGGGTGTGCTGACCTCTTCCGCTCCCGGGTGCCCGCACAGGGGCGGGCGGTGTAACGAAGGGAAAAGCGAGTGATGGATTCAGATCCGGGCAGAGGGAGCACTCTGCCGGCTGCCCCGCAGGGCAGCGCCTATTCTAGCAGAGATCCGGGAACATGTCCAGTATCTCCGAAGAGGAATGGAAGGGGGACAGGAGGCGGATCGGGCGGGGCAGCGGAGGAAAAAGATCCGTTATCGGGGGCTGGCAGACAGGGGAAAGGGGCTTGACAGGGGCGAGGCGATGTGATATATTTATCTCAGGATGAACCGGGTCAGATCTGGAACAGTCTGGAATCTGCCCATTCCGGGATGCGCTGCCGGCCGGATGATCAGCCTGGACGGCGGCATGGTCCGGCCATCCTGACCGGAGGAATACTTCCGGGAGAGAGGAGGGAAATTGGATGCTGATCACAACCATGAAGGACAGGCGGGAGGCGATGGGCCTGACCCAGGCCAAACTGGCGGAACTGACCGGGATCCGGCGGGAGACCCTTGTCCGGCTGGAGCGGGGATACTACAATCCGTCTCTGAAACTGGCCATGAAGATAGCCCTCATCCTGTCCTGTACGGTGGAGGATCTGTTTGAATTTCCGAATCTTGCAGACGAGCTGCCCCAGGGGGAAGAGAAGGATGACTTCTGGTGACAGAAAAACGGCGCGGTCTTTGGACCGCGCAGATTCTACTATAAAGGGGTCAGCTTTTTGCCTGGAAACTGGTTCCGCAGCTGCGGCAGGTGACGGTGATTTTTCCCTTGCCGCGGGGGACCCGCAGCTGCTGGCCGCAGTTGGGGCAGCGGAAGTAGCGGTGTTCCTTATCCCGGAGCATGGTGCGGTGCAGGCGCAGCCAGGACAGAGCAGGACCGGCCACCTTCATGAACCTGCTGTTTTCCGCAGCTCTTTTCTCCAGGTTCCGGGAGAGAAGGCGGAAGAGCGCCAGCACCAGCAGAATGGTGGTGACCCAGTAGAGAAGGGAGGAGCGGATAAAGAGGTTCACCACATAGAGGATAAGATAGAGAACGATCAGGAAGAGATTCAGCTGGTCATTCCCGTACCTGCCGTACATGAAGCGCTGCAGTGCGTTCCGAATCATAGGGATGCCTCCTCGAAATGCGTGACGGCAGTGCCTACGTCCACGCATGCCCTATGATACAGCGACCGGGCGGCTCCGTCAAGAATCCAAACGTAAACAATCTGTGAATTCCGCAAAGAGGGGTGCAATCCGGACCGGATTCGGGGGTGGAAGGGGCTCAGACATCTTTCTCCAGGAAGTAGGTGGATTCCATGTCGGCGGTGGAGAGGGCGAAGGCCAGGGGGTATTTCTGGAATGCCTGGCCTACCATGTGGATGTCACCTGTGCCAGAGAAGCCCATGTGCCAGCGGATGGCCATGGCTTCTTCCCGGGTGAGGCGGAGGAAGCCGCTGATGATGTAGACGGATTTTTCCCCGTGACCATAGGGGATGGGGTCGTCATAGATGTAGTAGGGGACAGATTTCCACTGGCCGGTGGCGTCCTTCACGTTGCGGGTGGAGGTCTTGTAGCAGCCGACCTTGCAGATATCGTGGAGCAGGGAGACGATGGCCACGGTCTCGTTGCTGTACTCCAGGCCATAGAGATCCTGGACCCGCTCCCGCGTGAGGTAGTCCACCAGGCAGTGGTAGACGTTGACGCTGTGCTCGCACAGTCCCCCCTCATAGGCGCTGTGGAACTTGGCGGAGGCCGGAGCGGTGAAGAAGTCAGAGCGCTTCTCCAGATAGTCCAGAAGCTTCTCTGCGCCATCGCGGTGGATGTTTTCTCTGTAGATTTCGATAAACTCTTCCTTGCAGGACAAGTGTATTCCCTCCTGTTGTCAGATTTGATGTCATTCTAGCATGAAATCCGGGCGGTTTCCAGTGTCTGTTTTCCTGATCCGCACCAGGGTTCCGGCAGGGCTCCGGGGTGCGGCTCTCTCTTCTGACCAGAAAACATGAATTTTATCCGGAAAAATTATGCAGTTTTGGTCTAGCCAGCAGGTGGGCACCGGCCTATAATGTGGCTCCGCTCTGGCGGTGGGCAGGGAATGGTCCCCCCGGCCCCCCATGTGCCCGGGCAACTCATTCCAACAGGAGGAACAATCTGTGACCAAAAATCTGACCGCGGGCAATCCCATGAAGCTGATCCTTGGCTTTGCCCTCCCCACTGTATGTGGATTAATCTTTCAGCAAATGTACAATATGGTAGACACCATGATTGTGGGAAAACTGCTTGGGTCCGGGGCTCTGGCTGCCGTGGGGGCCACCGGCTCCATCAGCTTCCTCGTCCTGGGGTTCTGCATTGGCGTCTGCACTGGTTTCGCCATCCCGGTGGCCCGGGAGATGGGAGCGCAGGATCTCAGCTCCATGCGCCGCCATGTGGCCAACGCCGCTTTCCTGGGTCTGGTCTTTGCTGCTGCCACCACGCTGCTGACCTGCCTGTTCTGCAGGACGATTCTTACGGTGATGCAGACGCCGGCAGATATTTATGAAGACTCCCTGCGCTACATCTTTGTGATCTTTCTCGGGCTTCCTGCCGCTTACCTCTATAATCTGCTGGCAGGCATTCTCCGTTCACTGGGGGACAGCCGCACGCCGGTTCTCTTCCTGGCGCTGTCCTCGGTGCTGAACATCGGCCTGGACTTCTACTTCCTTCTTCAGACTGATCTGGGGGTGGCCGGTGCCTCCGTGGCGACGGTGATCTCCCAGACGGTTTCCGGACTGGCCTGTCTGGCCTGGGTGGCATGGCGCTTCCCCGTTCTCCGTATGAGCAGGGAGGAGAGAGCGCTGAACGGCGCCATCTGCCGGGAACTGTGCCGGATGGGAATTCCCATGGGACTGCAGTACTCCATCACCGCCGTCGGCTCCATCATTCTTCAGTCTGCGGTCAATGGCCTGGGCAGTCTTGCAGTGGCTGCGGTTGCGGCGGGCTTTAAGCTCTACCAGGTGCTGGCCTGCCCCCTGGATGCCCTGGGTGCTGCCATTGCGACCTACTGCGGGCAGAACGTGGGTGCCGGAAGGCTGGAACGCCTGGGACAGGGAATCCGGGACTGCTCCCTGCTGGGACTGGGCTACTCCCTTCTGTGCGCCGTTGCCATGACCTTCTGGGCACCGGAGTGTGCCATGTGGTTTCTGGACCCGGCGGATGAAAACATCCTGGATCTGCTTCCCATGGTCAGCCGGTATGTCCATGTCACCACCCTCTTTTTCTTCGCCCTGACTCTGGTCATCGTTGTCCGGTTCGCCATCCAGGGCATGGGCTACAGCTTCTTTGCCATTGTCTCCGGGGTGATTGAGATGGTGGCCCGCACCCTGACGGCGGTGCTTCTGATCCCCGCCTTCGGCTTCAGTGCCGTCTGTGCCGCCTCTCCCGTGGCATGGATCGGAGCGGTTCTTTTTCTGGTGCCCGCCTGTGTCTCGTGCATCCGCAGGCTCTTCCGGAATCAGATTCTGCCCGGAGATCAGCCCCAGGAGTACTATGGCCGGGTGCCCCGGCAGAGTTCCCGTCCCTTCCGCATCCCCTTTCTGCAGCTGCGCCGCTCCCATTCCTGACGGACCGATCCCCTGGAAGACTCCCCGCTGCGGGAGGCGCCAGGGGCCTTTTCGTCTCTGGAGGAGCTGAACTGCTGTGGGGAAGGAGAGTTTCGGAGGGAGATGACGGGGAGATTCCCCCGGCCCTGCAGTCCGATGGAAATGGGCCCCGCCGGGGACCCGGAACGGATGGTGCAGGCAGGCCCTAGATGTGCAGGGGTTTTCCCCGTACCCGGTCGGGGAGGAGAACCAGCTTTCCCTGATCCCGGCTGGCCCGCAGGTCGATCAGCCGCTGGTTGGAACTGCCCCGGAAGCGCAGGCCCAGGTTTTTCTGCGCCTCCACAAAGGGGCCGTCCACCAGAACGTCCACCAGGGAGAGCAGCTGGTCCGTGACCTCACAGCGGGGATGACTCCCCTCCTGGAGCAGCCGGTCCAGGGTGAAACCGGTAAAGCACCAGATGTTCTTGCGGGGGTAGCAGTCCCGCACACGGCGGACAAAGGGGAGAAGATCCCGCTGGTTCTCCGGCTCAAAGGGCTCACCACCCAGCAGGGTCAGGCCGTTGATGTAGTCCGGGGCCAGAAGCCGGAGGATTTCCTCCTGGGTCTCCTCCGTAAAGGGCCGGCCGTAGTGAAAGTCCCAGGTCTGGGGCTGAAAGCAGCCTTTGCATCGGTTTGTGCAGCCGGAGACGAAGAGCGTGATCCGTACGCCCTCGCCGTTGGCAATGTCGCAGTTCTTGATTTCGCCGTAGTACATGCAGATGCCTCCCGGATGGTGCAGGTGATGCTATTCTAGCAGACGGGAGACGGGAACGCAAGGGCAGAGATGTCCGCAGATCAGCTCCCCGGAGGCGAAGAAGATCTGTCGGCAAAAGGGTCCGGGGCATCCGTCATAATGCACAGTTTCCAGATTTAACTTTTGTACACCCTGGCGGCTTGACAGGGGGCACAAAAGCGGGTAAAATAAAAATCATCGATAAGATGTACGTATGTACACTGTAAGGGGGGAGGATCTGCCATGAAACTGTCCGATGGCGAGTGGACCCTGATGAAGGTGCTATGGGACAACCCGCCCAAAACGATTACCCAGATGTATGCGGTCCTGAAGGACAAAACCCGCTGGACCAAGCGGAATGTGATCACCATGCTGGACCGGCTGGAGGTCAAGGGTGCCGTCTGCTATGTAAAAACCGGCAAGGCCAGACAGTACTGGCCGCTGGTGGAGCGGGAGGACGCAGCCCGGCAGGAGACGACCCGCTTCGTGGACCGGGTCTTCAACGGTCGGATGGGAATGCTGCTCCACACTGCTCTGGACAGTGAGAGCCTGACCGAGAGGGACATTGACGAACTGTCCGAGATTCTCCGCAAGGCCAAGGAAGACATGCACCGTGATTAAGTGGATCATCACCTCCTCCCTGCTGATCGTTGCCATTCTTATCCTGCGCCGTCTGTTCTGGCACTCCATCCCCAGAAGACTGCAGTATGCCCTTTGGGGACTGGTCCTTCTGCGGCTGCTCATTCCCTGGAATCTGCCGCCGGGAGCGATCCCCCCGGTGCCGGGTGTCTCCGCCCTTCTGGGGGAGATGGCCACAGCGGCCACAGTTTCGGGCGTTGGGGAGACAGCGGGCCTGGAGGAGGGGGGTGTCAGCGGGACTGCTGCGGAACCTGCAGGCCCCACCGGCGATGTTTCCCTGTCCGCCGATGGGGAGGGGGCTGCGGGAATGGAGCCGGGACAGCTGCTGCATGGGGTTCTCCTTCTGGGGAGCGTGACGGTGGCTGGAGTCTTTGTCCTGACCAACCTGCGCCTGTGGATCCGGTTTCGGCGCAGCCGTCGGCCGGCCTCCGTCTCCAGGCGGGGAGGAGTTCCGGTATGGATCAGCAGCGGGGCGGGGCTGCCGGTGCCCTGCACATTCCTGGGGGGAATCTACCTGACAGAAGCGGTTGACCGGGATCCTGTGCGGCGGGAGAACGTCCTGCTCCACGAGCAGGCCCACCTGCGCCATCTGGATCCCCTCTGGGCCATTCTGCGCTGTGTCTGTCTTGTCCTTCACTGGTATAATCCGCTGGTTTGGATTGCCGCCGGCTGTTCCCGTACCGACTGCGAGCTGGCCTGTGATGAGGCGGTGATGGCACGGATGCAGGAGGAACAGCGTATCCAATACGGGGAGACCCTGATCTCTCTGATCCCGGTGCGCAGACCGAACCGGATTCTTCTGGCAAATGCCCAGTTCGGGGAGGGAAAGCGGGCGGTCCGGGAGCGGATCTCCCGCATCGCCCGGCAGCCGAAGCGCAGTCTGGCAGCGGTCCTTGCGGTTGCGGTTCTTGCCGGTACGGTGACCGCCTGCTCCTTTACGGGAGGGGAGGCATCGTCTCCGGACAGTCAGGGCACACCGGACAGGACGGCGGTGCAGATCTCCGAAGGGGATGCATCTTCCGGACCTGCTGGGGAGGAAGTGGCCAGGAAGTGGGAAGAAGCCGTCTCCGATCCCTTTTCCGGGCCGGATGCCTGGCTGGCGATGCGGGACATTCCCGGGATCGATCCGAGCCGCCCCTCTCCCCGCTATCCCCACATGGTTTTCGGAGCGGACCGGGGGTACAATGAAGACGCTGTGCGGTCCCTCCTCTACCTGGTGGAACAGGTTATCCTGGAGCAGCGGGAGGACGGCACCTGGACAACCCGCAGGGGCTATGATGTTCTCTACGGGGGCATGGAGACCTACGACGACTGGCGGATCCGCTGGATGCAGGTCTCTGTGGAGATGACCGGACAGGTGGAGATCGCATGGTTGTTCTCCATCGAGGTTCACCCGACGGATCCGGATCAGCTTGCGCAGACCGAAGTCAGGTCCCGCAGCGAAGATGGCTGGTTCTCTTTGCCCTATGTGACCACATCCCCGATCCACGAGATGTTCCGGACCAACTCAGACCCCTGGTACAAGCTGGCACTCCATCGGGACCTGGAGGGAGAGGGGCAGAAGGTTGCCTCTTTTGAGGAGTACTCCAACCGGGAGGTTCTGATGCGGCAGGACTGTGTGATTGTTGCCCAGACGCGCTCCCCCTATGACGGCACCGGCCTGGTGCTTCCCTCAGAGGACACCTGAATTCCGGCCGGTCTCCAGGACGGGAAGTTCCTCCGCTTCGGTGGGGAACATCCGGGGCAGCAGCCGGGTTTTCCTTCAGGTCCCTGCGGACGGTGAAAAAGTGAGGGCGCCTGATCTTCGGATCAGGCGCCCTTAACTTATCTGTTCGGCTGAAGCGGACCCCGGGGGGATCCGGAACGGAGTTTCCTACAGGTGCAGCACCCGTTCCTTGATCTCCTGGGTGCGGCCCTGGTTCCAGTACTGGGTGCCGATGTATCCGCAGGTGCGGCGGGCAACGTTCATCCTGTTCTGGTCGGTGTTGCCGCACTGGGGGCACTTCCAGATCAGTTTGCCGTTCTCTTCCACCACATCGATCTCTCCGTCCCAGCCGCACTCCTGACAGTAGTCGCTCTTGGTGTTCAGCTCCGCGTAGATGATGTTGTCGTAGATGAACTTCATGACCTGCAGAACGGCCTCCAGGTTGTCCTGCATGTCCGGAACCTCCACATAGCTGATGGCGCCGCCCGGGCTCAGATGCTGGAACTGGGCTTCGAACTTCAGCTTGTCAAAGGCATTGATGTGCTCGGTGACGTGGACGTGGTAGCTGTTGGTGATGTATCCCTTGTCCGTGATGCCCTTGATGACGCCGAAGCGGCGCTGCAGGCACTTGGCGAACTTGTAGGTGGTGGACTCCAGAGGAGTGCCGTAGAGGGAGAAGTCGATGTTGTGCATCTCCTTCCACTTCCGGCAGGCGGCGTTCATGTGCTGCATGATCTCCAGAGCGAAGGGGGTGGCCTCCGGATCCGTGTGACTCTTGCCGGTCATGTACTTTACGCACTCATAGAGGCCCGCATAGCCCAGGGAGATGGTGGAGTAACCGCCGTAGAGCAGCCTGTCGATGGGCTCCCCCTTCTTGAGGCGGGCGCAGGCCCCGTACTGCCAGAGGATGGGAGCGGCATCGGAGAGGGTGCCCTTCAGCCGGTTGTGCCGGCACATCAGAGCGCGGTGGCACAGCTCCAGGCGCTCATCGAAGATCTCCCAGAACCGGTCGAAATCGCCGCCGGAGGACAGAGCCACATCCGGCAGGTTGATGGTGACCACGCCCTGGTTGAAGCGCCCGTAGTACTTGGGCTCGTTGGTCTCGGGATCCACATAGGGGGTGAGGAAACTGCGGCAGCCCATGCAGGGATAGCAGTGGCCCTCGCCGTTCCTGTCGATCTTGAGTTCCAGCATCTTCTTCTCGGAGATGTAGTCGGGCACCATGCGCTTGGCGGTGCATTTGGCGGCAAGCTTTGTCAGGTACCAGTAGGGAGAGTCCTCGTGGATGTTGTCCTCTTCCAGCACATAGATCAGCTTGGGGAAGGCGGGGGTGATCCACACCCCGGCCTCATTCTTCACGCCCTCGTAGCGCTGCTCCAGGACCTCCTCGATGATGACCGCCAGGTCCTTCTTCTCCTGCTCGTTGCGGGCCTCCCCCAGGTACATGAAGACCGTGACGAAGGGGGCCTGTCCGTTGGTGGTCAGCAGGGTGACCACCTGATACTGGATGGTCTGCACTCCCCGGCGCACCTCTTCCCGCAGGCGGCCCTCCACGATCCGGGTGACCTGTTCCGGCGAGGGGTGAGCATCAATCTCCGCCAGTTCCGCCTCAACGGACCTGCGGATCTTCTGCCGGCTCACATCCACGAAGGGTGCCAGGTGGGTCAGGGAGATGGACTGGCCGCCGTACTGGTTGGAGGCGACCTGGGCAATGATCTGGGTGGCTATGTTGCATGCGGTGGAGAAGGAGTGGGGCCGCTCGATCAGGGTGCCCGTGATGACGGTGCCGTTCTGCAGCATGTCCTCCAGGTTGACCAGATCGCAGTTGTGCATGTGCTGGGCAAAGTAGTCGCTGTCGTGGAAGTGGATGATGCCCTGCTCGTGGGCCTCCACAATGTCGGCCGGAAGCAGCAGGCGCTCGGTCAGGTCCCGGGAGACCTCCCCCGCCATGTAGTCCCGCTGGGTGGAGTTCACCACCGGGTTCTTGTTGGAGTTCTCCTGCTTGGCCTCCTCGTTGCAGCACTCAATGAGGCTGAGGATCCGGTCGTCGGTGGTGTTGCTCTGGCGGACGAGAGCCCTGGAGTAGCGGTAGGTGATGTAGTTCTTCGCCACCTCGAAGGCACCGTGGGCCATGATCTGGTACTCCACCAGGTCCTGTATTTCTTCCACAGAGGGGGAGCGCCCCATTTTCTGGCAGGCCAGTTCCACCGACTCGGCGATCCGCTGGATCTGCATGGAGGTCATCCGGCCGCTTTCTTCGATGGTGTTGTTGGCCTTGGTGATGGCGGCCGTGATCTTCCCCAGGTCGAAGGAGACCTCCGTGCCGTTGCGTTTGATGACCTTCATCGAAAAGACCCCTTTCTCACGTTGTTCTGCTGAAAAAACGTCACAGAACGTCAACCACTACATATTGTGGTTTCCTGTGACATTTCCCATTGTAGCACACAATATGTAGGATTTCAAGACTGCATTCCGGGCAGAAGGGGACCCGCTTGGTCATTTCGCCGAAGGGGAGGCAAGTGGGCAATTGGCGGAGAAAAACCCGGCGGACAGGGAGAAAGAAAGGGGGAGGGGGACAGCGGAGGAGATGGCCGGGGGCCGAAAAAATGGAAATATCCGGGAAAACGGACGTTCTGCCCCTGAAATTTCGTGGATAGGCACAAAACTTCTGGAGGGGCGGTTCAGATCACGTAGTCATTTCCCGGGTCCACGGGCTGCATCAGGTCGGCGATGGTGTATTTCTCCAGATAGTCGTAGATGACCTTGTCCAGGCCCTGCCACATGGGAAGGGTCCGGCAGTCGGCCAGGCGGGGGCAGGGTTGGGTGCCCTTTTCCAGGCAGGACACCGGGGACAGGGATCCCTCCGTCAGACGGAGAATCCGTCCCACCGTAAACTGGTCCGGCGGGTGTGTCAGATGGTAGCCGCCCCCCTTGCCCCGGTGGCCGGAGATGACGCCGTCCTGGACCAGGATGCGGACAATGCTCTCCAGGTATTTTTCGGAAATGTCCTGCCGCGAGGCAATCTCCTTCAGGGGGACATATTCGTCCCCCTGGTGCTCAGCCATGTCGGTGAGAACCCGCAGAGCGTAGCGCCCCCTTGTTGAAATCAGCATGACAGTTGCCTCCGATCGCACAGGCCGGGAAGGCCTGGTTGGTTTCTTTCCCTATTATACTGCAAGGTTGATAGGATTACAACTCCAGTTTCCCCGGGGTTTTCCGGTCTGGCAGGTTGACTTTTTTTGGCGGGGGGAATACAATCGCCGAAGAAACCGGGTCGAACCGGCAGACGGGTGGAAGCGAAAGCTGTGGGCCCCGCCGGCACCGTGAAGGACCGCATGGACAGGGTCATGATGGGAGACCCGGAGGAGATTCCGGACAGCTTCATCCCGGGCCGGTTTATGAGTCTCTCCAATCCGGTGGCCCACCGGGCCATCACCGGGGG
>CAYXVN010000024.1:0-1639 GCA_964468565.1 uncultured Oscillospiraceae bacterium | reverse complement strand
CGGGGGAATGCCGGCGGGAATCTGTTCTGGAACTGCTCTGTTCGCCTTCATACAGGTGGCAACGGGGACAGGGCACCGGAAAAAGACCGCTGTGTGGTAAGCTGCCGGACACCGGAGACCGCCATCTGTCCGCTCCCGCGTTTGCGGACTGATCCTTTCTTCCCTGTTGCGGAGTTACGGAAAAATCAAGGCCGTCCGGAGTGCTGCTCCGGGCGGCCTTGTGATATCTGTGCGGGATGGGGTTCAGGTCAGCTGGAACTGGCCGGTGTAGAGGCGGTAATAGCGCCCCTTCTGCTCCAGCAGCTGGCTGTGGCTGCCCTTCTCCTCAATCTGCCCGTGTTCAATGACCACGATACAGTTGGAGTTCCGGACGGTGGAGAGCCGGTGGGCGATGACGAAGACGGTGCGTCCCTCCATCAGCATATCCATGCCCTGCTCGATGAGGGCCTCGGTGCGGGTATCAATGGAAGAGGTGGCCTCGTCCAGGATCATGACCGGAGGATCTGCCACGGCGGCACGGGCAATGGCCAGCAGCTGGCGCTGACCCTGGGAGAGGTTTGCCCCGTCCCCGGTGACCATGGTCTGGTAGCCGTCCGGGAGCCGGCGGATGAAGGAGTGGGCATTGGCGCTCTTGGCGGCGGAGATGCACTCCTCATCGGTGGCGTCAAGACGGCCGTAGCGGATGTTGTCCATGATGGTGCCGGTGAAGAGGTGGGTATCCTGGAGGACGGCACCCAGGGAGCGGCGCAGATCATCCTTGCGGATGGAGCACACATTGATGCCGTCGTAGGTGATCCGGCCGCCGTTGATTTCGTAGAAGCGGTTGATCAGGTTGGTGATGGTGGTCTTGCCGGCACCGGTGGAGCCCACGAAGGCGATCTTTTCGCCGGGATTGGCGTAGACGGTCACCTCGTGCAGGACCTCCTTGCCGGGGACGTAGGAGAAGCTCACATGGTCGAAGCGCACCGCCCCCCGCAGCTCAGTGAGGAAGTAATCCTCGCCGGGAACGTTGCGGACGGCACCCCGGATCAGGTGGAGGGAATCCTTTCCGCTGAGGTCGGGATATTTCCAGGCCCAGCCGTGGCCTGCCAGCTTCTCCGGGGGCATCTCGGTCAGGGTTCCGTCGGCGCCGATGGTCACCCAGATACCCTGGCTGGAATCCACGGTGGGGGGCAGCAGACGGAGGCCTTTCCTGTCCCGCTCCGCCTGCCCCAGTTCGGTGAGGTTCTCCTGATCGTCCACCAGGACGGGAACCAGGAACATGCCGTTGCCCCGGGGGGTTTTCCAGGCCCAGGTTTTGGGCCGGCCGCTGCCGGTAAAGGGGGAGAGCGTACCGTTGGCGTCCCGATCTGCGGAGATGAGGGTCACGGAGCCCTCGTCAACCTCCGGCTCGGTGTCCATCACTTCGAAAATGCGCTCGGCCCCTGCCAGTGCGGAGAGCAGCATGGTCATCTGCTGGGAGATCTGGTTCAGCGGCTGGCCCACCTGGCGGGAGTAACCCAGATAGACGATGAGGCCTCCCAGGTCAAAACCCTGAAGGAGGGAGAGCAGTCCGCCGAAGGCGGCAGTGAGAGCATAGCTGACGTTCATCAGGTTGTGGGAGACGGGCATGATCATGGTGGAGTAGTAGTTTGCCTTC
>CAYXVN010000023.1:17658-20532 GCA_964468565.1 uncultured Oscillospiraceae bacterium | reverse complement strand
GATAGGAGGTCCGGAGAAGAATGAAACTGTATGTGGGGATCACGGACCGGAACTGGTACCACCGGCTGAGTGACCAGCGGCCGGATGAGGTCAACTTCTGGAATCCGGGCGGGAAGGCACCCTGCGCCCTGGAGGAGAATGACCTCTTCCTTTTTAAACTGCCTTTCCCGGAGAATGCCGTTGCAGGGGGAGGTTTCTTTGTGCGGTTTGTGACGCTCCCCCTCTTCCTGGCCTGGGATGCCTTCGGGGAGAAGAACGGCACGGCCACGGAGGAGGATCTCCGGGCAAGCATCCGCCGGTACCGGAGCAGCAAGGGCGGAGGTCAGGGGGAGGCGCCCATCGGCTGCACCATCCTGACGGAGCCTTTCTGGTTTGAGGAGGCGGACTGGATCTTCATGTCCGACTGGCCGAAGAACATCGTGCGGGGGAAGAGCTTCTCCCCCCAGGAGCCGGCCGGCCGGAGACTTCTGGAGCAGGTGCAGGAGCGGATTCCCCGGGCAAGGTCCAGCCAGCCGGAGGAAGTACGCTCGGAGGACCGGTACACCCAGGTCAGCACCAGGCACCGGCTGGGGCAGGGGGCCTTCCGGGCCCTGGTTACGGATGCCTACGGGGGCAGCTGTGCGATTACCGGGGAGAAGACCCTGCCGGTGCTGCAGGCGGCCCACATTGTCCCCTATGCCCAGGAGGGCCCCCATCTGGTGACCAACGGCCTGCTGCTGAAATCCGATTTCCACACCCTCTTCGACGACGGCTATCTGACCGTCACCCCGGACTACCACGTGGAGGTCAGCCACCGTCTGCGGGAAGACTTCCACAACGGGAAGGAATACTACCGGTATCAGGGAAGCCCAATGTACCTTCCCAGGGAGGGACAGCAGCGGCCGGATCCCAGGTTTCTGGAGTGGCACAACGAACATGTCTACAAGGGGTGAGCCGTCCCGCCCTGTGGGCCTGCACAGGTGCCGGATGAAGGTCTTCGAAGCGCCCACCGGAGGGGAGATGGGTGCAGAGGTCCTCAGGACGTAGAGTGCCCGGATCACCGGCAGCCTGTCTGTCCCTGGCGTGCGGACTGGGGGAGTGTATCCGGATCCCAGGGGACCTGTTTCCCCCGGGAATGAGAAGAACCCTTCCGGACAATGGGATGGGGGAGAGCCGGAACTTCTGCATCGGGGAGTTCCGGAGCCTCCATCTCCCGGAGGGAGGCAGGATTTCGGCAGTAGGGGAGGGCGGTTCATTTCTGGGCGGAGCCGGCCGTGCGGGGCCGTAGGTTCCCCCCCTGCCCGGACGGCATGGGAACCTCCCGGACGTTCCGTCCGGTGAGAGCAGCCAGCGAAAGGCCCTGCCGGGGTGCCGCTCCGGTGTGGAGCGCACAGCGGTGCGGAGCAGGGGATTTGCTCCAGAGGACAACGTCCTCCCCCTGCGGAGTGCGCAGTTTATCCCGGAGACAGATCCCCGGAACGATTTGCCTGTTTTTTCTGGAAAGGGGAGGGCTACATGAAACACACGATCTGCCGGCAGGTCTTTCACCGGGAGTCCGAACTGCCGGCCCTGCCGCCGGCCCGGTCCCATGCCGGAGCCGGCTTTTCCCG
Source organism: uncultured Oscillospiraceae bacterium (assembly GCA_964468565.1). Taxonomy (GTDB): domain Bacteria; phylum Bacillota; class Clostridia; order Oscillospirales; family Oscillospiraceae; genus Lawsonibacter. The sequence continues at coordinate 18,943 of CAYXVN010000023.1, read as the reverse complement.
AGGCGGAGTGGGCCGCCTGCTCTCCGGTCTGCTCGTCCCTGTTCTGCTCCTGGGCCTTCTTGCCGGGTGCGGCAGGAAGGAGGAGCCCGCCGGACAGAACTGCGAGGTCATGGTGCGGGCCATGCTGGCATGCACCACGGAGTGCACGGAGCCGGAGGAGAACCTGCACTGGTTTCTGAACGGGGCACAGAAGGAAAACGGCTTTGGCCAGCCGGAGGACTATCTGACGGAGGAGGAACTGTCCGCCTGGCTGGAAGAGGCCTACCGCCTCCCGGACCTCTCCTGGAGCGATGCGGCCTCCGTCCGCATGGAGGGGGCCCGGGCCTTTGAGATGACGGTGGTCTCTGTGGACGAAGGGGAGCGGGACCGGGTGGCAGAGGCCTTCCAGAGGTATCGGCAGGATCGGCTGGGCGCCTTCACCGGCTACCTGCCGGAGCAGGCCCAGCTGACGGAGGAGGGGAGGGTACTCACCTGCGGTTCCCGGGAGGTCGCCCTCGTGATCTGTGCATATCCGGAGGGGGCACAGGATGCCCTGGAGAACTGCTACGGGGACGGTCGCTTCGCCAGCGGCACGCCGGAGTTCCTTCTGCCGGAACCGGAAACACTGCCCAACGGCCGAATTGTCTTCACGGACCCCAAGACAGATGACATGTCCCTGTACGACACCGCTCCCATACTGGAAGCCTGGAAAAGCGGAGACCGCTCCGCCCTGTCTGACAGGGACCTGGAGACGCTGGAAGCGGCAGAAGAGGCGCTGCAGGAGTGCCTCACGCCGGATATGGCGGAGTGGGAAAAAGAGCTGGCCTGCTACAACTGGCTGGCTGCCCATGCGGAGTACGACCAGCGGCACTATGAGAAATCCGGTGCGCCCCGCTCCTCCTATGAGCCCTACGGACCTCTTGTGGAGGGCACCGGGGTCTGCCTGGGCTTTGCCTCCGCATTCCAGCTGCTGATGGATCTGGAGGACATCCAGTGCATCACGGTGATCGGGGCGGCATATGAGAGCAGGGAAAACCATGCCTGGAATATGGTCTGTCTGGACGGAACCTGGTACTGTGCGGATCCCACCTGGGATGAGGCCAATATCATCGTAGTTGATGGCGTGGAACAGTCGTACTGCAGCTACTTCAATGTCACCAGCGATTACATGGCCGAGACCGACCACCAGTGGGACTATGAAAGCGTGCCGGAGGCCGTGACCGAGTGGAACAGCTGACGGGCCTGAAAGCCTGCCACCGAAAGAGAGAGTACCGTGGGGAGCAGTCCCTGTCACCGTCCTTCGGCT
>CAYXVN010000023.1:0-17558 GCA_964468565.1 uncultured Oscillospiraceae bacterium | reverse complement strand
TGCCACCGAAAGAGAGAGTACCGTGGGGAGCAGTCCCTGTCACCGTCCTTCGGCTTTGTGACAGACCACGATTCGGCCCGGGCGGAACTTCTGCCGGGCAAGGAAGACAGGGCGGCCAACAGGGCTGCCTTCGATCACCTTCTGGCCCACAGGCAGGAGATCGGGGAGGCCTTGGGCACCCGGCTGCAGTGGTATCGGGGGGACTCCCTTCAGCCGGACCACGTCAGCATCCTCAACGAGGCCGACTGGCAGCAGAGGGCCAACTGCCAGGCCAGGTGGACGAAGAGATTCTGCGATGGGCTGCGCTGAAAAGGAAAAACCGGAACGCCGCCGCAGAGGAGCAGTCCTTCGCGGCGGCGTCCGCTGTCAGTCCGGCCGGCGGGACGGCTCAGGAGGGGGATGCCTCCTTCTCCAGAATGGCCGCAGCCTCCTGCCACAATTGGGCAGCGCTCTGGTCCCCCCGGTCCATGCGCGCCCGGAAGCCGTCCGCGGCATCCTGGGCCAGGATGCGGATGTCTTCAGCCGTGTGTCCCTTCCGGCAGTGGCGCAGCAGGCGAAGGCAGGCATCCGGGTAGCCCACGGGGTCCCTGGCTTCTTTGGTCAGCTCCCAGGCCCGGCGGTACAGGGCGTTGGAGTAGACCACATCCCGGGGCAGATCGCCGTTGCGGTACATGTCCCCCAGGCGACAGGCAGCGTAGCCGTCCCCCAGGGTGGCAGCCCGCTCCCAGCAGCGGCGGGCCCGGTCCCTGTCCGCCTGCACGCCCAGTCCCTGGGCGAAGCAGGCCCCAAGCCGGCTCAGGGCGGCGGGATTGCAGGCCGTGGCGGCTCTCTGGAAGCAGCGCACAGCCTCCTGGAGGTCCCCGGCGGCAAAGGCCGCCTCTCCTTTCCCAAGGTCCTGTTCGTGCCGTGGCCGTGGCGGGGGAGGAGTTTCGGGATCCAGAAACAGGGGAAGCGTATCCCAGGGGATCTGTATGCCCCCGTCGCTGTTGTGGTTGATCCAGACTCCCAGGCTGTCCGGTTCAATGCCCTGCAGGAGGGGCAGGTCCCCCAGAGAAAGCTCTCCGGCAGTGTCCGGGTCCGAGGCAGAGCGCCTGGAGGGGGAGGTGAACAGGGGGAGCCAGAGGCCGTCCCTGTCGTCCTGGAGCAGGGGAATGTGGAAGTCTCTGCCCCCGACCATGGTGAAGAGTCTGATTCCGTTCTCCTCCCTGCCGGGAAGGTCACGGGGGTCCACGAGGAGGGAGAGGGGGACATTCATCTGCTTCCCGGCCTGCAGATCCTGGACCATGGCCTGGCGGATCATCTGTTCCTCCCGGCCCTCGGGACTCCGGGCAAGAAAGGCATCGATGGCCCGCCCGGTGGTCAGGCAGAAATCTCCTTCGCTGTCCGGGGCACCCGCCTGCCCGGGCTGAGGGATCCGGATGGTGGTCTGGACCTGGCGGAGAAGGCTGCGGATCTCCTGGCGGTTCAACCGGAAATTCCCATGCCAGGGATTCACCCTGATTCCCGCCCAGGTGTCCCTGGCCAGAGCGGTGTTCAGAACCTGCAGAAGGGGCAGACGGAGGCAGGTGCACTCCTCCTCCTCCGGAAGACAGGCGTCCGAGGTGAGCACCGGCAGCCAGGTCTCCCCCGTCTCGGTTTTCAGACTCATCACAAGAATGGTTTCGTCCTCTTCCGTACCGGGCCTGGCAGGAATGAGCACCAGGTTCCCCGCCCGGATGTCCCGGACCATGGCCTCCACCACCTGGCTGCCGTCCTGGCATTCCCCCGCGGCAAAGGCGCGGATGGCCTGCTCCGTCTCCAGGCAGAGGGAGTCCCCTCCGGCCCCGGGGTTCTCCCCGGATGTGCGGTCCGCCCGGTCCACCAGGGAGCGGATCTCCCCGCTATCCAGGTCAAAGGCCTCCTGTTCCGGATTCAGGCGGATGCCGGACCAGTCCTCCTGCACAACGGTGTTCAGCAGGGAGCGCAGAGAGGTTCTCAGACAGTAGGACTCCTCTTTGGGGCATTGGGCGGGGGAGGTGAAGACCGCAACCCGGAATCCCCCCGCTTCCTCCTGGAAGCCCCGGAGGGCCAGGGAGGGAGGATCGCCGTCTCCGGCCTGGCAGGGGGCCAGCACCTGATTCCCCGCCGCGATGTCCCGGACCAGGGCATCCAGAACCGGCTGCCGGTCCCGGCACCCCTGTGCTGCGAAGGTCCGGAGGGCCTGCTCCGTGTCCTGGCAGAGAGTTGCCCGGTCCAGCAGCTGGCGGATGTCCCCCCGGGTGAGGTGGAAGGGCCCTGTGGGGCCCATGAGGCAGATGCCGTCCCAGTGGGTGCTGCTGTGCATCTGCTGCAGCAGGGAGAGAAGATCCCGGGCCACCACCGGGCGGTCTCCCTCCCGGAGCAGACCGGGGCCGGGGAAGACCGGGTAACCGCCGGGGTCCTCCGGATGGTCCGGGGAGACATACTGCCAGTCCTCTCCCTCCCGGAAGGACTCCGGCACCTGGGTGAGCCCCTGCTGTTCCAGATGGGCCTTCAGCCGGGGGGTGGGGACACAGGGCAGCAGGACCTTCTTTCTCTCCCGGAGATCCCGGAGAAGGGCGCGGCCCAGCCGCTGCTGCTCCTCCGGGGTGGGAGCTCCCCCCACTTCGTATTCCCCGGTGCCGGCCCAGTCCTCCAGGACAGCCTCCGTGGCCAGGGCAAAGGGACTCTCCGGGGGATCTGCCGGAGGCGGGATCTGAGCCTGAAGCTTCTTCCGGTGGACCTGCTGCTGCCGCTGCAGCTCCTTTCTGGCCTTCTCCTGCAGCTCCTGGCCCCGGACCACCAGGACAATGTCCATCTCCCGGTCCGGGTGGGCCCACAGCCAGTCGTTGCAGGCCTGCAGCCCGCGGCGCAGGGCCCGGTCCGTGGGATAGCCGAAGGGGCCGGTGGCCAGCAGGGGAAAGCCCACCGAGGAGATGCCCTGCTCTGCAGCCAGATCCAGGGCGGCGTGATAGCAGCGGGTGAGAATCTGGGGCTCCCGGTGTTTTCCGTCCTTCCACACCGGACAGACGGTGTGAATGATGTGGGGGATGGGCAGGTTGCCCCCGCCGGTGAGAACGGCCTGGCCGGGCTGACAGTGCCCCATGGCCTGGCACTGGGCCTCCAGGTCCTCCGCCCCGGCCTCCCGGAAGATGGTGCGGCTGATGCCGCTCCCCGCCTTAAGGTCCTCCCGGGCCGGGTTCACGATGGCCTGGGTCTTCAGCCGGGTGAGGGAGCCGGTGCGGATGGTGATGGAACTCATGATCATCCTTCCTCTCCGGTCCCCGGGACGTCTGGTCCGGGGACCTCTCTGTTCTGGAGAGAGTATACACCAAATGACCGCAGCTGTGGTCGCCGGCAGGGCGACAGATGAAAAATATCCCGCCGGAAGACAGTGCCGGTGTGGCCCCAGGTGGCGAACTTCCGGGAGGACAGCAAAACGCCGCTCCGGGAGGAGCGGCGTTTAAACTTCAGTGGAGAGCCCGGTACAGGAAGGTGACGACCTGGCTGCGGGTGCAGCTGTCCTCCGGGGAGAAGGTGGTGGAGCCGGTGCCGCTGGTGATCCCCCGGTCCACCGCCCAGCTGACCGCACTGGCGTAGTAGCTGGAGGAGGGGACATCCGTGAAGCGGCTGGTGTGGTCCACGGCGGGGGATCCCAGGCCCTTGTAGAGGAAGGTCACCGCCTGGCTGCGGGTGCAGGGGGCATCCGGGGAGAAGGTGGTGGCGCTGGTGCCCCCGGTGATGCCCTCCTCCAGGGCCCAGAGGACCGCATCGTGGAAGTAGTCCGAGTCCTTCACGTCAGAGAAGGGGTTGGAGCCGGAGGAGAGGCCGGGGGAGCCCATGGCCCGGTAGAGGAAGGTGACCACCTGGCCCCGGGTGCAGATCTGGTCCGGGGCGAAGGTGCCGCTGCCGGTGCCTCCGGCGATGCCCCGTTCCACGGCCCAGGCCACGCTTTCGGCGTAGTAGCTGTCCTCCGGCACATCCGGGAAGGAGAGGCTGACGGGCTCCTTCTCCCAGTGGGCGTAGGCCTCCAGGTCCTCCGTGACGAAGGAGGTGTCAGACAGGGCGGAGCCGCCGCTCTTTCTGGTGTACCAGCCGGCAAAGCGGTAGCCCTCCCGCCGGGGAATGGGGGCGATGGTGCCCAGGACGGTGTCCGAGGTGACTTCAAAGGTGTCCTCCCCGGGGAGGGAGCCCCCGTTGGGGTGGAAGGTGACGGTGTGGGTGACGGGATTGGGGGACCCGGTGGTGGTGAAGGTGAAGGTGGGTCCCACCACCTCCTCTCCGTCAAAAATGCCGAAGAAGGCGTACTGGTAGGTGGTGGCCGGCTCCAGGGTGATCCCGATCTCCTCATTGATGTCCCACCAGCAGTGGAAGGCGGTGAGGGAGTCCCCCACGGTCTCCTCCGGCTGGATGTGGCGGATGATGAGGTTGCCGTTGGCGTCGGAGAGGTAGAGGCCCAGGTGGGTGACGGAGGTGCCGGCGGGCTTGGTGATCCGGTTGACCAGATAGGCATTGGTGTCCGAGAAGGTGACCCGGGCGGCAAATTTGGGATCCGTGGTAAGGGCGAAGGTCACCTGATCTGCGGAGGAGGCACTGTCCCCGGTGGGGGCGGAGAGGTGGGAGTCGTGCTCCTCTCCCCCATGGCTGACGCCGTTGATGTGGATGATCCCGATGAACCCGTTGGTCACCGTGCCGGCCCTGGCGCAGATCACATCGGTGTGGTAGCCCCCGGTCTCGTGGACGATCATGTGCTCTCCGTCCTCTTTGCCGGCATAAATGGCGGCGTGTCCGCTGTACCAGAGAATGTCACCGGGTCTGGCGTCATCCAGATCGGTGCCCACAAAGTAGCCGCAGTTCTGCAGGGTGGTGCGGTTGGCCCAGAGATCGAAGCCGAACTTCTCAAAGATGGCGCAGATGAACCCGGTGCAGTCCGCTCCCGGATTGTCCCCGTCAATGGTGTTTCCGCCCCAGACATAGGGCACCCTGCCGATGTAGCTTTTTGCCATGCTCACAATGTCCTCCCCCTCTGCCGAGGCGGCGTGGGCCGGCAGAACAAGGAGGCTGGCACTGAGGGCCAGACAGAGGAGCAGGGACAGCACACTGCGTTTCTTCATGACACCTGAGACCTCCTGGACAATCCGCGGGAATGATCCATTTTATCACATGCTGGGGGAAGATTCCATGGCAGGTTCCCACAATGGAAGGGGTGCCATAAAGATGCTTTTTATGCATGCTGACGGAATGGATCCGGGAGCAGGGGGGTGCTCCAGGGGAAAAAACCGGGGCAGGCGGTGCCTGCCCCGGTGTGAAGGGAAAGAGGGATGGGGATCCCCAGGGACTGCCCGGCGGGTGCCGGGGAATCAGCGGGAGCCTGTCCGCTGGTAGGCGGCTCTGATTTTGGGAAGCTCCTCCGCCAGATGGCGGTTGCAGTCGTCCAGGTCGAAGTGCTTCAGGTCGATGGGGGGCAGGTTCAGCCGGATGAGATGGGAGTGGGCCAGGGCCGGGTCTGTCAGGATCTCCTCCAGGGCGTCCGGCCCGCCGCAGTCCTCCAGGATGCCGTAGCCCTCTCCGGCCAGAACCCGGGGCAGATCTCCGGCAGAGAAGCTGTCATCCCGGAACAGCCGCTCCAGGGTGAGGCGGAAGCACCACCTCTGGCCCAGATCATACTCCACCAGCAGCGTGTCCCCGGGGCGGTTCAGCTCGATGTCCCGCAGGGTGTAGCGGGCGGCGTCCAGGTCCGGGATATCCCCGTCTGTCCCCGGAGGATCCGCCCAGGGGGCATGGCAGGAGTACCGGATCACCGGAGGAAAGGCGCGTTTGCGCCCTTCGGTCAGCAGGTCCAGAGCCCTCAGATTGTCCCAGACGGGAAGCGTGACCAGGTACAGGTGATAGGCGAAGGTACGGAAGATTGCCATCAGGACGTAGCAGAGCTCAGCCACGGTGAAGCCGGCGGGGACCTGAAACTGCCGCCAGAGCGTGGGGATGCAGCGCTCCAGTTCCACCCGGAACTGGTACACTCCTTCGGGGGAACCCGGGGCCTCCCCGGCGGGGGACCGGTCCGGTGCCTGGCGGGATTGGCGGTGGGTGGAGGAATCCGGAACTTTTGTCCCGTCCTTCAGATCTCCCCTGGGGGACCGGTCCGGTGCCTGGGGGGATTGGCGAAGCAGGGAGGAACCCGAGACCCCCGTCCCGTCCTTCAGATAGCCCCTGTTCAGCCAGTATTGAGCCTTGGGGCCTGGATCCGAATGCTGCTCCCCCAGATCCGCATACCAGCGGGGCAGCTTCTTCACCCGGAAATTCAGGTCCTCCAGCAGGTGGGGGAGGAAGTCCGGAGGGGTCCCAGGCAGGTCCTCCAAAGGCAGGTCCACTCCCGGGCCCTGGCCCTCCAGAATCCGGGGCAGGTCCCGGCCGGGCAGATCCCTGTCCTGGAAGATCTTCTCCAGTGTGAGCTCCACCGTCACATTTTTGCCAGGATAGGCGTACAGGGTCAGGTGATCCCCGGCCCCCAGCTGGGGGAGATGGGAGAGGATGGAAAAGGTTGCCTCTCCGGTGCGCCTCATTCCCGGGAACACTCCTCTGGGCTCATCCCCGGTATGGATCTCCCAGGACTGGAACCGCATGTCGGCGGGGTATTGCTTCAGAGCCTGGGGATCCCGCCGGAGAAGGTTTTCCTCCAGGGGAAGCATGAGCCGGAAGAGGTGGCCCGGGGGGATGTCGAAGGCGATCATGGTGATGTAGGCCAGTCTGGCCATGGAGACCGAGCCAAGGACCTGGAAGCGGCGCCAGCGGGCCGGGGTGCAGTCGGGAAGCTGGCCCAGAAACTGATAGATTGGTTGGACAGCCATGAAGAAGCTGACTCCTTTCTCATGGGGGCGGGCCCCAGGACCGCTCCCGGGGATCAGGGTCGGTGCAGATAGGTCCGGTCCAGAAAGTCCTGGGACCGCCGGGTGGGCGGAATGCCGTACTCGTACATCTCGGAAAAGATGCGGGGCAGGCGCCTCAGACGCAGGTTCATGTCCTCCAGGTCAAAGTGATTCAGATCCAGGTCCGTCAGACCCAGAAGCTCCCGGTACCGGGCATACTCCGGCCCCTCCCCCCGGCTGAGAGGTTCCGCCAGGGCGGCCAGGGCAACAGGGCCGCCGCAGTCCTCCAGGATGCCCAGACCCTGGCCGGCGGTGACCCGGGGCAGCTGGCGGCCGGACAGCTCCGGGTCCCGGAGGATCTCCTCCAGGCGCAGCTCCACGGTCCAGGTGTCGTAGTCCACAAACACCTTCTCCCCCGGCTTTCGCAGGCACTCCCGCAGGCGGATGCGGGCATCGCTGAGGTCCGGGTCGTCCTCCTCTCCCAGCCCCTGGGGGCCGGGAATGGCATAGCGGGCGGAGGGCTCAAACTCGGACCAGACCCTGGGAGGAAAGCCCCTGGCGGCCATGTTCTCCTGCAGGGGCAGCCGGAGGAAGAGGGGGTGGCAGGCCCGCATCTCGAACATGCACAATACGGCGCAGCCCAGCCTGGCCAGGGTGGAACTGCCGAGAATCTGGACCTGCCGCCACACCGGGAGGGAGCAGTCCAGCAGGCGGGCGTGGAACTGAAAGACCGGTGCTCTTGACATGGAGCACTCCTTTCCGGGCGGGGGTGCCCCCGCCCTGTGGGGGAATGGGATCCGGGGAATTCAGCCGGCGGCGGTGACCTGGAACTTCTCCAGCAGGGCCACCGGATGGTAGGAGAGCTTGCTGGTGCGCAGCCCCGGGTCCCCCGCGTCGTCCTCCCGGTTCAGGAAGGCCACCCCCTCCCGGGCGTAGCGCTGGGCGAACTGGCTCACCAGCATCTGATACCCTCCCTCCACGGTGCGGTCCGCCTTCTCCAGGTGGACAAAGAGGGTATCCCCCACAATTTCCCCCAGGGAGAAGCCCACAATGCGCTCCTCCGCCAGCAGCACTCCGCTGAGCATGTCGTAGAGCTCCAGGTTCTCCAGCACCTCCCGGGTCTTGCCCAGGTCCTCCCGGAAGGAGGCGGAGTCCTTGCCCCGGGTGAGGCGGTAGTGCTCCAGGAAGCGGAGGATGGCGGGCACGTCCTCCGGCTCAATGGGGCGGAAGGTCCAGCTGGCGTAGGTGCGCTGAAAGCGGTTGACGTGGTTTCGCTGTCCCGCCAGCCGCCGGCCCCGGAAATGCTGCAGATCCTCCGCCCGGTACAGGTAGTCAAAGGCGTTGCGGTCGGCGGTGACGGTGCACTGGGGGAAGAACTCCTGCAGCCGGGCCAGCTCCGCCCGGGGCACCGGGTAGAAGCGCACGGGAATGCCCCGCCGGCGGCAGTAGTCCCGGATCTGGGTGAAGTGCTCCGTGCGGCCTCCGCCCAGGGGGAGGGTGAACACCTCTCCGGCATCCGGGAGGGCGGCCTTGAAGTAGAGGGAGCCGTCGTAGAGGGCCCACTGCAGCTGATAGAGATCCCGCCAGATGAAGGCGGCGGCGGGGGTGGTGTCGCACAGGCGGCTGACGCTGTAGCTGAAATAGGTGCGCAGCCGGGGCAGGTCCTTCAGCTGCAGGGGTTGGAAATCAAGCATAGATTCAGATCCTTACGTTGGAATTGGGGGAAGCAGGGGGTGGTACTCCGGGATGGGCTGAGCCGGAGTCAGGGGGCCCAGACGGCCGGCATACCAGCCGGTGACCCCGTTTTTCTTGCACAGGCAGCCCCCGCGGACGGGATGGACCACATGCAGCCGGTCTCCGGGGGAGACCGGCAGACAGTAGTCCGTGGAGTCCTCGCACCAGAGCCGGTCCCCCCGGCGTTTCAGGTAGCTGTTGAGAATGTGCAGCACCCGGCCGCTCTCCAGGTGGCGGCAGAGGGAGAACTCCTCCCCCTCCTCCAGCAGCTCCAGGGCGCTGCGGCCCCAGCGGATGTTGAGGCTGTCCCGGCTCTCCTCCTGGGGGTCCAGGGCCACTGCGGTGGGCAGGCCGTCCCAGGCGGCCCAGGAGAAGGAGAGGGCCTCCTCGGAGGGGAGCACCAGGGCGTTGAGCTGGCCGTCCAGCTTCAGCACGCAGCCCCCGTCAATGGAGGCAATCCTGCGCTCCCAGGCCATGAGGGGGGCGGCGGAGGGAATGGCGGGGTCGTAGAGGGTGACCGGCCAGTGCCCCACAATGACCCACTTGGAGAAGGAGCGGCCCTGGCCCAGGAAGTTGTCGTTTTTCATGCACTTCCACCGGTCCAGCTCCTCCAGATGGTCCAGGGCGGGCACCCCGCCGTGGACGATGAGCAGGTGCTCCGTCTCCAGGATGGTGGGCAGGGAGGCCAGCCAGGCGTGTTCCCGGGGAAAGGCCCGCACCAGATCCCGCCGCAGCCGGGGCAGGTCCTCCAGCTGCTCAAAGCCCCCCTCCCGGGCCATCTGGCGCAGGGCGGACTCCGGGTGCCGGGGCAGGTAGACGGAGAAGAAGCCCTCATCCAGCTGGTCCGTCTCAAAGAAGCGGCACACCAGGCCGTCCAGGTTGCCGCAGAGGGGGTAGACGGTGTGGGTTTCGCACAGGGCCATCACATGGCGCATGAGGGCCAGGCTGTCCTCCCCCTTCTCCAGGATGTCCCCGTTGAGCACCAGAATGTCCTCCGGGGTGAGGCGGACCTTCTCCATCAGGCGCAGGAAGAAGGGCAGATTGCCGTGGATGTCGCTGACGATGAGAATCCGCCGCCCCCTGGGAAAGAGGGGGCGGAGGACGATGGCCCGGTCCTTCAATCCGGATCCCTCCTTGCAGGCGGCCCGGGGCCGCCCGGTTACTCCCGGCCGAGGCGGGCCTCCAGGGCCACCCAGCCGCTGCGCTGCCGCCGCCGGGTGACGGCCAGCCCGTTACGCCTCAGGGCGGTCTCCACCTCCTGGGCCCGGGTATCAATGATGCCGGAACAGAGGAATACTCCCCCCGCCTCCAGGAGGGCGGGCACCTGGGCGGACAGGGGAATGATGACGTCCGCCACGATGTTGGCCAGCACCAGGTGGTACCTGCGGGCGGCCAGCCGGGCGGCCAGGGAGGCGTCGGTAAGCACATCCCCCGCCACCACCTGATAGCGCTCTGGCCCGATGCCGTTGAGGGCGGCGTTCTCGTAGGCCACATCCACCGCCTTGGGGTCGATGTCCACCGCCACCGCATCTCCCGCCCCCAGCACCAGGGCGGCGATGGAGAGGATGCCGCTGCCGCAGCCCAGGTCCAGGACGGAGCAGCCCGGCTCCACGTTGGCCTCCAGGCCCTCCAGGCACAGCTGGGTGGAGGCGTGGGAGCCGGTGCCGAAGGTGAGGCCCGGGTTCAGCCACACCGGGGTGCGGCCCTCCGGGATCGGGTCCTCCCTTCTCCACTGGGGCACGATGTGAAGCCTCTCCCCGATGGACAGGGGCGTATAGTACTTCTGCCAGCTGTAGGCCCAGTCGTCCTCCAGCAGGGGGGTGACGGTGTGCTCCCAGTCCAGGCCCCGGGTGCAGCGCTCCAGCTGAGCCCGGCCGTCCGGGTCGTCCGTCACGTAGAATTTCACCCGGCAGACCCCCTTCATGCGCTGAAGCAGCTGGGGGTCCACGTAGTCCCAGTATTTCCGGTTCTGCTCCAGGAAGGCGAGAAATTCCCCCTCGTCCTCAATGACCAGACCCTCCATGCCGGCGGCGATGAGACGGGCGGTCACCTCCTCCAGCTTCTCCGGGGTGGTGTTTATGGCCACTTCCAGCCATCTTTGCTCAGACATGCTGATTCTCCTTGCATATGGGGATGATCCGGGGGAGCGGGGCCGCCCCGGTGTTCCCCTTCCGGGGGGCCGGTGGCATTCCTCCGGCAGAGCTCCCTGCCGGCCCCATTATATCACAAAAACAATATCAAAGTCCTGGGGGCAGAGAAAAGGAGCATTCAGCTCCGGTGCCGCCGCTCCACCACCCGGCGCACCCGGTCCATGGCATCGGCCCGGTCCACGCTGCGCAGCTGGGGGAAGGCCTTCAGCAGCCGGCGCTGACCGGCGGTGACGCTCTCCAGCTGTTCCCGCAGGCGGCCCTGGATCTCCTCCAGCTGCTGCCGCAGGGCGTCCCGGCGCTGGGCCACGTCCTCCTCCAGGTCCTCCCGCAGCTGGGAGAGCTCCGTCTGCTGGCTGTCCTTCCAGGTCTCCACGGTCTCCTTCCAGTCGGCGCCCCGCTCGGCGGCCTCCAGCACATGGTCCGCCAGGCCCTCCCCCAGTTCGTCGGAGAGGGCGTGGATGCGCCCGGCCAGCTCGTCGATGCGCTCCAGCCTCCGGTTCATCTTTGTAATGGTGCGGACGGTGGCGATCAGGTCCACCGCCAGGTAGGCCCCCATGATGATCAGAAGGACAACTCCTGCCGTATGGGGGATGAGGCGGATGCCGGCCAGGACGGTGGGGTGGATGATGTCCACCACCAGGACGCAGGCCAGGCCCCAGAGGATGGAGAAGCGCAGGCAGATGTACCCGTTCAGGTTGAAGGGCTCATCCGAGTAGTCCCACCAGCGCTGGTGGAACAGCTTCTCCAGCAGGAAGCCGGTTACCCACTCCAGCAGGGAGGCCAGCACCAGGGAGCCCAGAAAGAGCAGCAGGAAGTTGTCCTTCAGGGGGGTGAGGACGATGAGGACAATGTTCACCCCAAAGCCGTAGATGGGGCAGAGGGGGCCGTTGAGAAAGCCCCGGTTGACAAAGTGTCCGCTCTGCAGGGCGACGAAGGCCACCTCGACGCACCAGCCCAGGAAGGCGTAGACAAAGAAAATCCAGAGCAGTTCATACATAAAGGCAGGTCCCCCTCTCCGGCGCTCTGGCTCAGTATACCCCGTTTCCGGCAAAAAGTCCAGACGGTTTCCCCAGGAGCCCTTTACAGCAAGGGAGAATTCCGCTACAATTCCTTAGCCGAAGAAATTTACGGAGATTGCCGGGAGGATTTTCACCATGAAAAAAATATCGGTTGCCGCTCTGCTGGGCCTGCTGCTGGCCCTGGTGGTGGGCGGCTGCGCAACAGGTGGGACAGCGGACACTGACGTCAGCGTCAGCGCCCCGCCGCCGGAGGAGCCGGACAGCATCTTCCTGCAGGAGATGGAGGACGGCACCCGCCAGGCGGTGAAGGAGGGGGATCTGGAGGAGGGAGTGCTCTACTGGCTCCCGGATCCGGACAATCCGGAGCGCTATGTGCAGGCCCTGTACCAGGGGAAGGGGGAGGACGGCAGTTATCAGTATGAGATCCGCCGCATTCCGGATCTGACCCAGGAGGAGCTGGACCAGGCCCTTGAAGAGGTGATGGAGGACTACAACGCCACCTCCGTGGCGGTAGCCGCCATTGAGGACGGCCAGGTCACCGTCTCGGATGTCTGGGGCTGGGCGGTGAAGGACCAGCGGGAGATGACGGTGGACACCAAGATCCGGGTGGCCTCCCTGTCCAAGACCGCGGTGGGCCTGTGTGCCCTGGCCATGGACGAGGAGGGCACCGTGGATCTGGAGGCCCCCCTCAGCGACTACTGGGGGGAGGACGGCCACAATCCCTACAGCGAGAAGCAGCCCTCCATTGAGACCATCATGACCCACACCTCCACCCTCTCTGACATGGGGACGGTGCGGGGGCTGTCCAAACTGCGCAGCCTGATCCGCAACCACTGGCGCAGCTTCGAGCCGGGCAACGGGGGCTACTGGTACTACAGCAACTTCGGCTTCTGCGTGCTGGGCACCACCCTGGAGCTGGCCTCCGGCCGCGTTCTGGACGACTACTTCCAGGAGCGCTTTGCCCAGCCCCTGGGCATTGAGGCCTCCCTGTTCAGCGGAAAGATGGAGGAGGCGGACCTGGCCTGCCTCTACAACAGCTGGGGCGGCGTGGAGCGCAGCACGGAGGAGCAGGCCAACGCAGAGGTGCCCGTGGAGATCGGGATGGGGGCCTCCGCCTATCCCGGGGGACTGACCATCAGCGCCAGGGACCTGGCCAAGCTCGTCAGTATTCTGGCCAACGACGGGGAGGTGGACGGGGTCCGGCTCCTCTCCCAGGAGTCGGTGGCCAATCTGGAGACCCCCCGCTTTGAGGTGGATCCCCAGGTCAGCAGCCCCTTCCAGCAGTGCCTGGTGCTGCGCCGGCAGGATGACCTGCTGGGCCGGGACACCCTGCTCTACCACACCGGCAGCGCCTACGGGGTCCACTCCCTCATCTCCTACGACCCGGACAGCGCGGACGGGGTGGTGGTGGTGACGGTGGGCACCCCCCGGGTGGTGAACGACCGGGGCCTGTATGCCCTGTGCTCGGATCTGTCGGAGAAACTCTATGAGAAGATGGAGGGAGATCCGCAGTGAAGGGGAACCGTACCCGACTCCTGGCGGCCCTGCTGTCCCTCTCCCTGGTGCTGGGGGGCTGCGGCGGGGGAGGGAGCTCCTCCTCCGGGGGCAGCGGGGAGCCGGAGACCCCGGCGGTCTCCTCCTCCGGCAGCGCTGGTGTGCCGGAGCAGTCTCCCCCCGCCCCGCCCCCGGAGCCGGTGGTGTCCCACCTGATGGTGGCCGGGGACGTGATGAGTCATCTGCCCATTACCCAGGAGGCCTATGTGGAGGCCACGGGGGAGTACGACTTCAGTCCCATGCTGGCGGACATCGTGCCCCAGCTGGAGCAGGGGGACTACGCCCTGGCCAATCTGGAGACCCCTCTGGCAGGGGGGCCGGAGTACTCCGGCTACCCCTGCTTCAACGCCCCGGACGCCCTGGCGGCTGACGTGAAGGAGGCCGGCTTTGACCTGGTGGCCACGGCCAACAACCACACCCGGGACCAGGGCATGGAGGGAATCTGCCGCACCCTGGACGTGGTGGAGGAGGCCGGCCTGCAGCACGTGGGCACCTGCCGCACTCTGGAGGAGCGGGAGGCCTCCAGAGGTGTGGTGGTGGCGGATGTGGGGGGCATCTCCGTGGCCTTTCTCTGCTATACCTACGGGCTCAACGGCTTTCAGATAGACCCGGAGCTGTGGTACACCGTGAACCTGTTCAATACCGACTACACCACGACGCTGTGTACTCCGGACTATGATCTGCTCACCGGGGATCTGGAGGCGGCCCGGGCCATGGACACGGATCTCATCGCCGTCATTGTCCACTGGGGCATCGAGTACCGGGACGCCGCCACGGACTACCAGCAGGAGATGGCCCGCTTCTTCGTGGAACAGGGGGCGGATCTGGTGCTGGGGGGCCACCCCCATGTGCTGGAGCCCATGGAGACCCTCACCGTCACCGGCTGGGACGGCCGGCAGCGGCAGGGCTTTGTGATCTACTCCCTGGGCAACCTCCTCTCCAACCAGTACCGGGACGACCCTCAGCAGGACCTGGCGGTGAAGACCACTGCCATTCTGGACCTGGAACTGACCAAGGACCCGGCAACGGGAGACAGTACCCTGACGGATGTGTGCTACACCCCCTACTTCATGCTCCACCGGGACGAGGCGGCCCAGGGGGAGCGGCGCCGGCTGGTGAACATCCACCGGGCCATGGCGGCCTGTGAGGGGGGAGACACCTCCCTGGTGGATGAGGAGCACTACGCCAGCCTGACCGCGGCCCTGGAGCACTGCCACGCCATTCTGGGGGCGGAGGGGGACCGGAGCGGCGCAGGGACCTGACGCCGGGGGGGGGAGGAAATCTGCCTCTCCGGCAGAGATGCCCATCCTCCGGCCATGCTCCGGGACCGGAGGAAGAGCAGACCAGCGGCTACGGTGACCCTGGAACCATGCCATTTCTCCCCACGCAATGGAAGCCCCCGCTCCCCGGTGCCGGTGAGGCGGGGCCGCAGAGAGGAAGACCGTGGCGGCCCGGGTGGGGGAGCAGTCCCCCGGTGTACGGTCCGCACCGGTGTGGAACTGGAAGAGTTTAATCAGGGGAGGGGCGGACGCCGGTCCCTCCGGACAGCAAAAGGAACCTGCACCCTGTGGTGCAGGTTCCTTTGCTGATGGGATCAGCCCGCCTGGGGCAGGGTGAGCACCGCCTTGAAGAGGTCGCCGTCCACGAAGAGATCAAAGGTGCCCCCCTGCAGCTCCGTCAGGCTGCGGGCGATGGAGAGGCCGAGGCCGGAGCCCTCGGAGGAGCGGGACTCCTCCCCCCGGACAAAGCGCTCCATCAGCTGCTCCGGGGGGATGTTAAGGGGTTCCCGGGAGATGTTCTTCACCGAGAGGGTCACCTGCCCCTTGCCCCGCACCAGATCCAGGTAGACCCGGGTGCCCTCCAGGGCGTATTTGCAGCAGTTGGAGAGCAGGTTGTCCAGCACCCGCCACAGGTGGCGGCCGTCCGCCTGCACCCAGGTCTCGCTCTCCGGCAGGGTGCACACCAGGGTGAGGCGGGAGTCCTCCAGCTTCTCCGTCCACTCCGCCATGGCCTGGTCGATGAGCTGGGACATCCCGATCTTCTCCCGCTCCACCCGCAGCACCCCGGTGGAGGCCTTGCTGGCCTCCACCAGGTCCTCCGTGAGTTTCTTCAGCCGCTGGGACTTGCGGTCCAGCACTTCGATGTACTCCGTGGCCCTGGGATCCGTCTGCTGGGTGGTCTTGAGCAGATCCACGTAGTTGATGATGGAGGTCAGGGGGGTCTTCAGGTCGTGGGAGACGTTGGTGATGAGTTCCGCCTTGAAGCGCTCGCTGCGGGTCTTCTCCTCCACGGCACTGTTGAGGCCCAGGGAGAGGTTGCTCAGGTCCTCCGCATGGGCCTTCAGATCCGGGAGCAGGTTGCGGGTGGGGACGGGGGAGTCCAGATCCCCGGCCACCATGGCCCGGGTGGTGCGGCGCAGCTGCTGAAAGCCCAGACTCCACCAGCAGGCCACCAGGAGAATGACCACGGTCGCCCCCAGCCACAGCAGGAGGAAACCCTTGTAGTTGAACAGCCCTCCGGCAATGACCAGGAAGGACCCGGTCACATAGAGGCCCCCCAGAAGCAGGACCTTCCAGAAGAGGGGGATGCCCCGGGCGAACTGGCCCATGATCTCACCGCAGCGGTGACCCAGTCGCCTCAGGGCGGTAAAAGGAATGCGGAGGAGGAAGCTGCGGGAGAAGGTTCCGGCCTTGATGCGCACCGCCGTGGTGCGCAGGCACAGCCCCACCACCACCCCGCCCAGGGCGAAGAGGGCGGCCACGCCGTACTCCACCAGGGAGGACAGGGGGGTGTTTTCCGCGTAGGCGGGGTAATCCAGGTTGCCGGGCAGCATCTCCCCCAGGATGAAGATGAGCAGCAGCGCGCCTGTGAAGAGGCACAGGGAGATGGCCCAGTACACATCCAGCCAGATGGCCTCCTGCCAGCCGGTGACGATTCCCTCCTCTCCGGTCCGGTGGCCGCAGCTCCACAGAAGGATTCCCAGACACACCAGGGAGCAGGCCAGCAGGAGGGAGAGACCGGCCATATGGTGGGGCAGGAGGGCCTGGTGGTCCAGGAAGGTGCTGTAGAATTGGGCAAACTCGTCATGGACAGTTTGGGGGACGGTATCCGGAAGGGCGTACTCGATCAGGTAGGGAGGCACCGTCCCCAGGGAGTCGGGATCTGTGGAAGGGTCCTGGATCTCCCCTGCGGAGTAGAGGGAGAGCCACCCCTCCCACGCCTCCAGGGTATGGTCGATATAGTGGTTTCCCGGGTGGAAGGCATCCATCACGAAGAACGTTCCATAGTCCTCCAGGGAGTCCCACTCCTCCAGGTTGGAGTCAAGCCGTTCTCCGTGGATGTCCGTCACCCGCCAGCGAAAACAGGTGCCGGAGGGACTCAGGCTGCGCTCCAGCTCCTGAATGGTCTGCTCCAGCCGGGAGATGCGGTAGCCCCTGTCCTCCCCCGCCTGGGCCTCCTCCTTCAGCTGTTCCAGCTCCTGGCGGGAGGCGAACAGGGAGGCCACGGAGTTGGCCCGCTGGCCGGCGGCCAGGAGAACGGAAGCGGTGTCGTACCAGTACGAGCTGGACAGCACATCACTGGTCTCCAGCACCACGCCGAAGCTGAGGCCGGCCAGATAGAGAAACACCAGGGCCAGAAGGGAGACGGCCGTCTTCAGAAGGCTGCTGCCCTGGAGGCGTCTCATGATTTCCCTCCGGCCTCAAGCTTGTAGCCCAGTCCCCAGACCACCTTCAGGTAGCGGGGCTCCGCGGGGTTGATCTCGATCTTCTCCCGCAGGTGGCGGATGTGGACGGCCACCGTGTTTTCCGAGCCGTAGGCGGGGTCGTTCCAGACCTGTTCGTAGATCTGGGCGGAGGAGAAGACCTGTCCCGGGTGGGAGAGGAGCAGCTTGAGGATGTTGTATTCGATGGGTGTCAGCACCACGGGCTCCCCGTCCACCGTGACGGATTTGGCGGGATCGTCCATGGAGATGGGTCCCACGGTGTAGAGACCGGGCCCCTTGTCCGCCCCTCCCAGGCTGGTGTAGCGGCGCAGCTGGGAGCGCACCCGGGCCAGCACCTCCAGGGGGTTGAAGGGCTGGGTGATGTAGTCGTCCGCCCCGATGTTGAGGCCCAGGATCTTGTCGCTGTCCTCGCTCTTGGCGGTGAGGAGGATGATGGGGACGTTGCTGCTCTCCCGCAGCCTGGCGGTGGCCCGGATGCCGTCCAGCTCGGGCATCATGATGTCCATGAGAATCAGGT
>CAYXVN010000022.1:0-21145 GCA_964468565.1 uncultured Oscillospiraceae bacterium | reverse complement strand
AGTGGAAGTGGTCTCATCGGAGCAGACAGGGAGGCCTCCAAGACAAGTGATGCGCTGCTGCCGTTCTGGACTCCCAGTCAGCCAGATGGATATCTGGAGGAAGGATGGGTGGATCTGGAGAAGAGGCTTCGGGAGAGGTGCAACTCCCGGGGAAAGCGTTCCTCTGCATAATGAACGGACGATTTCTCTATGGTACGCCAAAATCCCCTGTCGCTCTATGCTGGGATCCTGGGGGAAGATGATACGGATGGCCCACTTTTTTCTTTTGCTGACCGGATAGGGGACGGTCCAACTGCCGCAAAGGGGTGTTGATCCAGCGGTATCGGTTCTGCCTCCTGTCTGTGGGGGAGCGGAATACCTGCTGGGGCTGCTCTGCAGGTACGTGAAGGCGCTGGAGAAACGGGAAGAGTCTTGACGAGCCTATTCTGGCCGACAAGATCAGTCAGGTTGGATACTGGGTTCGGGAGGAGGAAGGGGTCCGCAAGGAGGAGGACGGCTGGCACAATTATGAAAGGAGTATGTTCATGGAGAATCTTATCTATCTGGGGTTTCTGGGTGCCCTGATTGCACTGGTCTTTGCCTGGATGCAGAAGCGGAAGGTCATGTCCTTCTCTGAGGGCACGGAGCGCATGCAGAAACTGGCGGCTTCCATTCGGGAGGGCGCCAATGCCTATCTGAAGCAGCAGTACACCACGGTGGCGAAGGTCTTTGCGGTGGTCTTTGTGATTCTGCTGGTGATGGCCTTCGGCAGCGGGGGCAGCATGCTGTCCCGGTTCACACCTTTCGCCTTTCTTACCGGCGGGATGTGGTCCATGCTTGCAGGATTTGTGGGCATGCGGATTGCCACCAGCGCCAACGCCCGTACCGCCCAGGGTGCCTCCGAGAGCCTGAATAAGGGGCTCCGGGTGGCCTTCTCCTCCGGCTCCGTCATGGGCTTTACGGTTGTGGGGCTGGGGCTGCTGGACATCTCCATCTGGTTCGTGATTCTCCACCTGCTGGCCGGAGTGGAGGATCCTGTGGCTCTGGGGAATATCATGGTCATGAACGGCATGGGAGCCTCCTTCATGGCGCTGTTTGCCCGGGTGGGCGGCGGCATATATACAAAAGCGGCAGATGTGGGTGCGGATCTTGTGGGCAAGGTGGAAGCGGGCATTCCGGAGGACGACCCCCGCAACCCCGCCACCATTGCGGACAACGTGGGAGACAATGTGGGAGACGTGGCCGGTATGGGAGCAGACCTCTATGAGTCCTATGTGGGTTCCATCCTGGCTACCTTCTCCCTGGGAGCCTGCGCCGGCTACGGCTGGAAGGGCATGGCCCTGCCCATGCTGCTGGCGGTCTGCGGCATCATCTGCTCCATCATTGGTTCATTTTTTGTGAAGACGGAGGAAAACGCCAATCAGATCGCTCTGCTGCGCTCCCTGCGTACCGGAACCTATCTGGCTGCCATCCTCTCTGCTCTTGTGGCCGCTCCCCTGACCTATGTGATCCTTGGCAACTGGGGTGTGTACATTGCCATTCTCTGCGGTCTGGTGGGAGGTACCGCCATCGGGTATTTCACCGAGTATTTCACTTCGGATACCTACAAACCGACCAGGAAACTGGCAGCCACTTCGGAAACAGGGGCTGCCACCGTCATCATCGGCGGCATCTCTCTGGGTCTGATGTCCACCGTTGCCTCCATTCTCATCGTTGCGGCGGCTATCCTCATCTCCTACTTTGCCGCCGGAGGTACATCCGCCATCATAGATGAGGCAGGACATTTCACCGAGAGCTTCAACCGGGGTCTCTATGGCATCGGCATCGCCGGAGTGGGCATGCTCTCCACCTTGGGCATCACCCTGGCGACTGACGCCTACGGACCGGTGGCAGACAACGCCGGTGGCATTGCCGAGATGTCCGGTCTTCCGGAGAAGGTCCGGGAGCGCACCGATGCCCTGGACTCCCTGGGCAACACCACTGCTGCCACCGGAAAGGGATTTGCCATCGGCTCTGCCTCCCTTACCGCGCTGGCCCTGCTGGTGAGCTACGTGAACATTGTGCAGGAAAAGACGCCGGAAGTGCTGAATTTCACCCTTACCAGCCCGACGGTGCTGGTGGGTCTGTTTCTTGGGGCCATGCTGACCTTCGTGTTTTCTGCCTACACCTTGAGTGGGGTGCAGACGGCGGCCCAGTCCATTGTCATGGAGGTCCGGCGCCAGTTTCGAGAAATTGAAGGCATCATGGAGTACAGGGCAGATCCGGACTACGCCTCCTGTGTGGCCCTGTGCACAAGGGGCGCTCTCAGGGAGATGGTCCGTCCCGCTCTGCTGGCCGTCATCGTTCCCATCCTCACCGGCCTCGTTCTGGGTCCCACCGGGGTGGTGGGTCTGCTGGGCGGCGTTTCAGTGACCGGTTTTGCCATGGCGGTGTTCATGTCCAACGCCGGCGGTGCCTGGGACAATGCGAAGAAGTACATTGAGCGGGGCAATCACGGGGGCAAGGGATCTGAACAGCACAAGGCCGCTGTCGTGGGCGATACGGTGGGAGATCCCTTCAAGGATACCGCCGGGCCGTCCCTGAACATCCTCATCAAGCTCTGCTCCACGGTTTCCATTGTGTTCTCCGGTCTGGTGGTGGCATTTCACATTCTCTGACCGGGATCCGCCGCAGCGCCGCCCCCTGCCGGGGCGGCGCTCTCACTGATTCAGGTTTTCTTTGACAGAGGAGCGGAAAAGGAGTACAATCTCCATGAGTTAGACTAGCCTAACTCAGAAAGGCTGTGATACAATTGGAAAAGATTACGCTGAAGATCGACGGCATGGTGTGCTCCATGTGTGAAAGCCACATAAACGAGGCAGTCCGCAGGGCCGTGCCGGTGAAAAAGGTGACCTCCTCCCACAGAAAGGGAGAGACGGTGGTCCTGATGGAGGACCCGGTGGATGAGAAGGCCCTGCGGGAGGCCATTGACCGCACGGGGTACCGGGTCATGTCCCTGAAGCGGGAACCCTATGAGAGAAAAGGACACTTTGCCCGTCTGCAGGGGTAAGAGGAGGGGCCGGAACAGAAAGGCGGAGGCGCAGTGGAACTGGAGTACAAGTGGGACCTGACCGGACCGGAGGAGATGGAACGGATGCGGAGGGATCCCCTGGTGGCATCCGCCTGCCGGGGAGAGGCGGACATCGCCATGGATGCGGTGTATTATGACACCCCGGAAGGGCTCTTTGCGCACATGGGCGGAGCACTGCGCCTGCGCCGGGAAAACCGTGCGGGGGTCTGCTGCATGAAGGTGGACCGGGCCGGAGAGGGCGGCTGCCGGATCCGGGAGGAGTACGAGGTGCCTGCCGCCACGGTGCAGGAGGGCCTGGAGAAACTGCCTGGAGCAGGAGCTCCGGCAGATGTGTGCCGGCAGGCGGCCGTGGCCGGTCTGGTGGAGATCTGCCGGATTGTGTACCGGCGGAACAGTGTCACTCTGTCTGTGGAAGAAGACGGAGTCCAAAGCGGGATGGAACTGGATTTCGACCGGGGGGAGGTACGCCGGCACGGTCGCAGTGCCCCCATCCGGGAAGTGGAACTGGAGCACAAGGAGGGAGATGTGGCGCTCTTCCACGCCTATGCCTCCCGGCTGGAGGATCGGTTTTCCCTGAAGGTACAGGAAAAGTCCAAGCTGGCCAGGGCCTTTGCCCTGTAGAAAGGGCCGGCAGAGAGGAGAGCAGGCCATGAAGAACATGCGCAGGACGGCGGGATTTCTGCTGGCGCTGGTCATGGCAGGACTCTGCGCCTGCGGACCCAGGCAGGAGCCGGAGACGGAGAAGTCCTTTGCCCTGGGAGAAGAGGTTTCCAACTACTGGTTTGATTTTACGGTGACCAAGGTGGAGACGGCGGACCACTGGAACAACCGGCGGGCCGAGGAGGGAAAGCGCCTGGTGCTGTGTACGCTGGAGATGGAGAGCGATACCGAGGAGTCGGTGCCCATGGGGTGGGACGACTTTCTGCTGTGCTGGGGCGGGGAGGATGCCACGGAGGAAAAGACGGCAGCCCTGCCCTGGCAGTCTCCGGAGCAGATTCCGGACGAGTTCATGCTCCACAAGGACGAACAGGTGGAGGGACTTCTGATCTACCAGATCCCCCTGGAGGTGGAGCGGGCAGCTCTGGTTTTCCAGGAGCGCTTCAACGAGGGGGAGAGTGACAGCCGCTACGAGGAGGGCGAGCGCTTTCTTGTATGGCTGGACCTGGAACCGGCGGAGGAGAAGGGGTCCTGAACCGGAGAAATCCCCTGCGCACCCGGAAGCGGGAGGCGCAGGGGTTTTGTCTGACCGTCAGGGTGTGTCGCCGAAGGCAACGGCGCAGGAGCGCAGCTGGGAGATGACATCCAGGTGCTGAGGACAGACCCGCTCACACTGGCCGCAGCCCTGGCAGTCGGATGCGGCGTGGCCCTGAGCGCGCAGGGCGTTGTAGGATTCCTGCCCCCGTTCCGTCTGGCCCCAGATCAGCTGCCGGTTGCGGGCGGCGAAGATGTCCGGAATGGGAATGTTTCGGGGGCAGCCGGTGACACAGTAGCGGCAGCCGGTGCAGTGGATGCAGTCCACCTCCTTCAGGGCCTCCTGGGCGGCCCGGATGGCCGCCTGGCCCACATCGTCCAGACATTGGAAGTGTGCCATGGACGACAGGTTATCTTCCATCTGCTCCAGCGTGGACATGCCGGAGAGAACGGTGAGCACTCCCTCCAGGGAGGCGGCGAAGCGGATGGCCCAGGAGGCGCAGGAGGCATTGGGATCCACCATCTCCAGAACCTTCCGTACGTCCTTTGGAGGGTTGGCCAGAGCGCCGCCCTTTACAGGCTCCATGACAACGATGGCCTTTCCGTGGCGGCGGGCGACTTCGTAGCAGGCCCGGGAGGCGATCCTGGGGTCATTCCAGTCGGCATAGTTGATCTGCAGCTGGACGAACTCCATGTCGGGGTGCTCGGTCAGTATGCGCTCCAGCAGCTCCGGACTGCCGTGAAAGGAAAACCCGCAGTGGCGGATGAGCCCCTTCTCCTTCTGCTGGCGGATGAAGTCCCAGAGCCGGTAGGCATCGTAGTACTGCAGATTTTCTGCCCCCACGGCGTGAAGGAGGTAAAAATCGAAATATCCGGCCCCGGTGCGCTCCAGACTGGTGAAAAACTGCTGCTTTGCGCTCTCCTCGCTGTGTCCCTCCAGCCAGGCGCACAGTTTGGTGGCCAGAATGAAGGATTCCCGGGGATAGCGGTCCGTGAGCAGGGTTTTCACGGCACGTTCCGAGGCGCCGTCATCGTAGACGAAGGCGGTATCGAAGTAGGTGAAGCCGGCGGCCAGGAAGCGGTCCACCATCTGCCGGCACTGCTCCATGTCATAGGCGCCGTCCAGTCTCGGCAGGCGCATGAGGCCGAAGCCCAGTTTCGGGATTTCGGGCAGGGGTGCGGTCATGTTGAGAACCTCCTTGGGAAATGGGTCGCCGGAGAGCCGGTGACCGGTCAGAACGGGAGATCAGCTGCCGAAGAATTGTGCACAGGAGCGCAGCAGGGAGATGATCTCCAGATGCTGGGGACAGAGCTGTTCGCACCGTCCGCAGGCCAGGCAGTCAGAAGCCGTGGGGCCTTTTTCCCGCAGTTCCTGATAGGAGGCCATGCTCTCCGCAGTCCGGCCCCAGATCAGCTGGCGGTTGCGGGCGGAGAAGATGTCCGGAATGGGGATTCCCCGGGGGCAGCCGGCCAGACAGTACCGGCAGCTGGTACAGCGGATGGAATCCACCCGGGCAAGGGCCTCCCGGGCGGTGCGGAGGACGGCCTGTTCCTCCTGGTTCAAAGGGCGGAAGGGAACCATGCAGGAGAGGTTGTCCTGCATCTGCTCCAGACTGGACATGCCGGAGAGAACCGTGTCGACCGCTCAATAAAATCGAATAAAACTCTATCGTCTCAATTCGACTTCGCCCCGAACGGTTAGGGCTTCGGCAGGTGACCTGCCGACGAGGATTTTCCATATTCCCACATTCTCCTTCCCAGCTTGAGTTGTCCCTCCTCCCGCTGACATAGATTGGGGGTATGCATGCTTCTTTCCGAAAAATCCTGGTGGATGCCCCGGTACTAAACAGTCTTCGAGTCTCTTGGGACGAAGCCTGCGACACCAGAGCCTGCGGACATGCCCGTCAGTCCCTAAAGCCCTGCCCCCGGCGGGCAATTATGAGGGCAGCGGCACAGTGAAGGTATACCACGCAGGCCATCCTGTCAAGCGCGAAACCTAATATTTCACAGAATCTTAACACTATTGTGCGCCTTTTGGGAACTGTCAATGAACCCCCTCCAGGGAGGCGGCAAAGCGGAGAGCCCAGGAGGCACAGGACGCCTGGGGATCCGCCTCCCGGAGAATTTGGGCCACAGGTTCCGGGGGATCGGCCAGGGCACCGCCCTTCACAGGTTCCATGACCACGATGGCCTTGCCGTGGCTGCGGGCAATTTCGTAATTGGCACGGGCGGTGACCCGGGGATCATCCCAGTCCGCATAGTTGAGCTGCAGCTGGACAAAGTCCACCTGGGGGTGATCGGTGAGCAGCCGGTCCAGCAGCTGGGGCCCGTCGTGATAGGAAAAGCCCCACTCCCTCACAAGTCCCTTCTCCTTCTGCTCCTGCACGAAGTCCCAGATGGCGAAGCGGTCGTATGGGGCCAGCTTGCGGGATGTGACGCAGTGACAGAGGTACCGGTCGAAAT
Source organism: uncultured Oscillospiraceae bacterium (assembly GCA_964468565.1). Taxonomy (GTDB): domain Bacteria; phylum Bacillota; class Clostridia; order Oscillospirales; family Oscillospiraceae; genus Lawsonibacter. The sequence goes on along the minus strand of CAYXVN010000022.1, from coordinate 14,442 downwards.
ATCCGGCTCCGGTGCGCTCCAGACTGGTCTTGAACTGCCGGCGCACGGAGTCCAGGTCCTGAGGGCCGTACCAGGCACTCAGTTTGGTGGCCAGACGGAAGCGGCTGCGGGGATAGCGGTCTGTCAGAAGCGTACGTACCGCGATTTCATTTTCCCCGCTGTCGTAGACAAAGGCGGTGTCGAACCAGCACTGTCCGGATGCCAGAAAAAGGTCCGTCATCGCCTGGCACAGTTCCAGGTCGTAGCTGCCGTCCTCCCCTCTGGGCAGGCGCATGAGGCCGAAGCCCAGTTGGGGGGCATGACAGTCGGAAGGGGAAGTCATGAGAAATACCGCTCCTTTCCAGGCAGACTATGCAGGGGACTATGGTTTGCGCTGGAGTTTTCTGCGGCTCCCGTCCGGATTCTGAATCCAGGTGGCATCCAGCTGGGAGGTGAGATTCTGGCGGATGGCGGAGATGTACTCCCTGCGCAGGGCATCCCGCTCGGCAGTCTCCTCCGGGGTCAGCCCCCCGGGGGACTTCGCCTTTTTCGCCAGAGCGTTGATACGGTCAATGCTGGCAGATTGCATCAGAAAAATCTCCTCTAAACAAAACGCTCCAGGACCAGCATGGTCCTGCCCTTTTTCGAGAGGCCTGCCACCTGGCGGATCACGCATTTCCCCAGACCGCGGCAGGTGAGCACATCGCCCTCGGCGACGGGACGGTCGTTTTTCAGGCAGTCCCGGTAATTCACGGCAACCTTTCCCGCGGCAATAAGCGCGCAGGCTCTGGAGCGGGACAGGGAGAAGCCGGCGGCAAGCACCGCGTCCAGCCGGAGGGTGGAGACGGTGTCGCGGATGGTTTTCACCCGGGCCGGCTCCGGGGCCAGTTCAGAGAGGGAAATCTCTCTGGGATGGACATTCCAGCGGCTGATGGATTCCCACTGGGACAGAAGAATGGGGAGGGTCTCCCGCAGAAGCAGAACCTGGCAGCGGCCCGGTTCCGGCAGGAGAATGTCTCCCAGTTTCTCCCGGGTGATGCCAAGGCCCATCAGGGAACCCAGCACGTCCCGGTGTCCCGCCGAAGTTCCGGCGGGCAGAAGGGCCTCCACCGCAGCCAGGGGGCCCTCCGGATCTGCCCGGAAGGTGTCCTCCTCCAGCCAGTCGGGGAGAAACACGCAGATGGTCCGCTCCGCCCCCCGGTAGCCGCCCCAGAAGAAGTGGCGCGGCCGTCCCCAGGCATTCAGCAGGTCAGTGACGGATGCCCCCTCTCCAGGGGAGAGGAAAGGGGTGTGAGCGGGGATGCCCCGGGTTTCGGACTGCTCCAGCCGGTCCAGAACACGCCCCAGCAGCACCCGCTCCTCTGCCGTACGGGCACAGCGGTCCAGAAGTTCTTTCTTGGTCATGACGTGTCCCCTACAGGTGCAGCCAGCGCTGGAGATCCGGCAGATCCGGGGCGATGTGGAGGGGGTGGTACTCCGAAAAGGCCTCCGCACCGGTGGTGCCGTTGAGAACGGCACAGAAGGGGCAGCCGGCCCGGACAGCGGCGCCGGCATCCAGCACCGTGTCCCCGCAGAAGAGGAATTCCCGGGGACGGACATCCAGCCGCTCCATGGCCACCAGCAGACCCTGGGGATCCGGCTTGGGCAGCGTCACATCTTCGCCCCCGATGATGAGGTCCAAAGCATCCAGCAGGCCGTGCTGCTGCAGAATGGCCTGAATGGTGTGACCCCGCTTGGTGCTGACAATGGCGGTGCGGATGCCGCACTCCTTCAGGCGCCGCAGAAGCTGGGGTGCGCCGGGAAAGAGAAGGGTCTCCCGGATCTGCCGCTCCTGGGCCACCTCCAGAAAGAGAGGGCGGAAGGCGGCGCGGCGGACAGGATCCGTATCGCCGGTGAGGCGGGTGTAGGAGTCCTCCAGCAGATATCCCACGGTGCCCCGCACCGTTTCCCGGTCCGGGGCAGGCCAGCCCAGTTTGGGAAAGGCGTACTGGAACCCGGCTACGATGGAGTCCGTGCAGTCGGCCAGGGTGTAGTCAAAATCGAAGCAGACGGCACGGAAAGGGGAAGAGGGCATTTCAATCAGCTCCTTCCCGTCCAGTATACCATGAGAACCTGGGCCGGACAAGGGAGAGTTTCCGGGCAGGGAGCATGTCCTGGACGGTTCCGGCAGTGGCGGTGTCCGGAAGCCGGAGAGAGACTCTGCCGGTTTTGCCCCTTGCGCAGGGGGGAGGGATCTGATAAGATGATGCGGAAATTTACGATGCAGTGGAAGGAGATTCATACCATGACAAGACGTGCAGGTGTCCTGATGCCTGTTTTCTCTCTGCCCTCTCCCTGGGGAATCGGGACTCTGGGAGCGGCGGCGCGGGAGTTTGCGGATTTTCTGCAGGAGTCGGGCCACTCCTGCTGGCAGGTGCTGCCCATGGGACCCACCAGCTACGGAGATTCCCCCTACCAGGCCTTCTCCTCCTATGCGGGCAACCCCTATTTCATCGATCTGGATGAACTGTGCGCCCAGGGCCTGCTGAAGCGGGAGGAATATCAGAATCTGGAGTGGGGGAGTGACCCTCAGCGGGTGGACTACGCCCTGCTCCACCGCCAGCGCTTCCCGGTGCTGCGCCTGGCCTGCAGAAGGCTGTGGGCACAGCGGGAGGAAGAGGTCATGCGGTTTTGCCACGTGGAGAAGATCTGGCTGGAGGACTACGCCCTCTTTATGGCCCTGAAGGGCAGCCATGGGGACCGGCCCTGGTCAGAGTGGCCCAGGCCCCTCCGGCTGCGGGAGCCGGAGGCACTGGAGAAGGCCCGGGAGGAGCTGCAGGAGGAGATCCGCTTCTGGAGCGCCGTGCAGTTTCTCTTCTTTGAACAGTGGGATGCCCTGAAACGGTATGTGAACGGGAAGGGGATCACCATCATCGGGGATATTCCCATCTACGTGCCCCTGGACAGCGCGGACGTGTGGGCCAGTCCGGAGCAGTTCCAGCTGGACGGTGAGGGCCGGCCCACGGAGGTGGCGGGCTGTCCTCCGGACGCCTTTTCAGACGACGGTCAGCTGTGGGGGAACCCCCTCTTTGACTGGGAGGGCATGAAGGCGGACCGCTACAGGTGGTGGGTGAGGAGGATTTTCTTCCAGTTCCGCCTCTACGATACCCTCCGCATTGACCACTTCCGGGGGTTTGAGTCCTACTACGCCATCCCGGCAGGGGAAAAAACCGCCCGCAGGGGCCGTTGGCGTCCCGGACCGGGAAAGGATTTCTTCCGGGTACTGGCGGTACGGCTGGGGAAGCGGGACATGATTGCGGAGGATCTGGGCTATCTCACCGAGGAGGTCCATCAGCTGCTGGCATACACCGGCTACCCCGGCATGAAGGTGCTGGAGTTTGCCTTCGGGGATAAGCCTGAGGACAGCGCCTACATGCCCCACAATCACATCCGCAACTGCGTGGTGTACACCGGCACCCACGACAATGACACGGTGAACGGCTGGCTGAACAGCTGCTCCCGGGCGGAGCGCAGCTATGCCCGGCGCTACATGCGGCTGAACAGCCGGGAGGGCTATCACTGGGGTGTCATGTGTACGGCCTGGGCCTCCATCGCGGATCTGGCCATGGTCCAGTTCCAGGACATTCTGGGTCTGGGCAGCGAGGCGCGGATCAATACGCCCGCCACCGTGGGCAGAAACTGGCAGTGGCGGACCCTGCCCGGCTATGCCACCGGCAGGCTGGTGAGCCAGATTCACCGGCAGCTGGAGATCTGTCAGCGTCTGCCCAGGGACAGGAAGCCGGCTCGGGCTGAGGACAGGGGGTAAAACTGACTGTCTCAGCCCACCTGCGGAGGAATATTTCTGTAAGATGCTACAGAATATTACCATTTTGTGCATTCTGACGAAAAAATGTTCTTGACGAAGGCCGGAATGGTCACTATACTTGCGCAGTTGTCAGGGGAAAGCCCCCAGACCAAAAAAATCAGCCATTTCTGACCCGGAAAAGGAGGTCTGTTTCGATGGAATGGAAAGAACGCTTTTTTCAGCTGACCCAGGAACGTTTCGGCCGTACCCCGGACCAGTGCGGAGATCATCAGCTCTACGTGGCGCTGCTGCTGCTGGCCCGGGAGCTGTCCTGCACACGCCCCGCCCCGGAGACCGGGCGCAAGCTGTATTACTTCTCGGCTGAATTTCTCCTGGGCAGGCTGCTCAACAATACCCTTCTGGCACTGGGGATCCGGGAACCTGTGCGGGAGATGCTGCTGCAGATGGGCCGTGACCTGAACGTCATCGAGGACATCGAGCCGGAACCCTCCCTGGGTAACGGCGGCCTGGGCCGTCTGGCCGCCTGTTTCCTGGACTCCATTGCCGCACTGGGCCTGCCCGGAGACGGGGTGGGGCTCAACTATCACTACGGTCTCTTCCGGCAGAGTTTTGCCGGGCACAAGCAGGTGGAGAACCCGGATCCCTGGCTGGAACCGGAGAACTGGCTCATCCCCACCGGCCGCACCTTCTCCGTGCCCTTCGGGGACCGGGAGGTGAAGGCGGTTCTCTACGACATTCCCATCCCCGGGGCCGGCAACGGATACGCCAACCGGCTCCATCTCTTTGATGTGGAGCAGCCCGCTCAGGAGCCCTGGGTGGGAATCCGCTTTGACAAGGGGGACATCTCCCACAACCTTACCTCCTTCCTCTATCCGGATGACAGCGATGAGGCGGGGAGGCTGCTGCGGGTTTACCAGCAGTACTTCATGGTCTCCGCCGGGGCCCAGCTGATCATGCAGGAGCTGGAGGAGCGGGGATACCGCCCGGAGGAGCTGGCAGACCATGTGGTGATCCAGATCAACGACACCCACCCCTCCATGGTGATTCCCGAGCTGATCCGTCTGCTGATGGGCAGGGGGCTTACCTTTGACCAGGCGGCGGACCAGGTGTCCCGCACCTGTGCCTATACCAACCACACCATTCTGGCGGAGGCGCTGGAGAAGTGGCCCATGCACTTTCTTGAGACGGTGGCCCCCGGCATCGTGCCCATCATCCGGGAGCTGGACCGCCGCAGCCGGGAACTCCACCCGGATCCCCGGGTGGCCATTGTGGACGGACAGGATACGGTTCACATGGCCCACATGGACATTCACTGGGGCTTTTCCGTCAACGGGGTGGCGGCACTGCACACGGAGATCCTGAAAAAGTCGGAACTGAAGCCCTTCTATGACATCTACCCGGAGAAGTTCAACAACAAGACCAACGGCGTCACCCTGCGCCGCTGGCTGGAGGCCTGCAATCCCGGCCTGGCGTCCCTGCTGGACCAGTGCATCGGAGGGGGCTGGCGGCAGGATCCGGATCAGCTGGAGAAGCTGATGGACTTCCGGGATGACCCGGCGGTGCTGGACCGGCTGCTGGCGGTGAAGCAGGAGAACAAGAATGCCCTCTGCCGCCATCTGTGGGTGGAGCAGGGCATGGAACTGGACAGCGCCTCCGTCTTTGACATCCAGGTCAAGCGTCTGCACGAGTATAAGCGGCAGCAGATGAATGCCCTTTACATCATCGCCAAGTACCTGGAGATCCGGGCGGGGAAACTGCCCCAGCGGCCTGTCACCGTCTTCTTCGGGGCCAAGGCCGCTCCGGCCTACGTGATGGCAAAGCACATCATTCACCTGATCCTCTGCCTCCAGGAGCTGATCAACCGGGATCCTCAGGTGAGCCCCTGGCTGCGGGTGGCCATGGTGGAGAATTACAACGTCACCTGGGCGGAGCGCCTCATTCCCGCCTGCGACATCTCCGAGCAGATCTCTCTGGCCTCCCAGGAGGCCTCCGGCACCGGCAACATGAAGTTCATGGCAAACGGTGCCGTCACCCTGGGTACCATGGACGGGGCCAATGTGGAGATCGCCCAGCTGGTGGGGGAGGAGAACATCTATACCTTCGGCCAGCCCAGCGACAGGGTTCTTGACCTCTACGACCGCTGGGCCTACCGGCCCCGGGACTACTACCACCGGGAGGCCGTGGAGCCGCTGGTGGACTTCCTGGTCTCTCCGGAACTGCTGGCCATCGGGGATCCGGCAGCTCTGTCCGCCCTCTGGCGGGACATGAAGAACAAGGACTGGTTCATGGCCCTGCTGGATGTGGAGGACTACATCCGGGTGCGGGATCAGGCCATCCAGGACTACGGGGACCGGCGGGCCTGGGCCCGGAAGATGCTGGTGAACATTGCCCGGTCGGGATACTTCTCCTCAGACCGGACGGTAGCCCAGTATGAGAGGGATATCTGGCATCTGAAGTGATCTGCTGCCCCGGGGCAGCACAGCCGGAATGAAAAACGGATCTCAGCCGCCGGTTCGGACGACTGGGATCCGCTTTGTCTCTCCCGGGACGGGGAGAGAGGCTTACAATCTGAGCTGAGACTGCATATAGTGCAGAGCGCCGCTTTTTTTCAGGGCAAAGACCAGGATCCCCGCCAGGGCGGAACCCACCCCGGTGGAGATGAGGAAGGGCACCACGTAGACAAATACGGTGGCAGGTGTCTGCCCCATGACGGCCACGGCGATGGGATAGGCAAGAAGAGCGCCCAGAAAGCCGGTGCCGATGACCTCTCCCGCCAGAGTCAGGGGCAGATTCCCCGTCTTCTGGTACATAAGGCCGCACAGCAGGGCCCCGCACATGCTGCCGGGAAAGGCCAGGGGGGAGCCCACGTGGAAAAGATTGCGCAGCAGGGCGGCCACAAAGGCGGCGGCGGTGCCCCAGCCGGGTCCCAGCAGGACGGCGCAGAGAATGTTGACGATGTGCTGGGTGGGGGAACAGTTGCTGCCCAGTACCGGAAACTGGATGAACATGCTGCCCACCACGGCGACGGCAATGAACATGGCGGCCACTGCCAGTTTTCTGGTGGTATCTCGCCTCATGGTATCACACTCCTTGGAAAGCGGGCAGAAGATCTGCCGCGCAGCGGATTCTGCCGGGGTCAGAAAAGCGGGCCCGGCCCGCAGTACAGGGGCCGGGTCCGCGGAAGAGCGGAGGAATCAGTTCTCATTGAGGGCCTTGGCGGCCTCGATGGCCTTGGCCTGAGCGGCGGGCGGGCAGTCCTCATAGCGGATGAAGTGGAAGGTGTAGGAACCCCGGGACTGGGTCATGGCCCGCAGGTCGATGGCGTAGGAGGACATCTCCGCCATGGGCACCTCGGCCTCCAGCACCTGCTCACCGTCGCCGGTGGGGTTCATGCCCATGACGCGGCCGCGGCGCTTGGTGATGTCGCCCATGACATCTCCCATGTAGCTGTCGGGGATGGTGACCTTCAGCTCGCCGATGGGCTCCAGCAGCACGGGGTTGGCCTCGGGCATGGCGGCCTTGTATGCCAGCTGAGCGGCGGTCTTGAAGGCGATTTCGGAGGAGTCAACCGGGTGGTAGGATCCGTCATAGAGCACGGCCTTCAGGTTGACAACGGGATAGCCGGCCAGAGGACCGTGGACGCAGGCCTCCCGCAGGCCCTTTTCCACGGCGGGGAAGAAGTTCTTGGGGACGGAGCCGCCGAAGACTTCCTCTTCAAAGACCATCTGCTCCTCATCGGGGTTGGGCTCAAAGCGGATCCACACATCGCCGAACTGGCCGGAACCGCCGGTCTGCTTCTTGTGACGGCCCTGCTTCTGGACGGTCTTGCGGATCTTCTCCCGGTAGGGCACCCGGGTCTCGGAGAGCTCGGCCTCCACATTGAAGCGGCTCTTCAGCTTGGAGACCAGCACGTCCACCTGGATGTCGCCGGCGCCGGTGAGCACCATCTGGTGGGTCTCAAGGTTGCTTGAAAGGTTGAAGGAGGGATCCTCGTCGTTGAGACGGTACAGGCCCTGGGCCACCTTGTCCTCCTGGCCACGGGTCTTGGGGGAGATGGCCACGGAGTAGCAGGGCTCTGCGAAGGGGACGGGCTTGAACTCCACCCCGCTGCCGGGGGCGCAGAGGGTATCGGAGGTCTTGACCCGGTCCATCTTGCCGATGGCCCCGATGTCGCCGCAGGAGATCTCCTTGATCTCCTCGGTTTTCTTGCCCTTCATGGTGTACAGACGGCCCAGCTTCTCGGAGGAGCCGATGCGGGGGTTGTACAGGGAGAGATCGGAGGTGATGGTGCCGCGGATGACCTTGATGAGGGAGTACTTGCCGTACTGGTCGGCGACGGTCTTGAAGACGAAAGCGGCGGGAGCGCCGGAGGGATCAACAGCCAGCGTACCCTCCTCAGTCTCCATGGGAGTGCCCTCGGCGGGATTGGGAGCCATGGTGATCATGTTATCCAGGAACATCACACTGCCCAGGCCGGTGATGGCGGAACCGCAGAGGACGGGAACCACCGTGCCCTCCCGCACGCCGATGCGCATGCCCTTGGCGATCTCCTCGGGGGTGAGTTCCATCACATCGAAGAACTTCTCCATCAGTTCCTCGTCGGTGCCGGCGGCGGCCTCCATCAGTTCAGCCCGCAGGCTCTCGGCCTCCTCCGCCATGTCGGCGGGGATGTCCTTCTCCACCCGCTTGCCCTTGACGATTTCGCAGGCTTTGTTGCTGATCAGATCCACCACGACCTTGCCGTCGGGAGAGGGGGCATTGACCGGAGCGATGCTGTTGCCGTACTTCTCCCGCAGGGCGGCCAGGGTGCCGGCGAAGTCCGCATTGTCCTCATCGGTCTTGGATATATAGAGGAAGCGGGGCATGCTGCGGGTCTCGCAGTACTTCCATGACTTCTCCAGACCGACGGAAATTCCGTCCTTGGCGGAGCAGACCAGGACGGCGGCATCGGCAGCGCACAGAGCTTCCATGGCCTCTCCGGCGAAGTCGAAGGCGCCGGGAACGTCCAGAACGTTGATCTTCACACCCTTGTATTCGATGGGGGCTACCGCCAGGGAGATGGAGATCTGACGCTTGATTTCCTCGGCGTCGTAGTCGCAGGTGGTGTTGCCATCCGGTGTCTTGCCCATGCGGTCGATTGCTTTGGTAACAAACAGCAGGCTTTCCGCCAGGGTGGTCTTGCCGCTTCCGCTGTGGCCCAACAGGCAGATGTTGCGGATATTTTGCACAGAATAGCTCATAAGATGAATGCACTCCTTATACAATTTTGGCAAATTGCATGTTTCATCCGCCGGCATGCCAGGCGGTTGCTTTCACGTACCAGACATTATACACCAGGCATTTCCTCCTGACAACTGTTTTTTCGCCCAGGAGGGCTTTTTCCTGGATCACAGGGGAGAAAGTGGCCCTTTCTGCACATTCCCGGCCAGGAAGGGGCGGTTTTCCTCCCGGAAGGGGCGTGGCCGGAGGCCCCTCCGGAGCAGGGCCGGTCTGGCCGGGAAGGGGAGGGGGCAGGCCAGGCAGCCGGGGGGGGCAGATTCCCCGCCGGGCCGGACAGGTCCCGGATCCGGTGCTGCATATTCCGGTGCCGCCACTTGTATGGAGGGCGATGGGACCTTCTCCAGGCCGGGGGCCTGGTTCTGCGCCCCGGCGGGGCGGTTCTCTCCCATCGGGAGGGCAGATCGGAGCGGAAGAGATGAGGGACCCCGGTTTTTCCCTGGGCCGGAGGGGGGAAGGGGGCTTTTTTTCCCGATACAGCCGGTTTTGCCCTTGACAGGGGCATCGCTTATGGAGTAGAGTTTTGGGCACAATCTGCAGGGAGGCGATGTTCAAGTTGCATCCGATTATTGGAATCACCGCAAATTACAGCTTTGACGGCTCCGGGGAGTACGCCGAGGGCATCGGGGCGAAGGAACAGGACTGGCAGCTGCTGGCGGATGACTATGTGACCTGTGTGGTGCGCGCAGGTGGGATCCCCCTGATTCTCCCGGTGATCCGGGAGGGCAGGGACCGGACCGTGACCCGGCGCCTTCTGGAGCTGGCAGACGGTGTGCTCTTCAGCGGCGGCAGCGACGTGGACCCCATGCGCTTCGGACAGAAGTCCGCCGGCCGCACCGGAGCGGTGGTGCCGGAGCGGGATGAACAGGAGCTTTTCCTGGCCCGCACGGTCCTGGAGGAGACGGACAGGCCTGTTCTGGGTATCTGCAGGGGAATCCAGATTCTCAATGTGGCCCTGGGGGGCACCCTGCTTCAGCATGTGCCGGACGGGGGATTCACCTCCCACAGTCTGGGCATGTACCCCAGGCAGATCCCCTCCCACCGGGTGCGCATCGAGGGGGATTCTCTGCTGGGGAAACTGACGGGAACGGAGTGTCTGCCGGTGAACTCCCTGCACCACATGGCGGTGGATGTGCCGGCCCCCACCCTGCGGGTGACGGCACGGTCCGAAGACGGAGTCATTGAGGCGGTGGAGCTGAAGGAAAATCCCGGCGGCCGCTTCTTTCTGGGGGTGCAGTGGCATCCGGAGATGATGGCCTTTGCGGATCCGGTTCAGCAGGGACTGATCAGCGCATTTGTTCAGGCGGCGCGGGACAGGCTGCCGGAACGAGAGTAGCCTCCGGGAGCGCTGCCGGAAGGCAGGCCGGGGCAGGAGGAGGTCTCTCCGGCGGGAGCATGGCAGGGCCGGGTGTCCTCCCCTCTGCAGGGGGACCGGTTCCCGGGCACGATCCCTCTCCGAACGTGGGAGGGGGACAGAGTCCTCCACAAACCGGTTTCCCCCGGTCCCCCGGGAGAGACCCCCGGAATACACTCTGCGGCTCAGGCCCTTCCGTCCCGGAAGTGCCGGTCTGGGGAGGGGGGAAATCCGTTCCCAGGGTGTCAGCGGCACGGCCCGACGCGGGAGCGGGTCCAGGGAGCGGAGGGGGACTGTGACCTGCCGACCTGGGGGATGGGGAGTTCTGAGGGCAGGGGGGCAGGGCACCGGGACTGTCCGGCAGGTCCCTTCCGGCGTTCAGGCTGTCTGGGGCAAAGCGGAGAAACCGCCCCGCACGGGCAGGGTGCGGGGCGGGGAAAGGCTGTTCTGAGGGCAGAGGAGAACCTGGGAAACCCTACTCGGCAAGGACGGGGGCCAGAACCTTCAGCATCTCCTGACCGTCGATGCTGGTGCCGGTGAAGTGCTCCAGGGCGAAGATGGCCTGCCAGATGAGCATGTTGAGGCCGTTGAGGGTCTGGTGCCCCCGGAGCCGGGCCTGCTGCAGGAAGAGGGTCTCGGAGGGGGAGTAGATGAGATCGCATACCGGGACATCGGGGCGCAGATCGTCCAGGAAGGAGAGATCCTCAAACTGATCTTTCACCCCGGTCATGCCCAGGGAGGTGCAGTTGATGAGCAGGTCCGCCTTGGGCAGCAGCCGGGCCAGAGCGCGGCGCTCCATGGGAGCGGGGGTCATGGCGCCGAAGGGGGCCAGGTCACACAGGTCGATGGCCTTGCTGAGGGTGCGGTTGCAGATGTAGACGTTTCGGGCTCTCTGCTGCACCAGTTTCAGGGATACGGATTTGGCGGCTCCGCCGGCGCCCAGGATGACGATGTTACGCCCGGCCGGATTGATGCCGATGTCCATAATGGACTGCAGGAAGCCCCTTCCGTCAGTGTTGTGGCCGTAGGCGATCCCGTTGCGGATGGAGACGGTGTTGACAGACCGGTAGAGCCGGGCATCTTCATCCAGATAGTCCATCAGAGGGACCAGATCCACCTTGTGGGGCATGGTGGCGTTGAAGCCGGCGTACTGCGCGGTTTTGGCTGCCGCCAGCCAGGCTCCCACAGTTCCCCGGGGGACGGACTGGGCCAGATAGATGTAGTCCAGGCCGAGAGCTGCGATCATGGTGTTCTGGATCAGGGGGGACTTGGAGTGGAGGATCGGGTCCCCGATCACGCACAGTTTCTTTGTGGTGTTTTTCAGTTCGACCAGCATAAGGGTAACCTCCTCGCGGCGTGAGCCGCGTTTTTCACGCTTTGATGTGTTGAAGTGCCGATATGTGAGAAAAGCCCATCAATCCCGGACAGAGACTGATGGGCCACAGGTGTGCTCGTATCAGCAGCCCCTTTTTGGGGTGCTACCCCTCTCTGTCCGTTTCGCTGCAGGAAAAACGGCCGGTCCCGATAAATCGGGCCCAGCGGGAGCAGCGGGAATAGGGGGAGAGGGAAGGGTGAGTCATGACGGACCTCCGGAGCAGTCCCGTACAGGCGGGACGGATTTCCATCCATTATAGCACTTCAGCGGGAAAAAGCAACCTCTTTCTTCTAGAAATTCTGGAAGAGACGGGAGGAATTACAGCCGGATGAACTGGTCAACGGCCAGAGAGCAGATGACGGCTTCGGAGGGGGTGCGCAGACCGTGATCGGCGTTGATGCCCTCCATGACGGCGTTGCGGATCTCGTTGGGCACCACGATGATGAGAATCTCCTTTTCCGGGGAGAGGGTCAGCCCGTAGGAACTCTCCAGTTCCTCCTGGCCGGTGAGCCGCGCACGCAGGACGGTGCCGCCCCGGGCGCCCGCCTTCTTGGCGGTTTCCATGACATCTCCGCTGGTTCCCCGGTTGCAGGTGACGAGTATGAGGGTGTTCTCCCCGCTGTGTTCGGCTTTCACGGTTTTCTCCCCTTTCCTGAGTTCGGTGCGGTAGGTGATGGTGGCGTGGACCAGGCTGCTCAGCCCGGTGAGAGGCAGCGAGAAGCAGATGCCTCCGGAGGAGACGGCACCCCGGAGGGCATCGTCCAGGCGGTTGAGCAGATTGTGGGCAGCCGCCGTGGTGGCGTAGCTGAAGACAATGTCCTTTTCCGTGGAGCCCAGGCCGAGAATGTTGAGAATCTCGGAGGTGGCGGTGCCCCGGCCGGGGAACTGACTGTGGAGGTAGACCTGGTTGCGGGTGAAGACGCGGATGGCGGTGGTACCTTTCCCGCGCTCCACAATGGTGATGATGAGACTCATGGGTTCCGGCATGGGTTCGTCCCCCCTTACTCGAAGTAGATGATCGTGTCGTCAACCTGCTCCAGACGGTAGCGCAGGTGACGGCGGCGCAGACTGCTGTAGACCTGGGAGCCCAGACCCATGACCTGGATGGTGACAAGGGGGGTCATGGCAACCATGGAGACAATGCCGAAGGCGTCCACCGCCATGTTGCCCCCGGCAGCGGAACAGGCCCCCATGGAGAAGGGGAGCAGAAAGGCAGCGGTCATGGGGCCGCTGGCCACGCCGCCGGAGTCAAAGGCGATGCCGGTGAAGATGGGGGGAACAAAAAAGCTGAGCAGCAGAGAGATGCCATAGCCGGGGATCAGCAGCCAGAAGATGTTCAGGCCGGTGAGCACCCGGATCATGGCCAGCCCCACCGAGATGCACACCCCGATGGAGAGGGCAAGCTGCATGGAGTGCTGGGAGATGGAGCCGTTGGACACCTCTTCCACCTGTTTGGTCAGAACCCGGACAGCAGGCTCTGCCTTTACGATATAGTAGCCGATGAGCATGCCGGCGGGGATCAGCAGCCAGGGATGGCGCCCTCCGGCCACGGTGGCTCCGATGAGCTGGCCGGCAGGCATGAAGCCCACGTTGGCCCCGGTGAGAAAGAGGGACAGGCCCAGGTAGGTGTAGAGAAGGCCGGTGGCCACCCGGTAGAGCTCCGCCCGGCGGAAGCGGCGGGAGATGAGCTGGAAGACCACAAACAGGCCGAGAACCGGCAGAAGGGCGATGGCAACTTCCCTCAGATACTCCGGCAGACCGTGGAGGAAGGTGCGGGCCGCCATGGCGGTGTTGGCCACGGCGGGCAGCTCGGACAGCTGCTGGGGCTGAGGCTCAGGAGCGTAGAGCACCCCCAGCAGCAGCACCATGAGGATGGGGCCCACGGAGCACAGGGCGATGAGGCCGAAGGAGTCGCTGGAGGCATTTTTGTCTGTGCGGGAAGAGGCGATGCCCACACCCAGGGCCATAATGAAGGGGACTGTTATGGGACCGGTGGTGACGCCCCCCGCATCAAAGGAGACGGGGACGAAGTGGCCGGGGGCGACTGCGGCCAGAGCAAAGGTTGCCGCGTAGAGCACCAGCAGCAGAGCCCGCAGGGGAATGCCCCGCTGGATGCGGAAAGCGGCCAGAGCCAGGAAAAAGCCCACTCCGCAGGAGACGGTGAGAATCAGGGTCCAGTTGTCGATGGAGGACACCTGCCGGGCCAGCACCTGAAGATCCGGTTCCGCGATGGTGGCCAGCAGCCCCAGCACGAAGCAGATGAGAATGGGGACCACCCGGTTTTTGGAGTGGCTGATGGTGCTGCCCATTCCGTCTCCCATGGGAATCATGGACATGTCCACGCCCAGGGTAAAGAACCCCATGCCGCACACCAGCAGGATGGCGCCGAAGAGGAACAGCACCAGAGGTCCCGGTTCCAGGGGCGCAATGGTGATGCTCATCACCAGTACAATGGCGGTGATGGGGAGGACGGCTTCCATGGACTCCTGGATTTTTTCCTTCAGCTGGGGATTGATGTGGATCTGCATGGGGGGCCTCCTTCCGGTGGAATGTGAAAAGAACGGACCGGTTCATTCTACCGGGCTGGAAGGAGATTGTCAAGAGAGCGGCGCGGGGATTCTCGGCTGCTTGCAGCCGAGAGGAGAGCGCCGC
>CAYXVN010000021.1:0-21561 GCA_964468565.1 uncultured Oscillospiraceae bacterium | reverse complement strand
CCCCGCCAGGCAGCCTGCATATACTAACACGGCCCCCTCCCCCTGTCAAGAGGAAGTTTTGATTTTTTCCGAAAAGTTTTCCCCTGGCCCCCTCCCTCTGCCTGGAGGCCGGTTCCTCCCCGTCAGAATGCCCGCCCTGTCCTTCCAGGGCGGACAAACTTCCATGGAATTCGCTCTTGCACCCCGTGTCCGAATATGATAGAGTATACAGACATTCCCCCCGTCCACTGGAGGTTGTTCCCATGCCCATCAAAATCCCTGACTCGCTGCCCGCGCGGGCAACCCTGGAAGGAGAGAACATCTTCGTCATGACCGAGTACCGGGCCATGCACCAGGATGTCCGCCCCCTCAGCCTGCTGATTCTCAACCTGATGCCCACCAAGATCGTCACCGAGACCCAGCTGCTGCGCAAGCTGTCCAACTCCCCTCTTCAGGTGGAGGTGGAACTCCTCCAGGCCGTCAGCCACAGCTCCCAGAACACGGACGCCACCCACCTGGCCTCCTTCTACACCACCTTTGACCAGATCCGGGACAAAAACTACGACGGCATGATCATCACGGGGGCTCCGGTGGAGAATCTGGACTTTCACGATGTGGACTACTGGCCGGAACTGTGCGGGATCATGGACTGGACCCGCAGCCATGTCCACTCCACCCTGCACATCTGCTGGGGCGCCCAGGCCGGCCTCTACTACCACTACGGGATTCCCAAGTACACCCTGCCCCAGAAGCTCTTCGGGGTCTTCCCCCACACGGCGGTGCGGCCCCGCTCCCCTCTCTTCCGGGGGTTTGACGATGTCTTCTATGTTCCCCACTCCCGCTACACCACCAACCATGTGGAGGATATACTCTCCCGCCCCGAGCTGGAACTGCTGGCCATCTCCGAGGAGGCCGGCGTGTTTGCCGTCAAAAGCGAGGACAACCGCCGCTTCTTCATCACCGGTCACCCGGAGTACGATCCGGACACCCTGGCCAACGAGTACTTCCGGGACGTGAACCGGGGACTGAACATCTCCGTTCCCCTCCACTACTTCCCGGACGATGACCCCACAAAGCAGCCCATCGTGCGCTGGCGCTCCGCCGCCCAGCTTTTCTATACCAACTGGCTCAACTACTACGTCTATCAGACCACTCCCTATGACCTGACCACCCTGGGCTCCTGAGGAGGCATCTCCGCCGGGCCCGGTTCCCTGGCCGCCGGATCGCCGCCTCCTGCCGGGAGGCCGGACCGGCGGCCGTTGCTTTCCCCGTGATTCCCCCGGTCCCATGGGGATCTGCCCTCTCCCCCTACATTATAATAAGGTACTCCTCCCGGGTCCTGCTCCCGGCAGCCGGTCCCCCTCCGGAGACCCTGGGGGACGACCCTTGGCCCATTGGCAGCCGGTCCCGGCCGTCCGGGTCTTCCCCTTCTTCCCTCCCTCACCGGGGCGGCAGGGAATCTCCCCGGTCCGGCACACCCAGACCAAAGAGGGGCTCTCCCCCGGTGTGCCTCTCCCCTTCCAGGCCTCTCATGAAGCCTTCAGCCCGGGAGGCGGGAGTCTCCCCGGGGAGAGATCCCTGCTGCTTCTGCCCCGGAGCATGAGAAATGCACGGACGGCGCACCGCCCGTGCATGGTGAGACTTTCCCTTTACGCTTCCTGCAGCTCCAGGAAGGTGTTCAGCAGCATGGCCAGCTGGGCCCGGGTCAGATTATCCTGGGGGTGAAGCTGTCCGTCGTCATAGCCGCTGAAAATTCCGGCTGCCACTGCCCAGCTCATGCCCTCCTGGGCCTGGGGAGCTACTGTGGCCCCATCGGAAAACTGGTCCAGACTCTCCCGCTGCTCCATGTTCAGCCCGGCCAGACTGCCACAGCGGAAGAGAACTTCCGCCACTTCCTCCCGGGTCACATTGGTGTCGGGGTGGAACAGGCCATCGGTCCCCTCCATCAGCCCCTCCTGGCAGCACCAGGCGATGGCGTGATAGAACCAGTCATCGGATGCCACATCGCCAAACCCGGGATCGGCGGCGCCAAGCCCGCCGCTGAGATTCCACAGCACCTGTGCCAGCTGGGCCCGGGTCACCTGCCCGTCCGGGGTGAATCTGTCCGGACCGGAGCCGTTCAGGTAACCCCTGTCCATGGCATCCTCCACCGCGTCATAGTACCAGATGCCGTAGGGCACATCGGAGGGCATCAGCACCTTTTCATAAAGGGCAAAGTAGTGACTGGTCACCGCCTGCCCGGACCTCAGGTTCACCAGGAACAGGGACGGCAGAATTTTCCCGGCGGTGATGGACATGGTCTGTCCGCTTCCCCCTGCCGTCCGGGCCGCAATGGCCCGCTTCTCGCCTTCCTTCAGCGTCGCGGCACTCAGCCTGTACTCGCCTGCCGCCAGATTGGGCACCGAACCCGCGCTGCTGAGGGGGACAAGGGTTCCATCGGAGAGCAGCACATCCGCTGCAGACCTGCTCTCTCCGTCCAGCAGTTCATACACCCCGTCCCCATTCAGGTCGGTCAGATAGTCCACCGTCACCTGCACACCGTCCTTCGCCACCTGAAAGGTAAAGTCGGCGTTCTCCGTGGTGCGGTTGATGGCACTGCTGTAGTGAAGGTTTGAGCCCGGAACAAAGGTTCCCGCCGTGTCCCGCCGGTAGACCTGGACATTCAGGTTGCGGGTCACATTGTCCACCCTGACCGCCTGGGTCAGAATGGTTGCCGCTTCCGTACTGCCGGCGGCAAGGGCAGGGAGGGCCACAGTCGTAAGGGCCAGAGCGGCTGCCAGGGCCAGACTCTGAAGGCGCCTGATTGGTTTCATGGAAAAAACTCCTTTCCGTGGACAGCAGCCGCCCTGGGCGGGAAAGGCTGCCGTTTATCATTATACCCTCTCATGGGGGGTTTGGCAAGCAGGTATCAGAAAAATCCCCCGCGTCTCATGAGGTCTCTCCCAGTTAGGATTCATTGAGACACCCTCTAAGGATTCTTTTGAGAAAAACCGGATTTCTTTCCCGGAAGGGATTGTTTTCAGAGCCCGTTTGTGGTAATGTTTTGTATAAACGGAGACGGACCGTCTCCTGCCAAACATGCATGCAGGAAGGAGTATAGATGGCATGAAACATGCTCGTGGAAGAAGACTGCTCTCACTGGTCTGCACCCTGGTGCTGACCCTGAGCCTGATCCCTGCGGCATTCGCTGCAGAGAACGATGACACGGATGTTCCTCCCTCCGGAAACCATACCCTTACGGCGGGGGCAGCCATTCTCGAGGACGGCACCCTGGTTGCCTGGGGGATTGGCCTGGATGAGGACGACACCAGCCTGGTTACCCTGGGAACCGATTTTATCGCCGTTACCCGCTATGAAACCACTTACCTGGCTCTGAAGAACGATGGATCCCTTTGGACCTGGGGACAGATCCAGGACGGAGAGTACGCCTATGACCGTCTGACCTATCTTACCGATGACATTGTCCAGATTGACGGCTATCTCGCCCTGGACGAGAACGGCGATGTCTGGTCTCTGATTCCCATCAGCGGTCTGGACAGCGACTATCAGGATGGCCTCTACGCCGTCACCGACGGTGCGGTTCAGGTCACCTCCGCCGGCGAATACGGTGCCGCGCTTAAGGTCAACGGTACCATCTGGAACTGGTATCCCGAAGATGATGAGGACGCCGAGGAGTGTCTGGCACGAAACGGGGACAACCTTCCCGCCAGACTCGCCAACGATGTGGAATACATCTCGGGCAACATGTTCATCCAGGAAGACGGCTCGCTGTGGACCTGGGGTGACGACACCTACGGCATTCTGGGCAACGGCGACGGGGAGGACAACAGCGGGAAATACAGCCCTCAGATGATTCTCCCCGATGTCTCCAACATCTGGTTCAGCGGTGATCTGGAGCGCGGCACCTGCTTCGCCACCTCCGAGAGCGGTACCCTTTACAGCTGGGGCTACAACGAGTACGGATCCCTGGGCTATGAGGACGGCAACAGCACCAGCTCCCAGTACTCCCCCGGCGACAGGGTCTCCTATCAGGACATCCCCAGAAAGGCAGGCCTTGGCAGCGTAGTTGACGTGGCTGCCACCTGCTACGGAACCCTGGCCCTGTGCAGCGACGGCACGGTCTGGGCCGTGGGCCACAACAACTACGGCAATTTCCCCGAAACCGATGCGTACTCCTTCAAGGAATGGACCAAGGTTCTGGACGGAGTCCTGATCCCCGACCAGGAACTCAAGGACGAGCCGGAGGAGGAACCCACTCCTGAGACTCCCCCTCCCACCACCGTCAACGGCACCATCAGCGGCAGTCTCTCCATGGAAAAACTGAGCAAGGAGAGCATCACGCAGCTTCTGCGGACCAACAGTCTCAGTCTGCCGGAGAACATCTATACCGAAGTTCCCTCCCTGAAGGCTCCCTACACCACCGGTGCCATCAGTTCCACCGCACTGTCTTCCGCAACCAACCGGCTCAACGCACTGCGGCGCATTGCCGGTCTGCCCGCCGTCACCCTGGACCCCACTCTCACTGACCTGGCCCAGCACGGCGCGGTTCTTCTGGCAGCCAACAATGTTCTCAGCCACTATCCCACCCAGCCCGCTGGAATGGAGGACAGTTTCTATGAAAAGGGCTATTCTGCCGCCACCAGCAGCAACCTGGCTTTGGGCTACACCCTGACAAACTGCGTGGACGGCTTCCTGGACGACAGCAACGGATCCAACGTCTCCCTGCTGGGACACCGCCGCTGGCTGCTGAACCCCGCCATGGGCAAAGTCGGCTTCGGCATGGCAGGCTACTATGTGGACGTCTACTCCTTTGACCGCAGCGGCGCGGGCACAAACTACGACTTCATCAGCTGGCCTGCTTCCGGATTCTTCCCCAACAACCTCATCGCCTTCACCAAGGACTCCGCCTGGAGCGTCACCCTGAATCCCCAGAAGTACCAGATCCCCACCCGCTCCGGCCTGCTCATCATGCTGACCCGGGAGTCCGACAACCGGACCTGGACCTTCTACGGCAACGGCAACTATGAAGCCGGCTCCAGTGGCCTCTACTTCAATGTGGAGACCAGCAACTACGGGGTGAACAACTGCATCATCTTCCGCCCCGATGAGGTGGACTCCTACGAAGGAACCTGGACCGTCTCCATCCAGGGGCTGCGCACCAGCGGCGGCTCTCCCGCCACCCTGGAGTATCAGGTGGAATTCTTCAACACGGATCCCGATCCCACCTTCACCGATGTGCCCAAGAACCACTGGGCCTTCTCCTATGTGGAAATGGCCGCCTCCATGAACCTGGTCAACGGCACCGGCGCCAAGCAGTTCTCTCCCGCTCAGCTCATGAGCACCGCCCAGTTTTCCGCCATGGTCACCCGGGCCTTCTACTCCGACAAGCTGCTTACCGCCACTCCCTCCGGAGGCTCCAACCCCTGGTGGACACCCAACATTGAGGTTGCCGAACAGGAGGGGCTGCTGGATGGCACCAACCTGAAATACGGGATCATCTCGGAAGATGATACTGTAAACCGGTACGACATGGCACAGATCACCTATAATCTGCTGAAGGCCCAGAACCGTCTGCCGGAGACCTCCGCCATTGAGGGGGCCAGACGGATCATCTCCGACTATGACACCGTACCCGTCAGATACCAGGAGGCCGTGGCAGTCTGCTACGCCTCCGGCATGATCACCGGCGTGGACAACAAGGCAACCTTTGCCGGCGGCAACAGCATGACCCGCGCAGAGGCCACCACCATCCTCTGCCGCCTCATCGGCTGAGGTCTCTCCCGGAATTTCGCGGCCGCCGGTCCTCCGGCGGCCGTTTTCCTGTCTCCGGGCATGCTCCGGCAGGAATCTCTCCCGTCTTTTCCACAATCGCTGGACATGCAGCACAATTCTCTGCAGGGGGACTGCCTTCTCCCGGACCCGACAGCGGACCCCATCTCCCGGCAGGCCGTTCTCCCGGAGAAAAAAACGGACCGGAGCGGAAATTCCTTACCGCCCCGGTCCGCATTTCCAGTTTCGCCAGGTTCACATCCGCCCCAGAATCCGCACCAGCAGCTTCCAGGTACGCCGGGCGGAAACCACATTCAGCCGCTCCTTGACACTGTGAACATCCAGCATCTCCGGTCCGAAGGAGATGGCATCCAGTCCGGGCAGCTTGTCGCTGAACAGGCCGCACTCCAGGCCGGCGTGGATCACCTCCATCCTGGGCTTCACACCATACTCCGCCCAGTACGCCATCTTGCACACATCCTGCAGGTGAGAGTGGGACCTGAACTCCCAGGGCGGATAGGCACCCTGGAACCGGCAGTCCGGATGCAGAGGAACCGCCACCTGCCGCACCTGCTCCACAAGTTCCCCGATGGATCCCCGTACGGAGCTGCGGACAGAGGTCACAATCTTCACCCCGGTCTCTTCCGTGCGCAGAATCCCCAGATTGAGAGAGCTCTCCGGCAGGTCGGGAAGTTCCTTCACCCAGGCCTGCACCCCGTCCGGAGAATCGTTCAGGCAGGTGAGAATTCCCCTGGAAAGTTCCTCCTCCATGGCCTCCTCCTCTCCCTCACCCAGAACAGTGAAGGTTCCCTTCAGATCGGGGTCCGTATCCGCAAAGCGCTTCTGCTCCTCCCGGATGGCCTGTTCCGCCAGTTCCCCGGCCTTCTCCACGAGGGAAGGCTCCACCAGGAGACGGGCGCCGGCACTGTGGGGGATGGCGTTGGCCTTCTGTCCGCCATCCAGGTGGAGCAGACGGATGGGAACCTGAGCTCCGATTGCCGTCAGAACCCGGCTCAGCACCTTGATGGCGTTGGCCCGTCCCAGAGCAATCATGATCCCCGAATGGCCACCCTCCATCCCGTCCAGCTTGACTTCACAGACTGTCCCCCTGACCTGCTCCCGTTCCACAGGTACGGTCATCTCCAGACGGACACCACCGGCGCAGCCCACGGTGAAGATTCCCTCCTCCTCGGAGTCCAGGTTCAGAAGGGTCCTGCCCTGCAGAAGACAGGGATTCAACCAGGCAGCTCCATCCATGCCCACCTCCTCGTCCACCGTGAAGACAGCCTCCAGCGGAGGATGGAGAATGGAGTCCGATGCCAGAACCGCCAGTATGTAGGCAATGGCAATGCCGTTGTCCGCCCCCAAGGTGGTGCCTTCTGCCCAGATCCATTTCCCGTCCGTTACCGGGAAGACCCCCTCCACAGCGGGGTCCGGGGCTCCGGGAAGGTGGACACAGACCATGTCCATGTGCCCCTGGAGGATCACCGGAAGTTTTTCCTCCATCCAGAAGGTCCCCTTTTTATAGATCACCACGTTGAACTTCTCGTCCTGCACATACCGCAGTCCGTGTTTGACGGCAAATGCCACCAGCCAGTCACTGATCTTTTTCACATCGCCAGAATTCCGGGGAATCCGGGCCAGCTCTCCAAAATAGCGGAAGAACTCCTCCTTCATGGAAAACCGGCTGCATGCCGCCGGAAATGCTTCGTAGCTCATGAAACGCACTCCTTCATCGAAAATCTCGTCTTCCCGCCTTTCCGGCCGGAAGGGGTGCTCTCCTGTCCGCGGACCGATGTCCGTCTCAAGCGGACAGGCCTCCCCCCTCCCGCCCTGACGGGTGGGATTTCTGGAGAGGAACTCAGCCATTATACTTGATTTCCTCCCGGAATGGAAGACCCCCCTGAACAAAATTCTTACCGGTGTTTCCTTCTTGTGGACATATTCCTTCTGCGGGCCCTGCTTCCGGACCTGCATAGGACCCCAACGCACCGTACCATCCCGCACCTGTTCCCCGTCCCGCTGTCCCGGACCAGGCAGGGGCATCGGTTCGGATGGCGCCGCTCTCCCTCTGGCATCAGCCCGGTATCCCTCTGCTCCCGGCAGCGGGAACCGGCAGGTCCTCCATGGATATCCGGAGCAGCTCTGCCCAGGCGAGGGGAATATCTGCAGGGAGGGCAGAGCCCTCCTGCCATGTGCATTGCCTGGCTCACACCCATCCCAAAGTCCTGCCGCAGATCCCGAAGAATGGGGGCTGTCTCCTTCCCTGAGTCGGAGCATGGTGGGGACGGGGCTCTCTTTCGCTTTTCCCGTTGACTTTTTTGGGGCTTTGGCATAGAATAGCACAAAGCTCTCCCGGCTGCCAGAGCAATGTCTGCAGTCTCTGGTGCTCCCTCTCCAGTGGCTCTCTGCATCGGATGAGGCTGAATGTCTCCCCCTGAAGGTGCACCTTGAGACTGCATCACCCCCCAGGTATCAGACATGCCCTGCGGACTGCCCTGTCGCTCCCGATGAAAAACCGGATCCGGCCTGCTGAAGCCGGACTTTTTTGCAGAAAGGGCGAAAACCATAGGATTTCCGTTGCGTTTCCCTGAATATTGCACCAGGTTGCCTGGAAAGGGACTGATCGCCAGGGAGAAGCTGCGGATTCAGAAGGAAGGAAGGACAAACATGGACGAAGAAATCAGAACCCCCGATGCCGCAGCCGAACCTGAGGCCCAGACCGGCATGCCCACCGTCCAGCTGGACGATGAAAATTTCGGCGTTGTCCTCAATGCCGCCATCAAGCACACCCTCAACCGGCAGGCCATGTCCCTCAAAGTCATGAACTTCATCAGTCCGCTGATCCCCTACCTCTCCAGCAAAGCCCTGAAGGGCATGGACGAGGAACTGACCGAGTCCCTGCTGGCTGCGGAGAACGGCATGCCTATCCCCAACGCGGAACTGTGGGAACAGCTTCGCCAGTCTGCCCGTGCCGAACGCTCCCGTCGGGGTGAAGCGCTCTATGTCTCCTGGGCAAGACGCAAAAAGGAGTACCCATTCCGGGACGTCTCGGAGTGAGCCGGCTTTCGGCGGCGGAACCGGAGGGAACGCCGGAGGCAAAGCGATTTCCGAATCCCTTTTCCCAGAAGAACATGCCCTGGCAGGCACAGGATTCCCCCCAGGGACCGGATGCCGGAGACCAGCCCGGAGGATCTGCAGAGGGCAGCCGGAGAAGCCGGCAAGTGGCAGTTCCAGAGAACCTTCCTGCCCACAGGCGGGGCTATCACCCTGCTGCTGCCTTCCCTGGCCTCACGGGTCCCGATGCCGGAGCGGCAACCTGCAAACTTTTTTGCATGGTTGGTGCATCTCAGACCATTGGCCCCCTGATCCTCGGAAACAGAAAAACCGGGCGCCGGCCTCACATGAGAGGAGACCGGCGCCCTTGTGCAGTTTTCCTGCCTCCAGGGCGGGAAGAACCACGGTGCGGAGGCGAGGCCATGGACCTCTTTGATTACACGGCGCAGCACAACCTGGAGCGGGAAGCACCTCTGGCAGCCCGCATGCGGCCCCGGACTCTGGAGGAGATGGTGGGCCAGCAGCATATCCTCGGACCGGGAAAACTGCTCTATCGGGCCATCCGGGCAGACCGGCTGGGCTCCATTCTCCTGTACGGACCTCCGGGAACAGGCAAGACCACCTTGGCGCGGGTAATTGCCAATACCACCCGGGCGGAGTTCCACCAGGTGAACGCCACAGTGGCAGGAAAGAAGGAACTGGAGGAGGTGGTGTCAGCAGCAAAATATGCCCTGGCAACCTCCTTCCGCCGGACGATCCTCTTCATCGATGAAATTCATCGCTTCAACCGGGGACAGCAGGATTATCTGCTGCCTTTTGTGGAGGACGGCACCGTGATCCTCATCGGTGCCACGACGGAAAATCCCTTCTTCGAGGTGAACGGGGCACTGCTCTCCCGCTCCCGAATATTCGAACTGAAGCCCCTGTCGCCCGAGGATCTTCTCACCCTGATGGACCGGGCCCTGCAGGATGAGGAGCGGGGTCTGGGCCGCATGCGGATGCGCCTGGAGCCGGACGCCGCCCACTTCCTGGCAGAGCTGGCGGAGGGAGACGCCCGCAGCGTGCTCAATGCCCTGGAACTGGCCGCCCTGACCACGGACCGCAGCGCAGACGGCTGGATCCACCTCACCCTGCCCGTAGCGGAGGAGTGCATCCAGAAGCGGATCCTCCGGTATGACAAACGTGGTGACCAGCACTACGACGCCATCAGTGCGTTCATCGAGAGCATGAAGCACTCGGATCCGGATGCCGTGCTCTACTACCTGGCCCGCATGGTGGAGGCTGGGGAGGACCCAAAATACATTGCCCGGCGGATCATGGTCTGCGCCTCGGAGGACATCGGGCTGGCGGACTCCCGTGCACTGGAAGTGGCGGTCAGCGCCTTCCTGGCGGTAGAACGGGTGGGCATGCCGGAGGGAGCAAAGATTCTGGCCCACGCCGCACTGTACGTAACCTGTGCGCCCAAGTCGGATACGGTGGGGCGCGGCATGCAGGAGGCCCTGGCGGAGGTACGACAAAGCGGCAATGTACCCATACCACCTTTTCTTCAGGATTCCAGCTACGCAGGAGCCCGGAATCTGGGCCGGGGGGAGGGCCTGCTGGACATCCATCGCTATCCGCAGCATTTTGTGGACCAGGAGTGTCTGCCGGAAGAATTGCGGGAGCGCCGCTTCTTCCACCTGAGCGGAATGGGGCAGGAGCAGACCATCGCCGCCTGGTTCGAAAAACTGGGGCTGGACCGCTACGCGAAGAGCACCTGACCGGAAGGTGACCCGGGAAATCCTCTGCGGAAGAAAGGCTCAGACGGGGAGCAGACACGGTGAAAACATCTGCAGTCTGTCCGGATTTTTGGCTTTTCCCCCCACAGGCAGCACATATGCGGGGCAGAATACCGCGAACCGGGCGACCGGTGTGCCCTTCTTTAAGAACGGGGCATCCGCGCTGCACCGGACGCAGCTGAAACAGGACTGCACAGCAGTTCGTCCCCCGGAAATCCGGTCCTGGGGGCCTGTGTCTCATAATCTCCGCTTTCCCCCCACTGCAGAAGCGGGCAACAGCACCCTAAGGCAGAGCGTATTCCCTCTCTCTGCCCCGGCGGAAATGGTCCCCCCATGGGCCTCCACGATGGTCCGGGCCACGGACAGCCCGATCCCGAATCCTCCGCTCCGGGAACTGCGGGCCGGGTCTCCCCGGTAGAAGCGGTCGAACAGCCTGTCCAGGTCCAGCTCCTCCGGGTATCTGCAGGTGTTTTCGGCCTGCAAGGCCACCTCCCGGCCCTTTGCCTCCAGACTGATCCGGATCTGACCGCCGGAGGGCGTGTAGCGGAGGGCATTGTCCATCAGAATGGAAATCAGCCTTGTCACACTCTCCCGGTTGCCCCGCAGGATAAGTCCCTCTCCAATCTCCCGGTGCAGGGAGATTCCCTTCTGCGCGGCAACCTCCTCGCAGTCGTCCAGCATCTCCTCCAGGAGCTCGCTGAGGGAGAACGGGACCATAGGAAGATCAGAACTGATCTCATCCATCTTGGCCTGGACCAGCAGCCCCTCCGTCAGGTCCGCCAGACGTCCGGTCTGCGTGCGGATATTCCGGCTCCATCGGGTTTCGCCCTGATGCAGTTCCATGGCCTGCACATTGGCCTGAATCACGGCAAGGGGCGTACGGATCTCATGTCCCGCGTCCGTCACAAACCGCTTCTGCTTCTCCATGCTCTGGGCAACAGGGCGGATGGCCCGCTTTGAAAGCACCAGAACAAGGACCAGTGTGACAGACCAGCAGCCCAGCCCCACCCCGAGGGAGAGGACAAAGAGCAGGGCAGAGGCACGGATACGGTCCGCGAGATCGAGAAAGATCACGAAGTGCTGCTTCCCCTGACCGACCCGATATCGGTACCGGCCGGTCCACCCGGCATCGTTCCCCCGTGCAAGCACTTTTTCCGTCAGCCTCTCCGCCTCCTCCGTTCCGACCCCGTGGACATGAACAAGCGACATCTCCGCCACGTTCCCCCGGTTGTCAAGGCGGGCTCCAAACCACTTCACGCCAAGAAGTTCGTCTGCCCGCAGGAAGCTGCTGAGCGTGGACGGTGTTCCCCCGGGGACGGAGATTGCCGCATCCTGGCTAAAGTCCGGATATGCCCCGCTGGCAAGCAGAACGTTCAGCGTCCGATCCGCCTCATACATGCTGACCAGAAGGTATCCGCCGTTCACCGCCCCCAGAGCCAGAAACAGGAGAAGGGACACCGCCAGCATGGCGATGCGGCAGAAACGCCGCTGCAGAGCATGGATCATGGTGCTTCCTCCAGCCGGTATCCGATGCTCCGCCTGGAACGTATGGTAGTGCGGGCCCCCAGCGTCCTCAGATAGCTTCGCAAATAGGAAATGTAGACCCAGACGGAGCCGATCTCCGCCTCTGCCTCATAGCCCCAGGCCTGAGTGAGAAGCTGCTCCGAGGAGAGGTACTGCCCCGGATGGAGCATGAGAGCCTCCATCAGGTGGTACTCCCGCCCGGAGAGGGAGCGGGTACGCGTGCCGACGCCCAGTTCCGCCGTGAAGGGGTTCAGGGAGAGATCGCGAAATATGAGGATGTCCGGCCGATACTCTTCTCTCCGGCGCAGCATGGCCCGGATCCGCGCCAGCAGTTCCCCCATGTCGAAGGGTTTCGGCAGATAGTCGTCTGCCCCCAGGTCCAGTCCCCGGATCCGGTCTTCCACCCCGGAGCGGGCGGTCAGGAGAAGAACCGGTGTGCGGCTGCCCTCCTGTCGCAGCTGCCGCAGCACTTCAAACCCGCTTCGGCGGGGCAGCATCACATCCAGCAGGATGCCGTCGTACTGGAGGGTTCGGGCATAGTCCAGGGCATCCGCCCCGTCCTGAACCGCATCCACCTGGTAGTTGTGACAGGACAGAATGTCCACCAGAGCCTCAGCCAGGCCGTTCTCATCCTCTGCCAGCAGCAGTTTCATCCCCTATTCCCCCTTACGGCAGATCTCATTCATCATATCAGATCTGTGCAGTGCCTGCAAGCCTGCTCCTGACGCGGATCCCTCATACGGAACCACAGGAGGCCGGAGGCACCCTGCTGTACGCCTCCGGCCCTTGTGTCTGTGGCGGATCCGGTCCCGCCGTCCGGCACTGCTCTGTTACGGTGTATTCTGCTGTCAGCCGTCTCTGCCAGGGACTCAGGTGGCCGGATGAGAAACCATCTCCACCATCCCGACGGCCTGCCAGACTGGAAGGGAGCGAATCCCATTGAGCTGTGAAGGCCTTCTGTGATATATTAAGCCAAGACTGCTCTCTCCATGTCTGAGCGCTTAAGGCAAGACTTCCTCAATCGAAGAGCCAACCCGGCAAGAAGCAGTTCCCTTCATTTCAGCCTCTCCGCATGTGAAATTGGCAAAATAGAGGTCCGCATCCCACTGCTTTGTGCTGTATATGACCATGCTCTGGCCTGCTTCAATGGTAACCTGGCTCCCCTTCACAACATATCCGGTTGGAGTTGCCTTTGTGATGTTGAACTTCACGTTTCCGGAGTCCTCCTTTAAGGAGACCCACACCTTCGCATAGGGATAGCGCTCTGTCACTTCGAAGGGTTCACTGCGGCTGTTTCCGTTCAGGGCAATGTTGAAGCGCTGCGTGCTGGCAATTGGCATGGCGGTTTTGGAAATTTCCTCTACCATTTCAGGAGTGACAATCTCGTAGACCAGATCCCCAATCAGATATTTGGTCCCGATCTCCCCATCCAGACTGATATATCTGCTGTCCGGATCCGGTTCCCTCTCGTACGCGATCCCCACCTCCACGTCCTCGGGGATGTACACGTTGCTCTTCGCCGGAACCGGCTCATCCGCCGTTCCCGACACGGCTCCAACGGTGCAGAACATGCCCAGGAGCATGACGGCACAGCAGAGGATGGCAAGGATGTGATTGTGCTTCATGACAGTTCCTTCTTTCTGTTAGGTTGATGCGCCACACAGGCGGTTCAGTCAGGCCTGACTGCACACCCAGAATACCCTCTCTGCCTTAGAGATACCTTAGAATTTTCCTGTTTTTCAGAACTTTTTTCTCTCAGAGGCTCCCCACACACCCACACGGCGGGCTGCGGGCAGGTTACCGCAGGTCCAGTTCCTCTGGCCCAGCGGCAACCCGGCAGACAGCAGTCCCCGCCATCTCTGTCGTGTCGCTGGTGAAGTTCGCAAAATACAGATCCGGTTCCAGCGCTTCGGTGCAGAGCACACTGACACTTCTGCCTGCCGGGATCTTCACCACACACCCCGGACCCAGAGGGGGATCCGTAGGGGATGACTTCGTGATGCTGAAAAACACGGTGTCGGAGGCCTCCTCCAGGGAGACCCAGATCTTCGCATAGGGATTCCTCTGTGTGGTATCGAAGAGTTCCGTTCTGGAGACTCCGCTCAGGGTGCTGTCCATGCGCTTCATGGTCTCCATGTTCTCCACGCCCGAGACTGTCCCGCCCTCCAAAGCGGCTCTCTCCACCTCTTCCTCTGACACCATCGTATAAACGAGACTGCCGAATTTGTAGGTCTCCCCCCTTTCCCCATCCAGAACCGGAGTTTCCTTGAAATCGGACTCAGAGCCGGAGCCGTCTGTGGAAGGATCGGGCGTGGGGACGTCCACATGTCCCTGTGGAGCGGAGGAGCAGCCCGCAGCGCAGACCAGCAGGGCCAGAGCGCAGAGCAGCGCGAAAATACCACCTGTTTTCATGACATTTCCTCCTTGTCGTTGATGTCGGACAGGGCTTCCTTCAGTGTGAAGCACCTGTCTCCACAGACAGCGTACGCGCTCTGCCTTAGAGAGGCCTTAGAGTTTTCCGGGTTTCTTCTCCTCCTCTGTTCCCGGTGCGCCACCCCTTGTAACCCCAAAAAACGCTCCGTTCCCAGGCGGGAACGGAGCACAGCACTCATCTTCATGTCCGAAAAAGCGAGACCCGACCTCTCCCGGTCAGCTGCCCGGAAGGACCCTCTTCCCATTTGGAATCTGACGCCTGCAGAAAAGCCCGGATGTCCGGCTGCGGGACTCCCTGTGGGATCTGGCATTCTGGACACCCCCTGCGCAGGAACCTCTCCGAGGGCCGGCGCTCAGCGGGTCACATAGATCTCTTCGCCCAGGCGGCGATGATCGCCTCCGAGCGGGCAGTATCCGCCCCGTGGACCGCCAGACCGGAACCCACCACAGCCCCGGCACAGGTTTTCTTAAGATCCCGCTCACAGCTGCCAAGGCCGCTGCCCTCGTGGGTCATCAGGGGAAGCACCTTCTTTCCGTGCCAGTCCAGCCTCTCCATCTGGGTGAACATGGCCATAGGGAAGGTACCCCACCAGCAGGGTCCGCACACGAATATGGTGTCATACCCGTCCAGGCTCTCCAGATAGCGTTTCAGTTCCGGCCGGGCCTTTGCCCGGAGCTCCTTCTGCGCCTCCAGGGTACAGGCATGATAGTCTGCCGCATACTCCTTCACGGTTTCCACTTTAAACAGGTCTCCGCCCACTGCCTTCTGGATGAAAGCAGCGGCAATCTCCGTGTTGCCCCACTCCAGGTTGCGCACAGAACCGTTCCAGTAGTTTTCTCCTCGCCGGGAATAGTACAAAATCAGGTTGCTCATAGTTTCCACTCCTCTTCCATCACCGTACTCCGCTCAGAAGCCGGAGGCTTCGGCACGGGGATGTGCCAGCCGCATCCGAGGACGGCCACCGGCAAGCCGCACCTGCTTCTCCGGAACTGGCAGCAGCTGTCCCGATGTTCTGCGGAGAAGTTTTCCACTACCCGGTTCAGACACTGCGCTGCAATGTGAACCGGAACGGGACCCCGGTGCAGCGCACAGGGCACAGTCCGGGCCTCTCAGTTCCCCCATACTCTGCCACCGCCACAGATCCGAATTTCCGGGATCCGGCCTCCCGTCCCCTGCTCCTCCCATCGGGAGCGGCATTTTTCTTGCATTTCTGATTTTATCATATTGCGATAGAATAATCCAATCGAAAAGGGCTATCGTCCATTCAAAATCCTGATAACGAGAGGAGCGGATCCTCCATGGACCTGCGGGACATGGACTGCATTCTGGAACTGGCCCAGACCCGGAACTTCAGCCGTGCAGCGGAAAATCTCTACATCGCCCAGCCCACCCTCAGTTACCGCATCCGGACGGTGGAGAAGGAACTGGGCTTCGCCCTCTTCTCCCGCTCCGGCCGGGGGGTCACCCTGACCCCAGCCGGAGAGCAGTTCTGCGTCACTCTGCGCAACGTGCGTCTGGAACTGAAGAACGCCATCGAGCAGGGACAGAATTTCAGCAGCCACTACACCCATGCTCTGACCATCAGCCTCAGCTGCCGCTCCGCCCTCTTCCACCTGCCGGAGATCCTCCAGCAGTTTGCCCTCTCTCATCCGGAGGTGTCGGTCACACCGGTTTTCTCCCCGGAACACGCCCAGGAGCAGTTCCTGAAGGGGGAGACGGACATCCTCTTCGCCATGGCAGAAGAGGTGCGCCAGGTGCCGGACATTGAGATCTTTCCCCTTTATACCAGTCCCATCTGCCTCATCTCCCTGCCGGACGACCCGCTTGCCCGGCAGTCCCTGGTGCGGCCGGAGGATCTGGCCGGTCGTACCCTGATGGTGGGCGGCGGTTCTCCGCCCCCTCTGCTCCGGGTTCAGCAGCGCATCATCCGCACGGTGGGGGTGGACTACTTCACCAGTGCCGACTATGACACTACCCTGGTCAATGTGGCCGCCCGACGGGGTATCTGTCTCGCCCCCGGTTTCCTGAACGACCGCAATCCGGCCTACGCCTGGACTCTCTTCGACTGTCCGGAAACCATCCCCTGCGTTCTCTGCACCCACCGGGAGGACCGGCGTCCTCTCACCGGTGAACTGGTGGACCTGATCCGCGCCCTGGAACCCGGCTTCCCCGAACCGTCCTCCTGACTCCTCTGCCCCACAGTCTCAGGATGCGGAAATACTCCCTCTGCCCTGATGGCTTACCATCACCACCAGGAACCCCCCGGTGCCTCCGGTCCTCACAGACCGGGGCTCAGGGAAATGCGGAGGCCCCCTCAAAGCCTCCGGTCGCCGCAGGACAGGTCCCTGCCGTCACTCCGGCACATGGCAGAACCGACCTCTGCTCACAGTCTGATGTGCTGTGCCGTCATCCATCCGGAACCGGTTCCCGGGAGTCAGGCAGAGGGATTCTGCGGGAAACGGTGGGAGAGCAGACTCTTCCCCCTCCGGCGGATTCGCCCACTCCCGGCAACCCCTGACGGAGGTATCTGTGGACCCACGGTCCCTGCCTGACGGCTGAAAAGGGGCTGCAGTCTGGCCAAAATGGCCTGCGGACCCCGGCTGCAGCACGCCCACAGGCACTGGAACCGGTCCCCCTGCCCCAGCGCACAGGGACGGACCATCTCATCTGCGTTCAAACCGGAAATCCCCTTCTGGTCCGATGGTCCGGTTTTGTATATTCCGTTATCCGCTTCTCTGTATCTGCCTGAATTTCTGTCACATTTAACAGTTGGGGGACAGTTGACGGGAGAAAGGGAAAACGGTAAAATAAAAAGGCGGAATTGGCTATGATTTACAGGAAAGGACAGTTCCCGCTTCATCGTGCGATACACCAAAGCGGCCACGCCCTTGCGAGGCCGCTTTTCTGTATAAATCAGTCAAGGAAAAGGAGAATCAACCAGATGAAACGAATTCTTGCTCTTGTACTGGCTGCGGCAATGGCTCTGTCTCTTGCCGCCTGCGGTGGCGGCGGTGGCAGCAGTGGCGGTGGCAGCAGCAGCGGAAGCAGCGGCAGCGGAAGCTCCTCCCAGGCCAGCAGCGGCAGCAGCTCCTCCGGTGGTTCCGCCTCCTCCGGCAGCACCTCCCAGTCCGGCGGCAGTGCCAGCGGCACCTTCAAGCTGGGCGGCATCGGCCCCATGACCGGTGGGGCAGCCCAGTACGGCATGGCTGCCATGACCGGCGCACAGATCGCCGTGGACGAGATCAACGCCCTTGGCGGCCCTATCCAGTTCGAGTTCAAGTCGGAAGATGATGTCAACGTGGCTGACACCGCCGTCAATGCCTATAACTCCCTGAAGGACTGGGGCATGCAGATCCTGGTGGGCACAGTCACCACCACCCCCTGCATCTCTGTCTCCGCTGAGGCCTACAATGACCGCATCTTCTGTCTGACTCCCTCCGCCTCCTCCACCGACGTGACCGCCGGCAAGGACAACATGTTCCAGATGTGCTTCACCGACCCCAACCAGGGCGTTGCCGGTGCCGATTACATCACTCAGAACTTCCCCGATGCCAAGATCGCAGTCATTTATAAGAATGACGACGCCTACTCCACCGGCATCCGGGATTCCTTTGCCGAGAAGATGGGCGATGCCATCGTCTATGAAGGCACCTTCACCGAGGATACCCAGACCGACTTCTCCGTCCAGGTGGCCGGTGCTCAGGCTGCCGGTGCCGATGTGGTCTATCTGCCCATGTACTATCAGCCTGCCACCGTCATTCTGACTCAGGCCAAGTCCATTGGCTACGCTCCCACCTTCATCGGCGTGGACGGCATGGACGGCATTCTGGACCAGGACGGCTTTGACAAGACCCTGGCCGAGGGCGTGCTGGTCATGTCCCCCTTCTCCGCCAGCATGACCGATGATCTCACCGTCAGCTTTGTGGAAGAGTATCAGAAGCGTATGGATCAGATCCCCAACCAGTTCGCCGCCGACGGCTATGACTGCGTGTACGCCATCTACAATGCTCTGCAGGAGGCCGGCTGCACTTCCGACATGTCCAATGCCGACATCTGCCAGGCCCTCATCTCCACCTTCACCTCTGACAGCTTCACCTACTCCGGCCTCACCGGCCAGGGCATGACCTGGAGCGAGGCGGGTGAAGTCACCAAGCTGCCCAGCGCATTCCTGATCCAGGACGGCTCCTATGTGATGCCCTCCTGATGACAGATTCATCCGTTCCGATGTAATCAGCCGGAGAAGGCTGCCGGGGAACACTCTCTGGCAGCCCCTCCCTGTTTCTAAGGCGGACACGCGGACGGTTCCATGCCGTCCGGGTTTCTGCCTTAGAAGTTTTCCGAGGATATAAAGAGGTGGCCCTATGGTATTTTTCTCCTATCTCATCAGCGGTATCAGCCTGGGCAGCGTCTACGCCATCATCGCCCTGGGTTATACCATGGTCTACGGCATCGCCAAGATGCTGAACTTTGCCCACGGCGATATCATCATGGTGGGCGGATATGTATCCTTCTGCGCCGTCAGCTATCTGTCTCTTCCCCCTCTGGTGGCCATCCTGCTGGCCATGGTGGCCTGTACGGCTCTGGGTGTGGTCATTGAGGGACTTGCCTACCGGCCTTTGCGGCAGGCGGGATCTCTGGCGGTTCTCATCACCGCCATCGGCGTCAGCTACTTCCTGCAAAACGCCGCCCAGCTCATCTGGGGCGTCACCCCCAAGATCTACACCTCCGTAGCCTCCTTCGCCCTTCCGGAGAGCCTCTCCAGACTGGGGCTCACCAGCGAGGCTCTCGTCACCATCGTCTCCTGCATCGTCATCATGCTGGCCCTCACCACCTTCGTCAACCGCACCAAAATGGGCAAGGCCATGCGGGCCTGCTCGGAGGACAAGGGCGCCGCTCAGCTCATGGGCATCAATGTGAATCAGACCATCTCCATGACCTTCGCCATCGGCTCCGCTCTGGCGGCCATTGCCGGCGTTCTCCTCTGCTCCTCCTACAACACCCTGATTCCCACCACCGGCTCCATGCCGGGCATCAAGGCCTTCACCGCCGCGGTCTTCGGGGGCATCGGCTCCATCCCGGGGGCCTTCGTGGGCGGCCTGCTGCTGGGAATCATTGAAAATCTGGTCAAGGCCTACATCTCCACCGATCTGGCCAATGCCATCGTCTTCGCCGTCCTCATCGTGGTCCTCCTGGTGAAGCCCACCGGACTGCTGGGCCGCTACGTACCTGAGAAAGTGTGAGGTGGCCCCTGTGAAGAACGTAAAAAAGACCACGATAACGGACTTCGCCACCTATATCGGCGTCACCATTGCCTTTCTCATCGTCTGGACCTGCCAGAGGGCCGGCATGCTCAGCAACGCCATGAACTCCTGGCTGGTTCCCATCTGCAGCTTCATCGTCATGTCCGTCTCTCTGAACCTGGTGGTGGGCATCTCCGGGGAGCTGAGTCTGGGCCATGCCGGCTTCATGAGCGTGGGGGCCTTTGCCGGCATCATTGCCGCCATGAGCCTCAGCGACCTGATTCCCGTAAACTCCGTGCGCCTCATTGTCTCCATCCTGGTGGGTGCCCTGTTCGCAGCCCTTGCCGGCGTGATCGTAGGGGTGCCGGTGCTGCGTCTGCGGGGAGATTATCTGGCCATTGTCACCCTGGCTTTCGGGCAGATCATCAAGGATCTCATCAACTGTCTGCTGGTGGGCTATGACAGCAGAGGCCTGCACATCATCTTCAACATCGGCAAGAAGACCGTCAGTGACCTCCATCTGGAGGAGGGGGGCGTGGCCATCATCAAGGGCGCCCAGGGTGCCGTGGGCATCCAGAAACTCTCCTCCTTCTTCGCCGGCTATATCCTGGTCATGCTCGCCCTGGTGGTGGTTCTGAATCTGGTCCGCAGCCGGGCGGGCCGGGCCATCATGGCCATCCGGGACAACCGCATCGCCGCGGAGAGCGTGGGCCTCAGCGTCACCAAGTACAAACTGATGGCCTTTGTCACCTCCGCCGCTCTGGCCGGCGCCGCCGGCGCCCTCTACGGCCTCAACTACAGCAGCCTGGTCTCCAGCCGCTTTGACTTCAACACCTCCATTCTGGTGCTGGTCTATGTGGTGCTGGGCGGTCTTGGCAACATCTGGGGCTCCATCATCGCCACCGTGGTTCTCTATGTGCTGCCGGAGGCCCTGCGTCAGTTCAACGACTACCGGATGCTGGTCTATGCCATCGTTCTCATTCTGGTCATGCTGGCCACCAACAACGAAAAGCTGAAGGCACTGGTGGGACGCATGATTCCCGGACGAAAGGGGGAGAAGGCCGATGGCTAGGGAATTCAGACGGGGAAAGATGGTTCCGGTTCCCAGCCACTCCATCGTTCCGGAGCGGGACGTGAACCGGTTGCCGGTTCTGGAGTGTCAGCATCTGGGCATCGACTTCGGCGGCCTCACCGCCGTGGACGAATTCAACGTCACCATCGGACGCACCGAAATCGCCGGTCTCATCGGCCCCAACGGGGCCGGAAAGACCACGGTCTTCAACCTGCTCACCAAGGTCTATCAGCCCACCCGGGGCACCATCCTTCTCAACGGCAAGGACACCCACGGCATGAACACCTGCCAGGTCAACCAGGCGGGCATCGCCCGTACCTTTCAGAACATCCGCCTCTTCTCCAACCTCAGCGTGGAGGACAACGTAAAAGTGGGCCTTCACAACCAGATCCGCTATCCCATGTGGGACGGGCTGCTGCGCATGCCGAAATTCTGGAAACAGGAAAAGCTGGCCCACGAGAGTGCCCTGGAACTGCTGTCCATCTTCGGCATGCAGGATCTGGCCGACCACGAGGCAGGTTCCCTGCCCTACGGCGCCCAGCGCCGGCTGGAGATCGTCCGGGCCCTGGCCACCAACCCCTCCCTTCTCCTTCTGGACGAGCCCGCCGCCGGCATGAACCCCTCGGAGACCGCTGACCTGATGGAGAACATCGTGAAGATCCGGGATACCTTCCAGATCGCGGTGCTGCTCATCGAACACGACATGAA
>CAYXVN010000020.1:10823-24162 GCA_964468565.1 uncultured Oscillospiraceae bacterium | reverse complement strand
CTCAACCGCAAGGCCATGTCGGTGCCCGAGTTCCGCTCTGCCTGCCACGCCTTTGCCCAGCACTATGTGGATGTGCAGCGGGAGGGGTTCAAGCGGATGGGAGTCCTCGGTGACTGGGATCACCCCTACCTGACCATGAACCCCGGCTTTGAGGCCGAGGAGGTGAAGGTCTTCGGTAAGATGTACGAGAAGGGCTACATCTACAAGGGCCTGAAGCCGGTGTACTGGTGTCCCCACGATGAGACCGCTCTGGCGGAGGCGGAGATTGAGTACCACGATGACCCGGTCACCACGGTTTATGTGAAGTTTCCCATGAAGGACGACCTGGGCCGCCTGGGCGGCCGGGACCTTGGCAGAATCTCCTTCCTGATCTGGACCACCACCATCTGGACGCTGCCCGGTAACCTGGCCATTGCCGTCCATCCCCGGGACAGCTACGCTCTGGTGAAAAACCGCGCCACCGATGAGATTTATATTCTGGCGGAGGCCCTGGTGGACAAAGTCATGCAGATCGGCGGAGTGACGGAGTACGAGATCCTGGAAACCCACCCCGGCTCCTTCTTTGAGTACATGCTGGCCCAGCATCCCTTCCTGGACAAGACCTCCCTGCTGTGCACCGCCGAGTATGTCACCATGGAGTCCGGTACCGGCTGTGTCCATACCGCCCCCGGTTTCGGTGCCGATGACTATGAGACCTGCAGACGCTACCACATGGAGATGGTGGTTCCTGTGGACGACCAGGGCCGGCACACGGACTATGCGGGCAAGTACGCCGGCATGACCACCGAGGCCTCCAACCCCGTTATTCTGGCGGACATGAAGGAGAGCGGAGCCCTCTTCGCCTCCGAGGACATTGTCCACTCCTATCCCCACTGCTGGCGCTGCAAGAAACCCATTATCTTCCGTGCCACGCCTCAGTGGTTCTGCTCGGTGGACGCCTTCAAGGACGAGGCCTGTGCCGCCTGCGATGACGTACGCTGGGTTCCCTCCTGGGGCATCGACCGCATGAAGTCCATGATCCGCGAGCGGGCCGACTGGTGTATCTCCCGGCAGCGCCGCTGGGGTCTCCCCATCCCCGTATTCTACTGCTCCCAGTGCGGAAAGCCCATCTGCACCCCCGAAACCATTGACGCCGTTTCCAGGCTCTTTGCCGCTGAGGGCTCCAACGCCTGGTACGAGAAGAGTGCCGAGGAGATCCTCCCGGAGGGATTCGTGTGCCCCCACTGCGGCAGCGCCCAGGGGTTCACCAGGGAGGAAGACACCCTGGACGGCTGGTTCGACTCCGGCTCCACGCACTTTGCCTCCATGAAGAAGGACCAGGGGTTCTGGCCTGCCACCGTCTATATGGAGGGCCTGGATCAGTACCGCGGCTGGTTCCAGTCCTCCCTGCTCACCGCCGTGGGGGCTCTGGGACAGGGCGCGCCTTTCCGGGAGTGCGTCACCCACGGCTGGACCGTGGACGGCGAGGGCAAGGCCATGCACAAGTCTCTGGGCAACGGCGTGGATCCGGCGGATGTCTTCCGGAAGTACGGTGCGGATCTGCTGCGCCTCTGGGCCGGCTCCGCAGATTACCATGTGGACGTGCGCTGCTCGGATGCCATCTTCAAGCAGCTGTCGCAGAACTATCTGAAGTTCCGCAACACCGCCCGCTACTGCCTGGGCAATCTGGCCGGCTTTGACCCGGATCACCTGGTGCCCCCCGAAGAGATGCTGGAACTGGACCGCTGGGCGGTGACCCGGCTGAACGGCCTCACCCAGCGCTGCTTCGCCGCCTTTGACGATTATGAGTACCATGTGGTGAGCCATGCCATCAACGACTTCTGTGTGGTGGACATGTCCTCCTTCTATCTGGACATCATCAAGGACCGGCTTTACTGCGATGAGACCGAGGGCCTCAGCCGCCGCTCCGCCCAGACCGCCCTGTGGCTGATCCTGGACACCATGACCAAGCTGTTTGCGCCCATTCTCTGCTTTACCTGCGATGAGATCTGGCAGGAGATGCCCCACCGCAGGGAGGACGACCCCCGCAACGTGGTGCTCAACGAGATGAATCAGCCCTTCGCCGACTATGCCCTCAGCGATGAGGAGATGGCCCGGTGGGACCGCATCATTGCCGTGCGCAACACCGTCAACGGCGCCCTGGAGACGGCCCGCAACGAGAAGAAGATGGGCAAGAGCCTGGAGGCAAAGGTGACGGTCAGCGTCAGCGACCCGGAGGATGCCTTCCTCTTTGACATGAAGGAGGAGGATCTGGCGGATCTGTTCATTGTCTCCCAGGTGAAGCTGACGAAGGAGGGCAGCGGCGTTGCCGTAGCCCAGGCCGAGGGCGGAAAGTGCGAGCGCTGCTGGAAGCATCATCCCCTGGTGGGCTCCCACAGGATTCACCCCACGCTGTGCCCCCGCTGCGCCGCCGTGGTGGAGAAGATGAACCTGGAGGTGTAAGCCCCCGGAGCACAGGCCCGTCAGGCGCGGGGGACGGGCAGACCCGGTCTGTACCCGGATCGGTGCCGGCCGGGAGGAGGGAATTTCCGTTTTCCCTGCAGATTGGGGGGAGACGTGAGGTACCATAAAAGGCCCCGTCCCGGGCAGGGCGCAGACGCCGGTCTGCGCCCGCCCGGCACCGGGCCGGAAATTGAGGTGAACCGCCATGAAAAAGGGATACTTCTACATTGCCCTGGCAACGTTCATGTTCTCCACCTTCGAGGTGGCCCTGAAGTTCATTGCCGGCCAGATCAATCCGGTGCAGCTGACTCTGTGCCGCTTTTCGGTGGGCTTTCTCTTCCTGCTGCCCCTGGCGCTGCGGACGCTGAAGAAGCGGGGAAAGACCCTGAACGCAAAGGCCCTGGCCTGGTTTGCCCTGCTGGGTCTGACGGGCATTGCCCTGTGCATGCCCATGTACCACCTGTCCGCCGCCTACCTGGACTCCGGTGTGGTGGCGGTGCTCTTCAGCTGCAATCCGGTTTTCGTGACCTTCCTGGCCTTCTTTTTCCTGGGGGAGCCCATCCGGCCCCGGAACATTGCGGCGCTTATCCTGGAGGTTGTGGGAACCATCGTCATCATCAATCCCCTGCACACCGCGCTGAACATGACCGGCGTGGCCCTGATCCTGGGTGCCACACTGCTGTTTGCCCTGTATGGGGTGATGGGAAAACGGAAGGTGGCGGAGTACGGCGGTTCGGTGGTCACCTGCTTCGGGTTCCTCTTCGGCAGCCTGATCATTCTGGTCTTCATCCTGATTACCCATATCCCCGCGGTGGCCTCCGCCATCACGGCGGCGGGGCTGCCTGCCTTTGCCAACATTCCCATCTTTGCCGGATACACCCTGCAGAATCTGCCCTATGTGCTCTACGTGTCCGCCGGTGTGGCAGGGGTGGGATTCTGTGCCTACTTTCTGGCCATGGAATATGAACCGGCCAGTGTGGTGTCGCTGGTCTACTTCTTCAAACCGGTGGTCTCCCCCATTCTCTCCTGGCTCATCCACGGGGAGAAGATGTCCGGAAACATGCTGGCAGGTGTTGTTCTCATCGTCCTGGGCTCCCTGTGCGCCATTCTCCCCGGGGTGATTGAGGCGAAGCGTCCCTCCCGGAGCTGAGGCCCTCCGCCCGGAGCAGGGGAAAGGGGATTTTCTGTGTGCAGTGTGGCCGCAGGTCCGGGTGCATTCCCGGGTCTGCGGTCTTCTGCTGCCAGAGGGGAGAGAGAAAACCGCAGGCAGAGGGAGTGCCCTCTGCCTGCGATGGAGAATCGGTCTGAAGTCTGCCGGCCCCTCCCGGTCTGTCCGCATTCTGTCCGGCACCGGGCTGCCGGGGGCGGCGTCCCCGCCGGAGATGGGGATCAGGGCGGACGCTTCTCTCCCCTCAGCTCTGAAGGCTGGCGATGAACTGCCGGGCCACCCGGGGGGTGCGGCCGGAGTGACGGATCTCCCAGGTCATGGCCTGGGCATGGAGCCACTCGGGATCTCTGTGGATGCCTGCCTGGCGGGCCAGATGGTCCACCAGGGCCAGGTACTCCTGCTTGTTCATGGTGAGATAGGGGATCCGCAGGCCGAAGCGCTCGGCCAGAGCGGTCTTTTCGGAGATGGTCTCAGAGGCGTCCACTTCGTCTCCCGCCCGGTCCGAGAAGTTCTGCTTCACCAGGTGGCGGCGGTTGGAAGTGGCGCAGATGATGGTGTTGGGGGGCCGCTTCTCCAGACTGCCCTCCAGGATGGTCTTGAGGGCGGAGTAGGTCTTGTCGTCCCGGTCAAAGGCCAGGTCATCAATGAAGAGGATGAACTTCTGCCGCCGCCCCGCCAGGGAGCGCATCAGGGTGGGAAGACCGGTGAGATTCTCCTTCTCGATCTCAATAAGGCGCAGATCCTCGAAGCCGGGGATGTAGAGCATGGATTTGACGGTGGCGGATTTGCCGGTTCCCCCATCGCCGAAGAGAAGCACGTTGTTGGCGTCCCGCCCCGCCAGCAGCAGCCGGGTGTTGGCCTCCACCTGGGAGCGCTGGCGCTCGTAGCCCAGCAGATCCTGGGGCCGGGGGCAGTCCGGGTCCGCCACGGGGATGAGCCTGCCCTCCTCCCAGAGGAAGGCCCGGTAGCGGGCGTAGAGGCCGGCCCCGTGTTCCTGGTGAAAGCGGGTGAGGGTATCGAAGTCAAAGGGGGCCACCGCCCGCCAGCGGGGCAGGTCCGTCAGCACGGAGAAGTCCTCCGGGGGAACCAGGGGCTTGAGGGCGTCCAGGATGCGGTCGCAGTCCAGATTGGCCAGGAGGGTGAAGGTCTCCACATCCCGCCGGGCGGCATTTTCCAGAGCGGGGTCAAAGCCGCCCCGCTCACACAGCAGGGCGTAGGGACTCTCCGTGTAGCGCAGGGCATCCCACAGCCAGTCCCCCAGTCCCTGAAAGCCCTGTTTCCGCAGAGCGTGGAAGAGGGCGGCATATTCCTCCACCGCCGCCTCCCAGTCCCGCTGACAGACCTGGTCCAGCAGTGTGATGGCTCCGGTCATGATGGGACTGTTCAGCAGATCCCGGTAAGCGGTGATGCTCCGCAGTTTCATGCGCAGCAGAGTCAGATTCATGGCTTTGAACCTCCCGCATTTTTTGCCTATTGTATGCGGGGACGATTTCGTTGTCAAGGGGAAAGCCCTGTGGTACAATCTAGAAAAACCGGCATCCGGGCTGCCCGGATCCCCTGGAGGTATACATGAATGGTTCAGTGAATGGGAAGGTGTCCATCGGCACCGTGGTTCTGGAGGCCCCCCTGGCCCTGGCGCCCATGGCCGGGGTCACCGACCTGGCCTTCCGCACCCTCTGCCGGGAGCAGGGGGCTGCTCTCACCTGTACGGAGATGATCAGCGCCAAGGCCCTGTGCTACCGGGACCGGAAGACGTTCCAGCTGCTGCAGCTGGGGGAGGGGGAACACCCTGCCGCCGTGCAGATCTTCGGCAGCGACATCGCCTGCATGGAGGAGGGGGCCGCCATTGCCCTGGAGGCCTCCGGAGCGGACATTGTGGACATCAACATGGGCTGTCCGGTCCCCAAGGTGGCAAACTCCGGGGACGGCTCAGGCCTGATGAAGGATCCGGAGAAGGCGGTGCGGGTGGTGGAGGCAGTGCGCCGGGGGGTGAGGGATCAGTGCCCGGTGACCGTGAAGTTCCGCCTGGGCTGGGACCGGGGGTCCATCAACTGCGTGGAGTTTGCCCGGGCCCTGGAGGAGGCGGGAGCCGCAGCCCTGGCGGTGCACGGGCGCACGGTGGTGCAGATGTACTCCGGCCATGCCAGCTGGGACTGGATCCGGGCGGTGAAGGAGGCGGTGCACATTCCGGTGGCGGCCAACGGAGATATCTTCCGGGCGGAGGATGCGGTGCGGATTCTGCGCTGTACGGGGGCGGACATGGCCATGGTGGGCCGGGCCGCCTTCGGCAACCCCTGGCTCTTTGCCCAGTGCCGGGCGGCCCTGGAGGGGCGGCCCATCCCGGACCTTCCCCCGCTGGCACAGCGCTGTGACACCGCCGTGCGGCAGTTCCAGATGTCCGCCGCCCAGAAGGGGGAGAAGATTGCCTGTCTGGAGGCCCGCCGCCACTACGGCTGGTATCTGAAGGGCGTGCCCCACGCGGGATATTACCGCCAGGAGATCATCCGGATCTCCACCCTGGAGGATGTTTACGCCATTACCAGGGGAATCAAACAGGACCTCTGCCAGGAACAAACCGGCGGCTGAAATCGTCTAAACTCAGAAGCCCAGGGGACAGAGAGGGGGGAGCTGGCGGATGTCGGAAGAGGAACTGGTCCGGCGGGCCAGGCAGGGGGATGCGGCTGCCTTTGAGCAGCTGGTGCTGGCCAACCAGAACCGGGTGTACTCCCTGGCCCTGCGCCTGACAGGAGACCGGGAGGAGGCCAGCGACCTGGCCCAGGAGGCCTTTCTCCGGGCCTGGCAGGGCCTGCCTGAGTTCCGGGAGGAGTGCGGCTTCGCCACCTGGATCTACCGCCTGACCACCAACCTCTGCATCGACTATATCCGCCGCAGCAGCCGCCGGCGGGAGGTGATGCCCACCACCTCTCTGGACGATGAGAACGCAGGCTTTCCGGAACCGGCGGACTGGACCCAGGACCCCCAGGTCCATCTGGAGCGGGCGGAGATGGGGCGGGCTCTGAAAGAGGGCATTGCCTCCCTTCCGGACTACTACCGGGCACCTCTGGTTCTGCGGGAGCTGTGCGGGTTCTGCTACCAGGAGATTTCGGATACCCTGGGGGTTGACATGGGGACCATCAAGTCCCGGCTGGCCAGGGCCCGGGCCCAGCTGGTGAAGTTTCTCCTGGCCGATGGGAACATCTCCCCCCCGGGGACGTCTAAATCGGGGAAAAAGAAAGCGGAAAGCAGGACAAAAGGCAGGACAAAAGGCAGGAAAGGAGGCGGTCAGGATGAAAACATGTGACAGGTATCGGGAAGACCTCTCCGCCAGGCTGGACCATGAGCTGACCCCTGCCCAGGAGGCGGAACTGGAGGCCCATCTGCGGGAGTGTCCTCAGTGCCGGCTCTGGTGGGAACAGATGAGCCGGCTGGAGGAGGCCCTTCAGGACCTGGAGGAGGAGCAGGCGCCGGAGGGATTTGCCCGGCGCCTGATGGAGCACCCGGCCATCGCCGGGCACAACAGGCAAAACTCCAGAGTGCCGCTGTACCGCAGACCTCTGGTGCGGATTGTGGCCGGTGCCGCCGCATGCCTGGCGATATGTGTGGGAATCTGGCACTGGACAGCCTTCCGGTCCGGGGAGCCGGAGAGCCGGGAGAACCCGGACCCTGCCGTCCCATCGCTGGCTGCCGCCTCCTCCCAGGAGCCCCAGATCAGGGCCTCTCTTCCGCCGGATGCTTCCGCCCCGGAGGGTGAGGCCGGGGAGCAGACCGCCTCCTCCGTCTCGGGAGGGGGAGACAGGTCAGACTCCGGTGCCGCAGTGTCCGTGCCGGAGACAATCTCCCGGCCCCAGGAGCCTGACGCCAGCGGGGAGATCGCCCAGGTCCCTCCCCAGGATGCT
The DNA here is from genome assembly GCA_964468565.1 of uncultured Oscillospiraceae bacterium. Taxonomy (GTDB): domain Bacteria; phylum Bacillota; class Clostridia; order Oscillospirales; family Oscillospiraceae; genus Lawsonibacter. The sequence goes on along the minus strand of CAYXVN010000020.1, from coordinate 16,656 downwards.
GCCCCGGCAGATTCCGGGGAGAGGGGTTCCGGGGAGACCGGAGTCAGCACCGGCTCCGGGCTCACAGCCGGAGTGCCCATTGCGCCGGTTCCCGAAGCCCCTGCCCAGGTTCCGGCCCCTTCCTCCTCTGCAGGGGATGAGAGCGCCGGAAATGATGCCCCGGGCCAGACCGGGGCCATCAGCTCCGCCAGCCTGCCGGGGCAGAGTGCTGTGGGGGAGGATTCCCCCCAGACCGGTCTCCCGGAGGATCCCCAGGGGGGAGGGAGTTCCCCCGCCACAGGGCCTGCCGGTGTGGCGGAGCCCGCCCCCTCAGATCCGGATCCGGCGGGACAGAGTTCCCTTACCGCCATGGGGGACGGGGACTGCCGGAATTCCAGCGTGGTGCGGGTGACCTGGCATGAGGACATGAACGCCCCCTCGGCCCGGATTGTGGCAAGCGTGTCCAGCCTCTCCTCCTTCCTGGGGACGTACGGGCTGGAGGAGTCCTCCCTTCAGAGCAGTTACACGGAGGAATATTTTGCGGAGAAGTCTCTGGCGGCCATTGTGCTGGAGGAAACCAGCGGCTCCAATCAGGTCTCCGTGTCCCCCCAGGATGTGAGCGACGGCAGCGTCACCGTGGACCGGCAGGTGGCGGATACGGGGACGACGGATATGGCTGCCTGGGTGATTGTGACCGAGGTGTCCAGCCCCATGGAGGACGGTCAGAGCCTGAACGTGTGTTTTCATGACGGTTGAATGTGCCCCATCCCCTGCGCCCTCTCCGGGTGCAGGGGACTGTTTTTTCCGGAACCGGAACTGGGGTCCGGAGACTGCAGTGCCTCTGAGGCGGTCCGGGAGAGGCCTCCCCCGGGGTTCCACTTCGGGAGGTGATTCCAGTTCGGAATTTCTTTCGGAAATAATACAATTTGGAATCAGCGGAAGGTCCCCTGTGTTGGGATTCCCGGGTCCGGACCATGGGATTGTTCCGGACGGAGCGGGCAGGGATCTGTATACGATACGGAATCAGTGCATAAAATAATACAGACTGGAATTACCTGAAGGAGAAGAAAATCCCCCGCGCCCTGTCCGGCGCGGGGGGAACGGTTCTGCCTGGGAGGGGATTACAGCACAGAGGCGGGATCCGTGTACTCCAGCCCCAGAGCCTCCGCCACCCCGGGGAAGGTGCACCGGCCGGCGCAGATGTTCAGCCCCTGCATCAGACCGGGATCGGCGGTGCAGGCGGCTGGGGCGCCTTTGGAGGCCAGGGCCAGCCCGTAGGGCAGGGTGGCGTTTACCAGGGCCAGGGTGGAGGTACGGGCCACCGCACCGGGCATGTTGGCGACGCAGTAGTGCACCACGCCGTCCTGGAGGAAGACGGGATCATCGTGGGTGGTGGCGCGGGTGGTCTCCACGCAGCCGCCCTGGTCCACGGCCACGTCCACAATGACGGCACCGGGCTTCATCAGCTTCAGGTCCTCTTTCCGCACCAGTTTGGGGGTGCTGCGGCCGGGCAGGAGGACGGCCCCCACCACCAGGTCAGCCTGGGCGATGGAGCGGAGGATGTTGTCCCGGGTGGCGTAGAGGGTGGTGATCTGGCGGGGGAAGATGTCGTCCAGATAGGCCAGACGGGGACCGCTGACGTCCAGAACGGTGACGTTTGCCCCCATGCCCACGGCGATCTTGCAGGCATTGGTGCCCACGGTGCCGCCGCCCAGGATGACCACATTGCCCTTCTCCACCCCGGGGACGCCGGACAGCAGCACCCCCCGGCCGCCCCAGGTCTTCTCCAGATATTTGGCTCCCTCCTGCACGGCCATGCGCCCTGCGATCTCGCTCATGGGTGCCAGGCAGGGAAGACCGCCCTGGGGCCCCACAATGGTCTCGTAGGCCACGGCGGTGACCCCGGAGTCCATCAGGGCCCGGGTGAGGGGCTCATCTGCCGCCAGATGGAGGTAGGTGAACAGGAGCAGACCGCTGCGGAAATAGTGGTACTCGCTGGCAATGGGCTCCTTCACTTTGATGATCATTTCCGCCTCCGCCCACACGGAAGGGGCATCCGGGAGGATCCGGGCACCGGCCTCCTGGTACTCCCCGTCCGGGAAACCGGAGCCCAGGCCGGCACCGGCCTCCACCAGTACCGTATGGCCGGCCTGAACGTAGCTGCTCACCGCACCGGGAGTGAGTCCCACGCGGAATTCGTTGTTTTTGATCTCTCTGGGCACTCCGATTATCATAATCTGCAGGCGCATCTCCGGATGGAGGAAATGTGCCCCGCACCTCCTTTAAGTTGGTGATTCCGTCCGGCGGCGGACCTCATCCGGGGAAATCCGGGGGCGGGTACCCTGCCGCCTGGGAGTTTGCCCACCTTATCACAGATCTGGGATTCCGTCAAGGGAGAATCGAATTTTCTTGCCCCTGGGGGCGGGGGAGAGGTATAATTCTGAAGGGAATGAACCGGGGCGGGAGAGCACCGGCCCCGTTCCCGGTCCAGGCAGGGCGGATCCGGATGCCGGGCTGTGGCCTGGGGGGCGGCAGGAGGGAGGAAGATCATGGAGGAGATTTACGGCAGCGATGACAGGACCGGGGAGGCGGAGGCCGGCATGATCTGCCGGCTCTGCCCGCGAAACTGTGCCGCGCTGCGCACCGGCAGGGCGGGCGGGGGAATGTGCCGGATGCCCTCCCTTCCGGTGCTGGCCCGGGCGGCCCTCCACTTCTGGGAGGAGCCCCCCATCTCCGGCACCCGGGGCTCCGGAACCGTCTTCTTCTCCGGCTGCAGCCTGAGGTGCGTCTTCTGTCAGAACGGGAAGATCAGCCACGGGGGATACGGAAAACCGGTGTCCATGGAGCGGCTGCAGGCCATCTGTGAGGGGCTGGTGGCCCAGGGGGCCCACAACCTCAACTTTGTCACACCCACCCACTATGCCCATGTGATCCGGGAGCTGCTGGAGAGCTGGCGGCCGGGGGTGCCGGTGGTGTGGAACACAGGGGGCTATGAGAAGGTGGAGGTGCTGCGCAGCCTGGAGGGGAAGGTGGATGTCTACCTGCCGGACCTGAAATACCTGGATCCCCGGACGGCCAGGCGCTGCTCCGGGGCGGAGGATTATCCGGAGGTGGCCCAGGCGGCCATCCGGGAGATGGTGCGCCAGACCGGTCCCTGCATTGTGGACGGGGAGGGCATTCTGGTGCGGGGTACCCTGATCCGTCACCTGGTGCTGCCGGGGCAGACCGCCCAGACCAGGGCGGTGATGGACTGGGTGGCCCGGGAGTTTGCCCCGGGGACGGTGCTCTTTTCCCTGATGAGCCAGTATACTCCCTGGGGGGATCTGTCCGCTGTGCCGGAGCTGAACCGCCGTCTGCGCAGGGGGGAGATCCGCACGGTGCAGGAGTACATGGCCAATGTGGGGCTGGAGGGCTTTGTCCAGGAGCGGACCTCCGCCCGGGAGGAGTATACGCCCCCCTTTGATCTCACCGGCGTATGAGAACCGGGGGGAGCGGAAAGCGAGGGACGGATCCCCTGGCAGATCTTCCCGGAGCAGAGGAAGACCGCAGCGCCGGAGCACTGCGGTCTTTCCCTCAGATCTGGATCTCCACGGAGTCGCTGATGCGGGTTTTGGTGTAGAGGATCACATGGTCCCCCTCCTGGAGGACCAGACCCCCGTGGGGAATGATGACCCGGTTCTGCCGTTTCACCATGACGATGATGGTCTTGCGGGAGATGTCCAGGTCCTGGATGGCCACGCCGTTCCAGTCGTGGTGCTTCTTGAGGACGATCTCCTTGAGGTCGATGTGCTGGTCGTCATCGAAGGACTCGGCGCCCAGAATCACCACATCTCCGGGCCGCAGCTCCACGTCCCCCCGGGGAATGACGGTCTCCTTGCCCCGCTGGATGATGGCGATGATGACCCCCCGGGGCAGGCCCAGCTCCGCAATGGTTTTGCCGGCCCAGGAATCCGAGTCCAGAATGTGGATTTTGATGAAATGCACATCCTCCTCGTTGGCGTACTCGCTGATGCGCTTGATGCGGGAGTACTGGTCCACAAAGCCGGCGGAGATGATGCCGGTGGGAATGGCCACGATGCCCACCCCCAGGAAGGCGATGACAATGCCGAAGGCCCGCCCCAGGGTGGTGACCGGATAGATGTCCCCGTAGCCCACCGTCAGCAGGGTGGAGACCGCCCACCAGATGCCGGAGAAGGCGTTGGTGAAGACGGTGGGCTGGGCCTTGTTCTCCAGGGAGTACATGCACAGGCTGGAGGCCAGCATGAGCACCACGATGATGAAGACCGAGGAGATCAGCTGCTGCTTTTTGCTGGAGATGACTTCGGTGATCACGTTGAGAGAGTCATAGTAGGTGTTGATGCGGAAGAGGCGGAAGATGCGCATCACCCGGAACATGCGGAAGGCCACGGCCCCGGCGGGGAAGAAGATGGGCAGGTAGTAGGGCAGGAAGGAGAGAAGGTCCACGATGCCGGTGAAGGAGAAGATGTACTTGCACAGGGCCCGGGCCTCCGAGAGCCTGGGGTAGAGGTAGTGGGCGGTCAGCACCCGCAGCACGTAGTCCACGGTGAAGAAGGCCACGGTGACCGCCTCCACGCTCAGCAGGATGGAGCCGTAGGAACTGCGGACCTCCTCGAAGGTGTAGAGCACGCTGACCACCAGATTGACCACAATGGCCAGGGTGTTCACCATGTCGTAGAGCCGGCCGGTGCTGTCCTCCCGGGCGGAGGTCTCAATGATTTCGAAGATGCGCCTGCGCCAGTTGCGTGTCTGAGGCCTGTCCGTCATGAACCTCAACTCCTTCAAGCACAATCACAGATGGTCTGGGAAAGGGGGAATGGGCCGGCAGCTCCGGCCCTGGAGGCTCCCGGCCCGGAATCCGGCGGGAGGGGAAAGGGAAGAGGGATCAGGGTTTGCCCAGGTTCACCAGGGCGGCGATCAGGTCCACGGCCCCGGGAATGCCGGTGGTGGAGGTGTTCAGGGTCAGGTCGTAGTGTCGCATGTCCCCCCAGGGGAGCCCGGTGAAGTAGGTATAGTAGTTGGAGCGGCCCCGGTCCTGGCGGCGGACCTGCTTTTCCATCTCCTCCGGCTGCAGACCGTACTCCCCCACGCAGCGCGCCACCCGGCTGGGGAGGTCGGCGTGGAGAAAGATCCGGAGAAGGCCGGGATGCCCCTCCAGAATGTAATCGCTGCACCGCCCGATCATGACGCAGGACCCCTCCTCCGCCAGTTCCCGGATGACCTCCGCCTGGGCGAAAAAGGCCTGGTGGCTGATGGGTACCTCCTGCGGGGGGAGGAAGGTTCCCTTTCCCCCGGGGGATGCCAGGCTGAGATTGGCGGCGGACAGGTGGAAGCGGCTGCGGGACCGCTCCTCTGCCCGGGCCAGGAACTCCGGAGACAGGCCGCTCTTCTCCGCGGTGCGCTGGATGATGGTGCGGTCGTAGCAGGGGATGCCCAGTCTGTCCGCAAGCTGCCGCCCGATGAGACGGCCGCCGCTGCCGAACTCCCGGCTGATGGAGATGATCTGGGTACACATTGGGGTGCCCTCCTTTCTCTCCCCCCATTATAGCGGAAAAAGGCTCCTCTGGCAATGCTCATTCCCTCCTGCTCCCGCCCTGGGACCGGCTGGAGAGGCCGGAGGGGCAGGGTGGGTGGAGGGGAGAAGACGACAGACGCCCCCGGTCCGGAAACCGGGGGCGTCCGCCTGTGTGTGCTGTATAAGGAGAGGGAGAAATGGGAGAGGGATCGTCTGTCCTGTCCGAAGGGAAGAATGCAGAGAACTGTGAACGCATCATGACAGGGGATGAAAACAGATTGGGAATTTCCCGGACCCCGCTGACGAACCTGGGGAGAGGCG
>CAYXVN010000020.1:0-10723 GCA_964468565.1 uncultured Oscillospiraceae bacterium | reverse complement strand
AGGGGGCTCACTGGATGGAGATGCGGTGCCGGGGGCTGTCCTCCGCGGTGATCTTGGGGAGGGTCAGGCGGAGAATGCCGTTGTCATAGGTGGCGGAGATGCCGTTCTCCCGGATGCCGGAGACATCAAAGGAGCGCTGGCAGGAGCCGATGCGGCGCTCCCGGTAGATGTAGCGGCCGTTGTCGTCCTTGCGCTCGCTGGTCTGGTCGTGCTTGGCGGTGATGGTGAGCACCCCGTCGTGGATGTCCAGATCGATGTCCTCCTTGCGGTATCCGGGCAGATCCGCCTCCAGGAGGTAGTGGTCCCCTTCGTCCCGGATGTCGGTGCGGAAGGCGGGTACCCGGGTCTGGGAGGAGGGAGCGAAGTCGCGCTCAACGTCATCAAAAAACCGGTCGATGGTGCTGTGGCCGAATGGAAGAATGCTGTACATGATTAAAACTCCTTTCGGACCCGGGGCCCTTCCGGCCCCCTCAGGTCCTCTTCTGATTTGTCTTAAGTATAAGCCGGGAATGTGAACAGTTCCAGCATATATTGTGAACAGACTGTGAATTTTAGCACTCCGAGATGAGGAGTGCTAATTCTGCCTCCTGGGGACCGGACCTCCGGAGGGGGCAGCGGGAGGACCGGATTTCCCGCCGGCACCGGGACGGGGCGTGGGGAAGAGCCGTCCCCAGGAGAGGGCCAAAGTCCCGGCCCGCCGGGGCGGGGGGTGCCGGATTGAAAGGGGATCTTGACGCCGGGAGGAGTTCGTGGGATAATACAGAAAACAGGACATCAGGGCGGAGGAGGAGAGGATGGCGGGAATCATCCGGCGTGTATTTCTCCGGGGAGGGTCCCCGGATGACCCGGAGGTGCGCCGCCGGGCAGGCGCCCGGGCGGGCGCGGTGGGGATCGGGCTGAATCTGCTGCTGTTTCTGGGCAAGCTGAGTGCCGGGCTGATCTCCTCCTCGGTGGCCATGGTGGCGGATGCGGTGAACAACCTCTCGGATGCCGCCACCTCGGTGGTGACGCTGGTGGGATTCCATCTGGCGGGACGGGCGGCGGACGCCGGTCACCCCTTCGGACACGGCCGGGCGGAGTATGTGTCCGGACTCATTGTCTCCCTGGCCATTCTGCTGATGGGGCTGGAGCTGGGGCGGACCTCTCTGACCGCCCTGTTTGAAGAGGCGGATCCCCGCTCCTCCCCCCTCTCTGTGGGAATTCTGGTGTGTGCCATCGGGGTGAAGCTGGCCATGTTTCTGGGCAACCGGAGTCTGGGCCGGCTGCTGAACTCGGATACCCTGGAGGCGGTGGCGGCGGACTCCCTCTCGGATGCGGCCTCCACCGGGGTGGTGCTGCTCTCCGCCCTGGTGGGCCCCTGGACCCGCCTCCCTGTGGATGCCCTGGCGGGCCTTCTGGTGGCGGTGCTGATTCTGCACACCGGCTGGGAGGCGGCCCGCAACACCCTGGATCCCCTGCTGGGCCGGCCCATGAACAGCGAGCTGGCGGAGGACATCGACCGGCTGGTGCTCTCCCACGAGAACATTCTGGGCATCCACGACCTGATCTATCACGACTACGGCCCCGGCAGGGCCATGATGTCCTTTCACGCCGAGGTACCGGCGGATGGGGACCTGCTGGCCCTCCACGATGTCATTGACCACATTGAGCGGGAGCTGAAAAGCCGCCATCACATCGACACCGTGATCCACATGGATCCGGTGGTGAAGGATGCCCGTACGGATGCCCTGCGGATCCAGGTGGAGCAGATGGCCCGGCAGCTGGATGAGGCCATCTCCATCCACGACTTCCGCATCACCGCCGGCCCTCACCATACCAACGTGATCTTTGACGTGCTGGTGCCCTTCGGCTTCCGGCTGACGGATGCCCAGGTGACGGCGGAGCTGACCCGGGGCCTGAAGGCCCTCTCCTCCCGCTATTACCCGGTGATCCAGGTGGACCACTCCTATGTGGACCGTGAGCAGGAGGAGAAGCCGCACCGATCATTCACCAGCTCCGGATCCGGAAGGACCGGACAGGCAAAACAGGACAAGCGGGGTGCTTACCATGGGGAAAAAGGTTCTCATCGTGGAGGATGACGGCAACATCGCCGAGCTGCTCCACATGTACCTGGAGAAGGAAGGATTCGAGACCGAAGTGGCCAAGGACGGGGGCAAGGGAGTGGAACTCTTCCGCTCCTTCCAGCCGGACCTGGTGCTTCTGGACATCATGCTGCCCGTCATGGACGGCTGGGCGGTGCTGAAGAAGATCCGGGAGACCAGCCGGACGCCGGTGATCATGCTGACCGCCAAGGGGGAGACCGAGGACAAGGTCTCCGGCCTGGAGGGCGGGGCGGACGATTACATCGTCAAGCCCTTCGTGATGCGGGAGGTTCTGGCCCGGGTCCACGCCGTGCTGCGGCGCATCAATCCGGAAGAGGAGAAGAAGGTGCGCAGGCTCTCCTTTGACAAGCTGGAGATCAACATGGACTACTACGAGCTGCGGGTCAACGGGCAGCGGGTGGACACGCCTCCCAAGGAACTGGAGCTGCTGTTCCACCTGGCCTCCTCCCCCAACCGGGTCTTTACCCGCAACCAGCTGCTGGACGAGGTGTGGGGCTTTGACTACTACGGAGACAGCCGCACGGTGGATGTGCACATCAAGCGCCTGCGGGAGAAGCTGGAGGGTGTCAGCGACCAGTGGCGGCTGAAGACCGTCTGGGGCGTGGGGTACAAGTTCGAGCTGGGAGAAAAGGCCTCTCCCCCCAGCGCCCACTGACCCTCTCTTCCGGGGGACAGGTCCCTGCCGGGTATCCTGCCCCTCCGGGCCGCTGCCGGGTGTCCAGGGGCCGGGATGAGGCCCCGGCATCCGGAGGGCCGGAAAACGTCAGGAGCAGCCGCCGGGGAGACGGCGCGGTTGCAGCCAAAATCGTAAGGAGGTGCCGGGCGCGGTTCCTCCCGGGGACCGGTCCCCGGGTTTCCCCGCGCCGCTTTCATGAAATCCCTTTACAAACGGCAGCTGGCCATGATGTGCGGGATCATGACCGTCTCCTTTGTGCTGCTGTCTGCCGCCTTCATGCTGGTGAGCTACCGCTACATCATCTCCGAAAAGCGTACGGACATGGAGCGCAACGCGGACTACATCGCCAACTTCACCGCGGCGAACTATCAGCAGTTCCTCACCATTCAGAACGACTTCTACCGCAACTATGTGGCCTCCATCGCCCTGATCTCGGACTCCTACATCATGGTGGCCAATCCGGACGGCCGCATCCTCTACGCCACGGACGGGGACAACTTCTATGAGTTCCGGGGTACGGGCATTCCGGAGGATGTGATCCGGCAGGTGATGGAGGAGGGGAGCTACAGCGGGCTGACGGATCTGGACGGCATCTACCCGGAGAAGCGCTATGTGGCCTCTCTGCCGGTGAAGACCCGGAACTTCGGAGGCGGGGTCTCCATCCACGGCATGGTGCTGGTGGCGGCGGACGCCTCCAGCGTGACGGAGATGTGGTCCTCCACGGCGGCCATCTTCTTCTTCTCCGCCGTGGTGGTGCTGCTCATCTCGGTGGTGGTGAGCACCCTCACCTCCGCCTACCTCTCCCGCCCTCTCAACGAGATGGCGGAGGCGGCCCGGCGGTTCGGCCGGGGGGAGTTTGACGTGCGTCTGGAGGGCTATGAGGGCCGGGAGGACGAGATCGGGACCCTTGCGGAGGCCTTCAACTCCATGGCCGCCTCCCTGGCCACGGTGGAGCAGCGCCGGGCGGACTTCATCGCCAACGTGTCCCACGAGCTGAAGACCCCCATGACCACCATCTCCGGCTTTGCGGAGGGCATTCTGGACGGGACCATTCCCAAGGAGCGGGAGGCGGAGTTTCTCCAGGTCATCGTGTCGGAGACCAGGCGTCTCAGCCGTCTGGTGCGGCGCATGCTGGATCTGAGCCGGCTTCAGGCCCTCTCCGACTCCGCCATCACCGCCCAGGAGCAGTTTGACCTGGTGGAGACCATCTCCCAGGTGATCATCAGCCTGGAGGGAAAGATCAGCGGACGCAATCTGGACATGGACGTGCAGATGCCGGAGGGCCGTCTGATGGTCTGGGGGGACCCGGACTCCATCACCCAGGTGTGCTACAACCTGCTGGACAACGCGGCCAAGTTCGCCGCAGAGGGCACCGCCATCTCGGTGCACCTGACCAAAAAGGACGGCAAGGCGGTGACCTCCATCTCCAATCTGGGGGCCACCATTCCCGCAGAGGAACTGCCCCTGCTCTTTGACCGCTTTCACAAGGCGGATTACTCCCGGTCCATGGACCGGGACGGGGTGGGGCTGGGCCTGTATATTGTGAAGACCATCCTGAACAACCTCAAGGAGGACATCACCGTCACCAGCGAGGACGGGGTGACGAAGTTTACCTTTACGCTGACACTGGCATAGCCCCAGGGCCGTGCCCGGAAAGGAGGTGGGCCTGTGCGCAACAGGCAGGAGACGGAGCTGTGGAAGGGGGGCGCCTGGGAACACCCGGAGGAGGAGCCGGCACCGGAGCCCCGGTCCTATCTGCCCCGGGTGCCCCGGCCGGTGCTGCGCCGCAGGAAGAGACACCGGTTTCCCTGGAAGGCCATTCTGGTGGTGCTGACCGTGGCCCTCAGCGTGGCCATTGTGACGGTGGGGGTGCGCAGTCTGCTGGACATGCTCCAGCCCGCCCTGCCCTACTGGGGCGGCGGGGACTGGTACACCGATGAGCAGGAGTTCAGCACGGATCCCCCCTCCATCCCCAGGGCGGAGACGGGCACCGGGGTCACCGTGGAACTGCGCCCCGACGGGAACACGGCCCGCAGCTATACCCAGATCTATGAGAAGAACCTGCCCTCCATGGTCTCCATCCGCTCCCGCACCGGGGGCACCTACTCCACCGGCACGGGAATCGTGCTGACGGAGGACGGCTATGTGATCACCAACGCCCATGTGGTGGCGGGGGCCTCCTCCGTGACGGTGACCCTGAACACCAACCGCTCGGTGGACGCCCGGCTGGTGGGTTTTGACTCGGACGAGGATCTGGCGGTGCTGAAGGTGGAGGCCCAGGGGCTGCAGCCGGCGGAGTTCGGGGACTCCTTTGCCCTGCAGTGCGGCGATCCGGTGGCGGCCATCGGGGACCCCCTGGGCTACCGGGCCACCATTACCGACGGCATCGTCTCGGCCCTGGACCGGGAGGTGGAGGTGGACGGCATCACCATGACCCTGATTCAGACCAGTGCCGCCATTAATTTCGGCAACTCCGGCGGGGCCCTGATCAACCAGTACGGCCAGGTGGTGGGGGTCACCACCGTGAAGATCGTCTCGGACGACGGTTCCGCCGAGGGACTGGGCTTTGCCATTCCCTCCCAGCGGGTGAAGTACGTGGTGGACGCCCTCATCGACGGCCGCTCCATCCGGCCGGGGGTCTTCGGCTTTACCGTACAGACCATCCCGGAGGAGGGGGGCGGTCTCCGGCTGCTGGATGTGGATGCCTCCAGCGATGCCTGGGAGAAGGGCCTGCGGGTGGGTGACGTGATCATCGCCGTGGACGGCACCACCGTGGGAAGCATTGAGGACCTGGCCCGGGTGAAACAGTGCCGGGGTGCCGGGGACGTGGTGACCCTCACCTACCGGCGGGGGCCGGAGACCTTCTCCACCATGGTGGAGCTGGTGGACAGCGACCGGCTGGGCTCCGACCGGGTCAGCGGCTGAAGGGACGGATGAACATGCTGAACACCACCCTCTGCTACCTGCAGCGGGGGGATGAATACCTGATGCTGCACCGGGTCAGGAAGGAGAACGACCTGAACCACGACAAGTGGATCGGGGTGGGGGGAAAGTTTGAGGAGGGGGAGAGCCCGGAGGACTGCCTCGTGCGGGAAGTGCGGGAGGAGACGGGACTCACCCTGACGGAGTACCGCTACCGGGGTCTGGTGACCTTCGTATCGGACCGGTGGCCCACCGAATACATGCATCTGTTCACCGCCACCGGCTGGACCGGAGAACAGAAAGAGTGCGACGAGGGCACCCTGGAGTGGCTGCCCCGCCGCAGGGTGCTGGAACTGCCCCACTGGGAGGGGGACGCCATCTTCCTGGACCTGATCGGCCGGGAGGAGACCCCCTTTTTCTCCCTGAAGCTGTGCTACCGGGGAGATGAACTGAGACAGGCGGTTCTCAACGGCAGAGTGATCCGGGGCGGAGACTCATAAGAAACTGACAGGACAGGAGGAAGAGAACGGTATATGAAACCCTTATACGCCAACACATTCGGACTGCGCAAGGTCTGTGACAAGGAGGGGGAGATCCTGGAGGTCACTCTGGACGTGGCCCACAAGTACATGGAGACCACCATGACCATCACCCCCAAGGGGATGGAGAACATCGCCACCCCGGCATCGGATCAGATTGCATCCATCGTCATGAACCGGCAGAGTGCCATCTCCCTGCGCAATCTGCTGATCCAGACCCTGGGCGGGTATGAGTAAGCGGGTAGGCAGAGAAGGACAGAAAAAGACGGCCATGCGAAGGGAATTTCGCATGGCCGTCCGTTTTTTGTCCGGGGACGGATTTCAGAAGAGATAGCGGTCGGGGCGGATCAGGTCCAGATCCTCCTCGGTGAGGGGTTCCCGGTAGGGGTTCACCTGCTGGTTGAGGACGGGGAGAATGTCCTCCGCCTGGAAGACATAGCACCACTTGACGCCCCGGCACACCGCATCCCCCCGCCCCTCCAGGGAGCCCTGGGTGACGGCGGTGTCCAGATCCACCTTCAGGGCCTGACCGGCGAACCAGAGCATGTTGGAGGCGGTCAGGTCGGTCTTCACGTAGGTGCGGAAGATGTCCACAAACTCCACCAGGCGGGGGATGGAGTTCCAGGAGATGACCTTGCGGGCCAGCTGGGTGAGGACCTGGCGCTGAAAGGCGGCCCGGCCCACGTCGGTGTAGTCCTGATTGGGACCGGGAGTGCCGTCCGGGTTGTCATTGTCGTGGCGGTAGCGCACTGCCTCCATGGCGGCCTGGCCGTCCAGATGGGCCGGGCCCTTCTGAAAGTGGATGTGCAGTTCCTGCCCGTAGGTGGGGTCATCGTAGTTCATGTCCACCGGGATCTCCACGTCCACGCCCCCCAGCTGGTCCACCAGGGCGATGAATCCCTTCAGGTCCACCAGGATATAGTAGTCAATGGGGATTCCGAAGGTGCGGAAGATCTCTTCCTTCAGGGTGTCCGGTCCTGCCCCGTAGAAGGCGTTGTTGATCTTGGGGTTGTTCTGCCAGGTGCGTTTCACCGCCGTGTCCCGGGGGATGGAGATCATGCCCAGCTTCTGCCCGGGCACATCGTAGCGGACCACGATGATGGAGTCGGTGTTGCCGCTCTGGGCGTCCCGGCCCAGCAGAAGGATGTTGTACACCTGACTGCGCCGGGTGTGGGTGGTTCCCCCCGGCTTTTCTCCCTGGCCGGGGGCGCTGAGACCGGCCAGAAGATCCTCTCCGCTTCCCCCTGACAGACCGGGAAAATTGAGGGAGGGCTGGGACATCACATAGGGCAGGGCCAGGCGGAGAACGGTAATGGCCAGACAGGCGATGACGGACAGCCGCAGCAGGAGGAACAGCATGCGGGAGGGGAGAGAGCGCCTGCGGGGTCTGCAGACCTCCCGGATCTCCTCCTCTTCCCCGTCGTAGTCCTCCTCCTCGTCCCCGTACTCCTGGTAGGTCCCGTAGGCCACCCGGGAGGAGGAGGGAGGAGGCATCCGGCGCTGCTGCCTGGGGGCCTGGCTCTGGGGCGGCGGCTGGGAGGTCCGCTGACGCTGCTGCCTGTTTGAAATTCTGATGTATTCCTCTTCCACAACTGGCTCCTCCGGACGGATATTTGCTCCAGTATAATCCTTTCCCGCCATAAGGGCAAGGGCAAAACGTGGTTGACAGAAAATTTTAATGTGGACTTCTCCCCGGGAGGGGGGAGGGCGTCCGGGTCAGAGCCGCCGCCCCGGAGGAGGGAGCCGGCGGCAGCGGCAGGACGGGGGAGGTGAGAGAACAAAATATATCTTTTCCGGAATTGCAGGGAGCGGAAGAAGGTGATATCATGGGGGTACAATGGGGGCGGCGGTCCCCGGGACGGTGAGTTTCCGGCCTTCCGGTTGGGAATCCCCCGGGGGAGGAGATGGGGCCGCCGTCTCTGCCGGGAGGGCTGTCATCCGCTGACGGAGTTCAGGGGCCGCCGGCACCGGAGGTGGAGCGCCCCCACAGCCCGGTCCGCTCCGGCGGAACACAGAAAACAGGGAGAGCGATATTTGGGATGAATGCGAAACGGGAATCCAGTCCGCTGGCCAGACTGTGCTACGGGCTGGCGGACATCTACGGCGGCGGCGCCTTTGTCATCATCGGCACCTTCTTCACCGTCTTTCTCACCAAGGCCCTGGGGATGTCCCCGGCACTGGCGGGCACCATCCCGCTGATCGGGAAGGTCTGGGACGCGGTGACCGACCCCCTTATGGGCAACATTGCGGACCGCACCCGCTCCCGCTTCGGGGCAAAACGGTTCTACATACTCATCGGCAGCTTTATCTCGGCCATCACCTTCGTGGGGATGTGGGTCAGTTTCCGGACGGAGAACGTGATGATCCAGTACCTGTTCTACATGCTGATGTACTGCCTCTTCTCCACCGGCTTCACCATCGTGATGGTGCCCTACAATGCGCTGCTGCCGGACATGGTGGAGGACTACAAGGTCCGCAGCCGCTTCTCCGGCACCCGCATGATCTGCTCCACCTTCGGGGCCATTCTGGCGGGCCTCATCCCCACCCTGGTGATCCGGGACAACACCCAGGCGGGGGCCTACCTCACCGTGGGAGTGATCTTCGGGGTCATCTTCCTGGTCACCATTCTGGGTACCTTCCTGGGCACCTGGGAGAAGCAGAAGGAGCCGGTGCGGGTGGGCTTCGTCGAGAGCTTCGTCCAGTCCCTTACCGTGTACCGCAGCCGCTCCTACCGGCTGTTCATCGGGATCTTTCTCTGCGGGCAGGCGGCGGCCGACTTCGTCATGGGCCTGGCGGTGTACTACGTGGATGACGTGCTCAATGCCTACGGCGGGGGGCGCTTCACCTACCTGATGGGGGTCATTCTGGTCTCCCAGTTCCTGGGCACCATCCTCTTCTCCGTGCTGATGCCCCGGACCTCCAAGAAGTTCCCCATGCTCCTGGGCACCCCGCTGCGGATTGTGGCCACTCTGGTCCTGCTCTTCTTCTCCCACGAGGGCGCCAGCTTTGCCATGGTCCTCTTTCTGACCTTTTTCATCGGGCTGGGCATGGCGGGAAGTTCCACCACCATCTACGCCATTCTGGCGGACCTGGCAGACGTGGACGAGCTGATCACCTCGGTGAACCGGCCGGCGGTGTGTTCCGCCATGGCCACCTTCGTGCGCAAGATCGCCCAGGGCCTTGCCTCCGCCCTCATCGGGCTGCTGCTGACCCTGGTGGGCTACAGCGAGGCCATTGCCGCCCAGGGGGGAAGGCAGTCTGCAGCCACCCAGACCGGCATCGCCTGGATCTACATCTTCGCCCCTATCGTGCTGCTGGTAGCGGCCCTCATCTTCACCTGGCGCTTCCCCATGAATCAGAGGGAATTTGACATTGTGAAGCGGGAAATTGCCCGCCGGAAGGGGGAGGACAGCTCCAGGGCCACCCCGGAGGAGATTGCCGTGTGCGAGAAGGTCACCGGCTTTTCCTACGGGGAACTGTGGAAGCGGGACAACGCCTTCCGTTTTGCCAGAAGGGGACAGGCCGGGAGGCCATGAAAAAAGAAGGGGACCGGAAGCAGATGCTTCCGGTCCCCGATTATTTCTGTCAGAGGAAAACCGGGCCTACCAGCCGAACATTCCGCCGAAGGGCCACTCATAGATTTCGCCGTTGTCGTAACCCCCGTTGCCGTATCCGCCGTAGCCGCTGCTGGGATCCTGGGGCTGCTGCTGAGGAGTATTGTTGGCTTCCGTCTGCTCGTTCTTCTCGTCCAGGGTGACGGTAAGCTCCATCTCCTGCTGCTGGCGGTAGATCTTCAGGGTGATGGTGTCCCCGGCCTTGTAGTCCGCAGAGAGGGCGGCGGTGAGGGCGGTGGAGGAGTCAATGGCGGTGTCGTCAATGGCGGTGATGATGTCATTGACCTGCAGGCCGGCCTTCTGGGCGCAGGAGCCCTCGGCCACGGATTCCACCACGGCGCCGGCGGGGATGCCGTAGCGCTGGATGTCCTCGGTCACGTTGGAGACCTGAATGCCCAGATAGGGCTTGCCGGTGACGTACCCGTGCTGGATCAGGTCGGTGAAGATGTCCTTCAGATCATTGATGGGAAGGGCAAAGCCCAGCCCCTCAGCACTGACTCCCGCCTCGGATTCGGTGTACTTGGCGGTGGTGATGCCGATCACATCGCCGTAGGAGTCAAAGAGGGGGCCGCCGGAGTTGCCCGGGTTGATGGCGGTGTTGGTCTGGAGAACGTTGAGGGTGGTTTCCACCGTGCGCCCGTTCTCCGTGCTGGTGGTGGTGATGAGGCGGTCCAGGGCGGAGACCATGCCGTCGGTAAAGGTGAAGGTCAGCTCGCCCAGGGGGTTGCCGATGGTGTACACCGGTTCCCCGATCACCAGCTTATCGCTGTCCCCCAGGGAGACGGGGGTGAGGTCGGTGGCGTCGATCTTCAGCACGGCCACGTCGTTGTCCTTCTCCCCTCCCACCAGGGTGGCGGTGTACTTCTCATC
>CAYXVN010000019.1:22525-24235 GCA_964468565.1 uncultured Oscillospiraceae bacterium | reverse complement strand
TGCGGATCAGCTGCTTCTTGTTGACCTGGTAGGGCAGTACCGTCACGATGATGCGGGTGCGGTCCTTGCCGAACTCCTCAAATTCGGTGCGGGCCCGCACCACCACCTTGCCCCGGCCGGTGGCGTAGGCCGCCCGGATGCCGGCTCTGCCCATGATGATACCCCGGGTGGGGAAGTCGGGACCCTGGATGTACTCCCTCAGGTCGTTCAGATCCGCCTCCGGATTGTCCAGGATGCAGACCGTGGCGTCGATCACCTCCCGCAGATTGTGGGGCGGGATGTTGGTGGCCATGCCCACGGCGATGCCGCTGGAGCCGTTCACCAGCAGGTTGGGGAAGCGGGAGGGCAGAACCCTGGGCTCCCGGATGGACTCGTCGTAGTTGGGCTCCCAGTCCACCGTCTCCTTGTCAATGTCCCGCAGCATCTCGTTGGCGATCTTCGACATGCGCGCCTCGGTGTACCGGTAGGCGGCCGGGGGATTGCCGTCCACGTCACCGAAGTTGCCGTGGCCCTCCACCAGACAGTAGCGCATGGAGAAGTCCTGGGCCAGCCGCACCATGGCGTCGTACACGCTGGCGTCGCCGTGGGGGTGATACTTGCCCAGCACTTCGCCCACGCAGGTGGCGGACTTCTTGAAGGGCTTGTCGGAGGTGAGTCCGGTCTCGTACATGGAGTACAGAATCCGCCGGTGAACCGGCTTCAGACCGTCCCGCACATCGGGCAGAGCCCGGCCCACGATGACGCTCATGGCGTACTCCCGGTAGCTGTCCTGCATCTCCTTGATCAGGTCGGACTCGGTGATGACCTGGTCCGGGTAGGCGATGTCCTCCGGTCTGTAGTCTCTGTTATGTGCCATTGTTTTCCTCCTTGAGGTGTTGGGATGGCGCCGGGCGCTCAGTCCGCATAGTCGCTCTGCTCCTCATCCCGCTTCTCCTGAAGCAGGGCGGAGAGGTGAAGGCCGCAGGTCACAAACCAGAGCAGGCTGCAGCACAGAGAGACGGTCCGTTTCTCCTGCAGCCAGTCGCGAAAGCAGATCACCCCAGTGAGAAAACTGATCAGAACCAGCAGTGCTTTCATGTTCATTCTCCCGTATCAGTAGTCCAGGTTGACGGCGTAGCGGGCATTGCGCTCGATCCACGCCTTCCTGGGTTCCACGTCCTCGCCCATAAGGACGGTAAAGATCTGGTCGGCCGCCACGGCGTCCTCCAGGGTGATGCGGCGCAGGGAGCGCCGTTCCGGGTCCATGGTGGTCTCCCACAGCTCGTGGGGGTCCATCTCACCCAGGCCCTTGAAGCGGCTGATGTCCACCTTGGCATTGGGGTTGTCCCCCCGCATCTCGGCGCTCACCCGGTCCCGCTCCGTCTCGGAGTAGGCCACCCGCACGTTCTTGCCCCGGGTCAGTTTGAACAGGGGAGGGACGGCGGAGTAGACGTACCCCTTCTCAATGAGGGGACGCATGTAGCGGAAGAAGAAGGTCAGCAGCAGGGTACGGATATGGGCTCCGTCCACGTCCGCATCCGCCATGATGATGACCTTGTGGTAGCGCAGCCGGTCCAGGTTGAACTCGTCCCCGATGCCCGCTCCCAGGCCCAGCACCAGGGGATAGAGCTTGTCGTTGCCGTAGATCCGGTCCGCCCGGGCCTTCTCCACGTTGAGCATCTTGCCCCACATGGGGAGAATGGCCTGAAAGCGGGAGTCCCGCCCCTGAAT
>CAYXVN010000019.1:0-22515 GCA_964468565.1 uncultured Oscillospiraceae bacterium | reverse complement strand
TGGCGGAGCCGGCAGCGGAGTCGCCCTCCACGATGTAGATCTCGCACAGGGAGGGGTCCCGCTCGTTGCAGTCCTGGAGCTTGTCCGGCATCTGCCCGCTCTCCAGGCCGGTCTTGCGGCGCACGGACTCCCGGGCCTTGCGGGCCGCCTCCCGGGCCCGGGATGCGGTGAGGGCCTTCTCCAGAATGGCCCTGCCTGCGGAGGGGTTCTCCTCCAGAAAGGCCTCCAGCTTGGTGGTGACAATGGAACTCACCAGAGTGCGCATCTCCGAGTTTCCCAGTTTGGCCTTGGTCTGGCCCTCGAACTGGGCCTCCGTCAGCTTGACGGAGATGACCACGCTGAGGCCCTCCCGGCAGTCCTCCCCGGAGACCTTTTCCTCGTCCTTCAGCACCTTGATCTTCCGCCCGTAGGCGTTGAGCACATTGGTCAGCGCCCGGCGGAAGCCCTCCTCGTGCATGCCCCCCTCAGGGGTGTGGACGTTGTTGGCAAAGGAGACCATGACCTCATTGTAGCCGTCGTTGTACTGCATGGCAATCTCCGCCATGGAGTCCTCCCGGCTGCCCGCCATGTAGATGACCTGGGGGTGAATGGGTTCCTTGTGGCGGTTGATGTAGGAGACGAACTCCCGGATGCCGCCCTCGTAGTACATGTTGTCCTCCTGCTCCTGCCCGGGACGCAGATCCACCGTCTGGATGCGCAGGCCGGCGTTGAGAAAGGCCTCCTCCCGCATGCGGGTGTGGAGGGTCTCGTAGTTGTACTCCAGGGTATCGAACATGTCCGGGTCCGGCTTGAAGGTGACCGTGGTGCCCGTGTGGTCGGTGCGCCCGATCACCCGGATTTCCTGGGTGATCTCGCCCCGGGAAAACTTCATCTCGTAGATGAGGCCGTTCTTGTGAACCTGAACCTCCAGCCACTCCGAGAGGGCGTTGACCACGGACGCGCCCACGCCGTGGAGGCCGCCGGAGACCTTGTAGCCGCCCCCACCGAACTTGCCGCCGGCATGCAGGACGGTGAAGACAACCTCCAGGGCGGGCCGCCCCGTCTGGGGCTGGATGTCCACCGGAATGCCCCGGCCGTTGTCCGTCACCGTGATGGTTCCGTTGCGGTTGATGGTGACCGTGATGTCGGTGCAGTACCCGGCCAGGGCCTCGTCAATGGAATTGTCCACAATCTCATAGACCAGGTGATGCAGACCGGACTCCGAAGTGGAGCCGATGTACATGCCGGGGCGCTTGCGCACCGCCTCCAGCCCCTCCAGAACCTGAATCTCGGAACCCCCGTATTCGTGGTCCACCTGGGTGCTGCTCAGTTCTAATTCGTCTGACATATTTACCTCCAGTCAGGGTATGGGAACCGGTCCGGCTCCGTCGGCGGCGGGAGCGGGAACCGGAACACAGATCAGTCCAGATCCTCGTCCTCCAGATCGCTGTCCTGCTCCGAGGAGGAGTCCCCGCTCATCACTTCCATGGTCCGCATTCTCCTCCGGTCCTTGGCCTCCTCCACGCTGTGGTGGATGAGTTCCTTCACCTCCCGGGGGTGCTTCACGTTGACCAGGTTCAGATGGGGGATGCTCTGGTCGGAGGAGATGACGCTGACCGTGCCCACACCGAACAGACGCTGTCCCAGGGAGATGTTCACCTGCAGATCCCGGATCCGGTAGAGCAGCACCTCGTCGGCCCGCACGTTCAGCAGGCCCGTTTCGCAGAAGAGACGGTCCTCGCTGAGCCGGTACTTGGTGAAGGACAGAGGCATTCCCAGATGCCGCTTGCGGTCCTCCCATGTGTACTGGATGGGTTCCATGTTTCTTCCTCCTGTAATATTTCAACGTTCACTCGATGGCATTGCGCTGTGCCCGCCCCGCCAGAATGGCGGAGGACAGGGGAGAGAGCCAGACGGCAGGGGGGCCGTCCTTCCGGCAGGTGAGCACCATGGTCCGGGGGAGATCCCGCCCGATGGCGGTGACCCGTCCCTCCTTCTCCGCCCGCTCCAGGAACACCCGGGTGCGCCAGGCCCAGCTGGCGTTGTCCAGATCAAAGATCCCCAGAACATCCCGGCTGGGCACCACAATGCCCTGGCCCAGATGGAGATACATGGTTTTTCCTCCTCTCCCGCCCCGGACATGGGGGGTCAGCCCAGCAGAATGCCGTTTTCGATGTGGAAGGCCCTTCCGCCCTCCAGCCCCTCCAGCTTGTCCTCCTCACAGCAGGTGATGAAGATCTGTCCTCCGCGGATGCGGTTGAGGACAAAGGCCTGCCGCCTGGGATCCAGCTCGGAGAGCACGTCGTCCAGCAGCAGCACCGGCCACTCCCCGGTCTCCTCCTGGGAGATCTCCCGCTGGGCCAGCTTCAGGGAGAGGGCGGCGGTGCGGGCCTGGCCCTGGGAGCCGAAGGTGCGGGCCGCCACACCGTTGATCTTCACCGCCAGGTCGTCCTTGTGGGGCCCGGAGAGGCACTGGCGGGCCTCCAGTTCCGCGTGGCGGTGGGACTGCATGTGCTCCAGCAGCAGGGGAGCCAGTTCCCGGGGTGGCCTCAGGGGGTCGTCAATGGAGGAGACCGTCTCATAGGTCAGCTCCAGCGCCTCCCGGCCGCCGGAGAAGTCCCGGTGAATGGCGGCGGCGTTGCCCTTCAGCCGCCGGATGAAGTGGGCCCGGTAGTGGATGATGATGGCCCCCTTCTCCACCATCCCGTTGCTGAAGACGTCCAGGGTGTCCAGCAGGTCCGGTTTTTCCCTCCAGTCCCGCAGAATCCGGGTCTTCTGCTCATAGAGACGGCCGTACTCGGTGAGAGCCTGCTCGTAGCGGGGGCGCAGCTGACAGATGGCGCTGTCCAGAAACCGGCGCCGGGCGGCGCCCCCCTCCCGGATCAGGAAGAGGTCCTCCGGGCAGAAGAGCACCGTGTTGAGCACCTCCCCCAGGGCCCCGGCGGACTTCAGCCGCACCCCGTTGGAGAACAGCTGCCGGCCCCGGCCCCGGAAGAGCCTGGCCTCCTGGACGAACCGTCTCTCCCGGCTGAGCAGCGTGCCCCGTATCCGGGCGCTGTCCTCTCCCATCTCGATCAGATCCCGGTCCCAGCGGGAGCGGTGGGAGCGGGCGGAGGACAGGTAGGCCACCGCCTCCAGCAGATTGGTCTTGCCCTGGGCGTTGTCCCCGTAGATCAGATTGACCCGGGGGTCAAACCCGGTGTGGAGGCTTCGGTAGTTGCGGAAGTGCTCCAGCTCCAGCTCCTCTACCATCATGTGACCGTCATCTCCGTCTCGCCGTCAATGACAGCCCGGTCCCCGGGGTAGAGTTTTCTGCCCCTCATCCGGCAGATCTCCCCGTTGACCGCCACCCGTCCCTCCTGAATGATCCGCTTGGCATCTCCGCCGGTCTCCGTGGCCCCGGCGAACTTCAGCAGCTCCTGGAGACGGATGAAGGGCGTATGAATCTGAATCGGATAGGTTTCCATGAAAAACCCGCTCTCTGAACTCCCCACGCGGCAACAGGGGTGCCGGGGGAGTTCCCTTGATATCCCGTGGCGGGGCCCCTACTTGGCCTTCAGGCGCACGGGCAGCACCATATAGATGAAGTTCTCCTCCCCCTCGGCGGGAAGGATCACGCAGGGCGCCACGCTGGAGGCAAACTCCAGCACCAGCCGGTCGGTGGGGGCAACCCGGACCGCATCCATCAGATAGCGGTTGTTGAACCCGATCTCCAGACCGTTGCCGTTGCCATCCACGGCGCACCTGTCCTCCGCGTCGCCCACCGAGGTGCTGGCGGTCATCTCCACCTCGCCGTCGTTGAACACGCAGCGCAGGGGGGACTTCAGCTTGTCGCTGATGATGAGGCTCACCCGCTCCAGACTGGCCAGAAGGGACCGGGCGTCACAGGTGATGCGGATGGGGTTGTTGCGGGGAATGGCGTTGCGGTAGGCCAGAAAGTCCCCCTCCAGGCGCCGGCTCACCAGGACGGTGTCACCGGCCCGGAACAGCACGTGGTTGGCGCCCTGGATCACGGTCACCTCCGCCTCCTCATCGCTGCAGATCTTCTCCACCTCGCTGAGGGCCTTGCCGGGCACCACGAAGCTGAACACATCCTGCCCCCGCTTCTCCTTCAGCTTCTCCCGGCGCAGGGCCAGGCGGTAGCCGTCCACGGAGACCAGGGTGAGGGTATCCCCCGCCACGTCAAAGAGGGAGCCGGTATGAACCGGCCGGTTTTCGTTGTCGCTGACCGCAAAGATGGTCTCGCTGATCATGGACCGCAGGGTGGGCTGGGGCAGCGTGATGGAGTTCTGCTGCTCCACCGAGGGCAGCTCCGGGAAGTCGTGGGGGTCCATACCCAGGATGTTGAACTGGCTGGAGCCGCACTTCACGTTGACGGACAGCTCATGAGTGGTGAAGGTGACCAGGTCGTCCGGCATCTTGCGGACAATCTCTCCGAAAAGGCGGGCGCTCAGAACGATGGAGCCGCTCTCCACGGTGCTGGCCATGACATTGACCTGAATGCCGGTCTCCATGTTGTAACCGGTAAGGCACAGGCCCAGGTCCCCTGCCTGCAGCAGAATCCCCTCGATGGCGGGGATGGAACTCTTGATGGCTGTGGCCCGTGATGCGATGCTGATCGCGGCCGAGAGAATGGCCTTCTCACAGGTGAATATCATTTTTAACTCCTGCCTCCTGTTTTAACTCTTCCTCTCTCTTTATCTCTCTGTCTCTCGCCCTAGGAAAGAAAGGAGAGGATAGATTATAGTAAAAGTCGTCGTAGGGCCAAAAAATGTGGAAAGATCCCCTAATCCCTTGTGCCCCAAGGGTTTGCGTTTCCACAGGGGGTGTGGAAAAAAAGACCGGGTTTTCCACAGGCTCATGAGGGCCCAAAATTTGTCCACCGAAAGTTTTCCACAATGCACAATGCGATGTGGAAACCCGGGGTGAGGCCCGCCCCGCTACTCGTAGTGGGCGTTGATGTTGGCGGTGATGTCCTTCAGGATCTCCGCCTTCTCCGGGTCCCGCTTTATCAGCTCCTCGATGCGCTCGATGGAGTGCATGGCGGTGGTGTGGTCCCGGCCGCCGAACTCCTTGCCGATCTCGGAGAGGGAGAGGTTCGTCATGCGGCGGGTCAGGTACATGGCCATCTGCCGGCACTGGGAGATGACCTTGCCCCGGCCCTGGCCCCGGAGGACTTCGGGCTCCAGGTTGTAGAACTTGCAGACCTCGGAGATGATCACATCCACGGTGGGGACGATGTCGGAGCGGTCCTTGAACATGTCCTTCATGGCCCGGACCACGGTCTCCTTGTTCACGTCGGCCCCCAGGAGGTCCTGATAGGCCATGATCTTGTTGACGGTGCCCTCGATCTGCCTCACGTTGGCGGTGATGTTCTCCGCGATGAGCTGCAGGAGGAAGTCCGGCAGTTCGATGCCCATGCTGATGGCCTTGTTCTTGATGATGGCCACCCTGGTCTCGTAGTCCGGCGGGTCGATCTTGGCGGGCAGGCCTGAGGAGAAGCGGGTCTTCAGCCGGTCGTCCAGCCGCAGCATCTCCTGGGGCGGCCGGTCGGCGGTGAACACGATCTGCTTTTTCAGTTCGTGGAGGGTGTTGAAGGTATGGAACATCTCCTCCTGGGTGGAGTCCCGGCCGGCGATGAACTGGACATCATCCATGAGAAACATATCGGCCCCCCGGTACTTTTCCCGGAATTCCGCGTTGCGGCCCTCCCGGATGGCGGAGATCAGCTCGTTGGTGAAGTCATCTCCCTTGATATAGACAATCTTGAATTCCGGGTGGGTGTCGTGGACGCTGTGGGCGATGGCCAGGAGCAGGTGGGTCTTGCCCAGGCCGGATTCGCCGTAGATGAACAGGGGGTTATAGGAGTTGCCGGGGTTGTCGGCCACAGCCTTGGCGGCGGCGTGGGCGAACTTGTTGGAGGCCCCCACCACAAACCGGTCAAAGATGTACTCCCCCATGCCGGGCAGGAAACTGGATTTGGAGGGCGTCCGGGAGGCCTCCAGTTCCTCGGCGGTCATCACCGTGACTTCCATGTCGGCGGAGAACAGGTCATGGAGGGCCTGTTTGATGTAGGGGGTGTAGCGGGCTACGATGATGTCCCGCTTGAAGGCGGTGGGAGTGACGAGAACCAGACGGTCGTTTTCCAGACTGACGGCCTGGGCGTCTTCGAACCAGGTCTTAATGGTGGTGGCAGTCATCTGCGGTCTCATGAGTTCAATGACTTTCTCCCAGACATCAGCGGCAGGATTCATGAGTCCCATCCCTCCTCAAACCTTTAAAGCGCCCTCCCCGGGAGACGGAGAAGGCGGCAGCACGGCGGGCCTCTCATGAGAACCGCACCCAGTGATTATATCAGAAGAGGGCAGCTGTTGCAAGAGTTTTCTTTATTTAGATGTATGGGGCCGCGCTCCCGGGCACGTTCCCTCCGGACAGGTCCCTCTTGTGGGGGGAGGCAGGGCCCTGGCACAACATGTGGGGGAGGGACAGGGAGGAAAAATTCCTCGCCCAATCCGGAATTTTGAGGTTGACAGGTCAAAGGGGCATCGACTATAATGGGGAGCGCGTGTTCCGGGGAGGAGGGCCTTTGGGCTGCCCCGGACTCCTTCTGTGCAGACCGCAGCCCCTCCGGGGCTGTTGTTGAGCCGGGTGAGCCGGCTTCATTTCAGACGAGGAGGTGTCCTTATGGTTCGTACCTATCAGCCCAAGAAGCGTCAGCGCTCCAAGGAGCATGGTTTCCGCAAGCGCATGGCCACGAAGAACGGCCGCAAGGTGCTGGCACGCCGTCGCACCAAGGGCCGTGCCCGCCTGACCCTCTGATCAGGCACCGTGCCTGCAGGACACACCGCCGGTTTCAAGTCAGCGTCAGGGGCGTGGGAGCAATCCCCCGCCCCATGTGTGCGTTTTGGGGCCTTTTCGATGTGCCGGCTCTCCGCCCTGGAGGGCAGGGCGGTTTCACCTTCCGGGAAAGGACGGCGAGGGATGAAGTACACGGTCACTCTGAAAAAAAACCATGAATTCCGCCGTCTCTACAGCCGGGGCAGAAGTGCGGTGTCCCCCTTCTTTGCCGTCTACTGCCGCCGGACCGGCCGGAAGGTGAACCGCATCGGCATCACCACCGGGGTGAAACTGGGCTGTGCCGTGCAGCGCAACCGCGTCCGCCGCCGCATCCGGGAGATGTACCGCACCAATGAGGAGCGCTTCTCCCCCGGGTATGACCTGGTGGTGGTGGCCCGCACCCGGGCCGTATACAGCCGCTACGGCGAGATGGAGCGCAGTTTTCTCCATCTGATGCGCACCCTGGGCATTATGGCGGACACGCCAAAGGGGGAAAGGTCATGAAAACCGTCCTGCTGGCTCTGCTTCACTTCTACCAGAACTACATATCTCCCCTTCGTGCTCCCTGCTGCCGGTTCATTCCCACCTGCTCCCAGTATGCCGTGGAGGCGGTGGAGAAGTACGGCGCCTTGAAAGGGGGCCTGCTGGCACTGCGTCGGGTGCTGCGGTGCCATCCGTTTCACCGGCAGAAGTCCATCGAGTACGACCCTGTGCCCTGAGACCTCTGGCCGGATTCTATTAACGTGGAGGTAATACTGTGGGTATCATCCTGAAACCCTTCGCCATGCTGCTTCTGTTCTTCTACAACCTGCTGGGCAGCTACGGTGGGGCTCTGATCCTCTTTGCCGTGGTGATCAAGACGATCCTGTTCCCGGTGACGCTGATGAGCAAGAAGAGCATGGTGAAGACCAGCATGCTCTCCGAGAAGATGCAGAAGCTGCAGAAGCAGTACGGCAAGGACAAGGAGCGCTACAACCTGGAGGTGCAGAAGCTCTACGAACGGGAGAAGGTCAACCCCATGGGCGGATGCCTGTGGTCCCTGGTTCCCATGATTGTGCTCATTGCCCTGTACGGCGTCATCCGGCAGCCCATGACCTACTTCATGAATCTCTCCATGGAGCAGATTCAGGTGGTGGCCGCCCAGCTGGACTGGCAGACCGTGGCGGTTGCCAACAAGTGGGTCAGCGAGAGTGCCATGAACAAGCTGGTGGAGCAGGTGGCGGCCGGGGACATCGCCTCGGTCTTCCAGAACGGGAACTTCAACCAGATCTATCTCAGTTCCCTCATCAACGATACCAACCTGGAAACACTGCGGACCGCTCTGGGAGAGGCGGGCAAGAACCTGGTGGTGCTGAACTTCTCCTTCCTGGGTCTCAACCTGAATGACATCCCCAACTGGAAGGTCTGGCAGGACCTGTCCTGGAACGGCGTGGGACTGTTCCTGCTGGCGGTTCTGTCCGCCGTCACCTCCTTCGTTTCCATGAAAGTGTCCATGGCCACCAACAACATGAACAACGCCCAGGCCCAGAACGCCCAGGCGGACACCTCCAACAAGGTCATGATGGTCATGATGCCCCTGATGTCCCTGTGGCTCGGCTTCACCCTGCCGGCCGCTCTGAGCGTATACTGGATTGCCCAGTACCTGGTGACCATGGTGCAGGAAGTGATCTGCGGTCAGCTGCTCAAGAAGGACTATGCCAAGGCCCGGGAGGCCTCAGAGCGCCGGGAGCAGGAGGAGAAAGAGGAAGAGAAGCGCCGCAAGGAGGAGGCCCGTCTGGCCCGCCAGCGGCGGATTGAGGAGGAGAAGGCCAACCGGGGCAAGAAGAAGAAAACCGCTCTGAAGAAGGATGATGAACCGGAGCAGGAGGGCGTGAACAAGGAAGACAGCCGGGAGGGCCTGCGGGCCTACGCCAGAGGCCGTGCCTACATTCCGGACCGCTTCGGTGCGGTGACACCCTACGCCGACCCGGATGTGCTGGCAAAGGAAGAGGCCGAGGCGGCGGATGCCAACTGGGGCGACAAGAACAAGAACAAGGACAACAAGAAGGAAAAGAAAAAGAAGAAGAAACAGGGCGAGCAGCCCGAGAAGACAGAGGAACTCAAGAGTCTGGAGGGACCCGGAAAGCCGGAGGAGGCCGGGAAGACGGAAGAGCCTCCCAGGGACGGAGAGTCCGGGGAACCGGAAGTGCCCCGGTCCGGGAAACCGGAGGAGAACGGGGAGTCTTCAGAGGGCGAAGAACCTGAGAAGTAAGGAGGGCTGAGCAATGGTCAAATGGATTGAAACGACGGGACGTACCGAGGAGGATGCCATCTCCGCCGCGCTGTTCCAGCTGGGACTGGAACGGGACGACGTGTCCATCGAGGTGCTGGTGCGGGCGAAGACCGGTTTTCTGGGCTTCGGCAGCAATCCGGCTAAGGTACGGGTCCGCTATGAGGTCGAATATGAGGGCGGCAAGCCCCGGCCCATCAACTTCTTCCAGGAGAAGGACATTCTCGCCTCGGTCTGGGATACCAAGCCCCTGGCGGAGGAGAAGCCCGAGGAAAAGCCCGCCGTGAAGAAGGAGGAGCCGGCTCCGGCAAAAGCGGCGGAGCCCAAACGGGAGAAGCCGGCCCAGCCGGAGCCGGAACCGGAGCAGGAAAAGGCGGTGGAGCCCGGGAAGGAGAAGGCCCCCGCTGCCGGTTCCGAGCCCTCCGGGGCGGAGGGGGAGCCGGTGGAGGAGGAGACCATCCTCACCGCCAAGCCGGGCTGGCAGCCCGCCAGGCCCCCCCGTCCCAACCGGCAGGGCAAAAAGCAGGGGAGTGGCCGTTCCGGCGGCGAGCGCCGGGAGTCCCCCAGGCAGCAGCCGCAGCAGCAGGGGCGCAGGAAGAACCGCAGCCGTCCCCAGGAGGGCGACGAGGCTGCGATGGCAGCCGCCACCCCTGCCCCGGAGCAGACCGCTCCCGTGGAGCGTCCCCCTCACCACGAGCCCATTCTCTCTCCGGTCAGCGAGGACGATGAGAAGGCCAACCGGATCCGGGAGTTTCTCATCGGGCTGATGGAGCACCTGGATGTGAAGGCCCAGCCGGAGATCATGATCACCGACGAGGGCAACTACAAGGTGAAGCTGGTGGGGGAGAACCTGGGCACCATCATCGGGCGCCGGGGAGAGACCCTGGACGCCATCCAGCAGCTGACCAGCTATGCGGTCAACCACGGTCAGTCCAAGCGGGTCCGCATCCATGTGGACGCCGAGGGCTACCGGGCCAAGCGGGAGGAGTCCCTCCAGCGCCTGGCGCTGAAGATGGCCGGCAAGGCGGTGCGCTACCGGCGCAACATGACCCTGGAGCCCATGAATGCCTATGAACGGCATGTGATCCATACCGCTCTGCAGGACTATCCCAACGTCACCACCTTCTCCACCGGCGTGGAGCCCAACCGCCGCACCGTGGTGGCCTATTCCCCCGAGGAGAAGAAATAATCTGTTCTGGCCGTCCGCCCCGTGCGGGCGGCCATTTTTAAGTCCGAAAGGAGAGGAAACGCCATGCCAACCCCCCTCTATGACGCCCTGAGGGCCTACGCGGGGGAAAACCCGGTGCGGTTTCACATGCCGGGGCACAAGGGACGGCCTCTGCCGGCCCCGGAACTGACCCCGGCCGCGGTTCTGGATGTGACGGAACTGCCCGTCACCGGCAACCTCTACGAGGCGGGTGCTCCCTTTGACGACGCCCAGGAGCTGTGGGCCCGGCTGTATCACACGGACTGCTGCCAGTTTCTCACCGGGGGTTCCACCCAGGGCATTCTCACCGGCATGACGCTGCTGTGTCCCCCGGGAAGCCGGGTTCTGGTGGACCGGGGCTGTCACCGCTCCGTCTGGAACGCCCTGGCCCTGCTGGATCTGGAGCCGGTCTTTCTGGAGCGGGACTGGATGGAGCAGGAGAGCATGGGAGGACCCATCCGCCCGGAGCAGGTGGAGGAGAAGCTGGCCCGGCACCCGGAGATCCGGGGGGTGTGCATCACCTCGCCCACCTACGCCGGCATTGTCTCGGATGTGCGGGGCATCTCCCGGGCGGCTCACGCCCATGGTGCCCGCCTTCTGGTGGACGGGGCCCACGGGGCCCATCTGCCCTTTCTGGGGATCCCGGCCTTTGAGGGGGCGGATCTTCTGGCCGTCAGTGCCCATAAGACCCTGCCTGCCATGGGGCAGGCCGCTCTGCTGTTCGCCAATGGGACGGATCCGGAGCGGCTGCGGCTGACGGCATCCATCTACGGTACCTCCAGCCCCTCCTATCCCATCCTGGCCTCTCTGGATACCGCCCGGCAGTGGCTGGTGGAACATCCCGGGGCGTATCACCAGGTGGCCGGAATGGCCCTCTCCCTGCGGGAGAAGTATCCCAGTCTCAGGGGAGTACCCCTGGACCCCTGCCGCCTCACCCTGCGCGCCCGGGACGGATACGCTCTGAAAAGGGCTCTGGAGGAGCGGAACATCTGGCCGGAGATGGCGGATTCGGGCCATGTGGTGCTGATCTGCACCGCCTCTGACCGGGAGGAGAACCTTGAGAAGCTGGATCAGGCCCTGGAGGAGATGACCTCCCGGCTGGGAGAGGGACCGGTGACCGCCCCGCCGCCCCCTCCGGAGGGGGTTCTGCGGCCCCGGGAGGCCCTCTTTGCCCCCTGCCGGAAAATTCCCCTGGAGCAGGCGGAGGGGGAGATCTCCGCCGAACAGATTGCTCCCTATCCCCCCGGGGTGCCGGTGGTGGCCCCGGGGGAGCGGATCACGAAAAAAGCTCTGGCCTATTTGGGGGAAGTGGGCTATAATACAAAGAAAGAAATCTTTGTGGTCGGTCCGGCCTGAAGAGAGGAGGAGCCCTCTTGGAACTGTCCGGTCTGGCGGGCAACTTCCGGCTGAAGGAGCAGCTCTCCCTGCGCCGGAACGGGCTGTCCCATGCCTATATTCTCTCCGGACCCGCCGGGTCCGGAAAACATACCCTGGCCCGGATCCTCATCTCCGCCATGCTGTGCACCGGGGCGGAGGAAGAGGCCAGGCCCTGCGGACACTGCCTTCCCTGCCGCAAGGTGGCCCAGGGGATCCATCCGGACGTGATCACCGTAGGGCCCCTGGAGGGAAAGGCGGTTACCATCTCCCAGGTGCGGGAAGCCCGGGCCAGCGCCTTCATACAGCCCAACGAGGGCAGGCGGAAGGTCTATCTCTTCGAGCAGGCGGATGCCCTCAGTCCGGCCTGCCAGAATGCGCTGCTGAAGGTGCTGGAGGACGGGCCGCCCTATGCCGCCTTCCTGCTGCTGACTGAGAATGCCGGGGCCCTGCTGCAGACGGTCCGCTCCCGCTGCGAACAGCTGCCCCTGACGCCGGTGCCTCTGCCGGAGAGCGAGCAGTGGCTGGCCCGGCGCTGCCCGGAGAAGAGCAGGGAGGAGATTCATGCCGCCGCAGTGGCCTCCCAGGGGATTCTGGGCCGGGCCCTGGAGGAACTGAAGGGCCGGGATGAGGATTCCACCGCCCGCCGCAGTCTGGTGTGCCGCCTGGCGGATGCCATGGAACAGGGCAGGGAACTGCAGCTGATGGAGACGGTGGGGGAGCTGGAGGGGACCAGGATGCCCCGGGCGGAACTGGAGCGCATTCTGGAAGAACTGGAACAGGAACTGGCCGGCCGTCTGGAGAAGAGCGGCAGCCGGTCCCGGCTGATCCGGGGGGTGGAACTGACCCGCAGGATCCGGGAGGCCTGCCAGTACAATCTGTCGGCGGGAGTTGCCGGCGGCTGGCTGTGTGCGGGGATGTTTGTGAAGCAGACCTGACCAATGCAATCCGGAGACCCGGGGCGGGGCCTCCAGAAGGAGAATACCGATGGTAGAGATCATCAGCGTCCGCTTTAAAAGCGGGGGAAAACCATATTACTTCAACCCGGAAGGCCAGCCGTTTGAGGTGGACGACGGTGTGATCGTGGAGACAACCCGGGGGATGGAGTATGCCACCTGCGTGCAGGCAAACAGCATGATCGACGAGATGGAACTCATTGCCCCTCTGCGTCCGGTGGTCCGCCGGGCCACCGAGGAGGACCGGGAGACCCTCCTGGTCAACCGGGCCAAAGAGGCGGAGGCCTTTGAGATCTGCAAGGCAAAGATTGTGGAGCACGGTCTGGACATGAAACTGGTCTCCGCGGAATACAGCTTTGACGGCAGCAAGATCCTGTTTCTCTTTACGGCAGACGTGCGGGTGGACTTCCGGGCCCTGGTGAAGGACCAGGCCAGCTCCCTCCACGCCCGCATCGAGCTGCGTCAGATCGGGGTGCGGGACGAGGCGAAACTGAAGGGCGGCCTGGGAATCTGCGGCCGGCCCTTCTGCTGTGCCTCCTTTCTTGATGAATTTCAGCCGGTGTCCATCAAGATGGCCAAAACCCAGAACCTGTCCCTGAATCCCACCAAGATCTCCGGAACCTGCGGGCGGCTGATGTGCTGCCTGAAGTACGAGCAGGAGGCCTATGAGGACCTGGTGAAGACCGCACCCAAGATCGAGTCCTTTGTGGAGACCCCGGACGGAGCGGGAAACGTGACCGCCGTCAACCTGCTGCGTCAGACGGTCCAGGTGCGTCTGGAGTCCTCTCCGGAGACCCCCAGGACCTACCACAACACGGAACTGAGCGTGGTGCGAAGCGGGAAGGGCAAGCGCCCCGAGGGCTATGTGGAGCCCCCGCCGGAGGAGCTGGCCCATCTGCGAAGACCTCCGGAAGAGCCTCCCAGGGAGGACCAGTGGGAGGACGAAGAGGAGACGGCCGGCGAAGAGGAGTGGGAGGCGGCGGAATCCGTCTCCGGAGAGGAACCGGAGGGGGAGACCCAGCGCACCTCCCGCCGTCGCCGCAGAGGGCGCCGTGCCGGAGGGGGAAAACCTGCCAGGCAGGATGCTCCCAGGGACGCCCAGAGCGGAGAGAGCACTGCAAAGGGGGAGTCCCAGCCCCAGAAGGCGGACACCAGAAGCCAGAGGGGAGAGGGCCAGAAGGGCCCGAAAGAGGGGGCAAAGGCGAAAGGCGGCCGGGGAGAGCCCCAGAAGCAGCCGCCGAAAGGCCAGAAGGCCGAGGGCGAGAAGAAAAAGGGGGATGCCCCTGCAGCCGAAGGCGGCAGAGCGGAGGGCTCCGGCCACCGCAGACACCGCCGCCATCCCCGGGGAGGAGGCGGGAGCGGCACCGCGGCCAAAGCTCCTGCGGAAGGTGGCTGAACCGGAGAACACAGCACCCGTCTGACGGGTGCTGTTCTGGAAGGAGGGATTCCGGTGTCCGGATTTCTCAACGCGGTCTCCGCATCGTTTGTGCTTCTGCTTCTGATGTCCGTGGGCTGGCTCATGGGCCGTCTGGGCTGGATGCACGCCCAGGAGAAGAAGTTCCTCAGCAGCTTTCTCATCAACATCGCCGTCCCCTGCAACTGTCTGGTGGGAATTCTCAACAACCTGGAGCGGGACTCCCTTTCCCAGGCGGGACGTATGCTGATCTGCGCCTACATGGGGGTCATCGTCAATCTGCTGCTGGGAGCGGCCCTGGCGGTGCTGCTGAAGCTGCCCCGGCAGCGCTGGGGCGTCTTTGTCTGCATGGTGGGGCTGTCCAACACCCTGTTTATCGGGATTCCGGTGTGCAAGCAGCTCTTCGGGGATGCCTGTATGGGGTTCCTGATGATCTACTACCTGGCCAATACCACCTTCGTGCAGTCGGTGGCCGTCGTGCTGGTGGAGCGCTCCGGTACGGCAGGGGGAAGCCGCCTCTCGCCCCTGGGGCTGCTGCGCAGCATCTTCACGAAGCCGCCCATTCTGGCGGTGATCCTCTCCGTTACTCTGCTGGTGCTGGGCCTGCGCCCTCCGGAGCCCATCATGTCCTTCGCCAGCTACATCAGCGGCACCGTCTCCCCCCTGGCCCTGCTCTACTGCGGGTTCATCATCTACGAGGTGGGGCTGCGCAACCTGCGTCTGATGCGGGGCCTTCCCACCATGCTGGTGATGCGTCTGGGGGTGGCACCTGTGATCTGCTGGGGATTCTGCTGCCTCTTCCATGTGGAGGGACTGGCCAGGAGCGTGTTCCTGGTGGAGAGTGCTCTGCCGGTGGTGAGCCAGGTGACGGTGATGGCGGGGGCCTACGGGGCGGATGAGCAGTATGCCGCCACCGGGGCAACCCTCTCCACATTGTGCAGCTTTATCACAATTCCCATACTCATGCTGATTCTCGGCTGAGGAAGGGGGAACGGAAGATTGCCGGAGACGGGCAGCCCTGCCGGGCGGCCCGTCTTTTTTTGGCCTTTTCCCCCAACGAGAGGCCGCGGACTGTTCCGAGGGGGAGGACAGAAGGGCAGAAAACGGCCTCCGGAGTGCCCAGACGGCGTTCCGGAGGCCGCTGTGAGAACGGGAGAGTTCAGCAGAAGGTGGTGGTGAGGGTTCCGATGCCCCCGATGATGACCTCCACCCGGTCTCCCGGCTTGAGCCAGTTTTTCTGATCTGCCGGGTAGCCCTGCATGACTCCCGGGGGAGTGCCGGTGTAGATGAGATCGCCGGGTTCCAGGGTGAAATGGCGGGAGAGATCGGAAATCAGCTGCTGGACGTTGAAGATCATGTCCGAGGTGTTGGAGTTCTGACGGATCTCCCCGTTTACCCGGCTGGAGATGGGCAGGTTGTTGGGATCCAGTTCCCCGGCGGGCACCAGACAGGGGCCCAGAGGGGCAAAGCCGTCAAAGGTCTTGGACAGCAGCCACTGGCCGCCCCGGGCAAACTGCAGGTCCCGGGTGGACAGGTCGTTGCCGCAGGTGTAGCCGAAGACGTAGTCCAGGGCCTCCTCCTCGCTCACATCCCGGCAGGGGCGGCCCATGACGGCCACCAGTTCCGCCTCGTAGTCGTACTCGGTGTAGCGGGGATCCAGGCGCACAACCGCCCCGTCCGGGGCCAGGGCGTTGGAGAACTTGTTGAACAGCACGGGGGCAGGAGGCAGATCCAGCCGGATCTCCTTGGCGTGCTGCCGGTAGTTGAGGCCGATGCAGAGGATGCGCTGGGGATCGGTCACCACGGGGGCCAGGGGGGCGTTCACGTAGCAGGTGGCCCCCTCCTCCAGAGGAGCCAGCAGGCTGCGGACCTGCTGAGCGCCCAGGGGGATGGCGGCACGCATGTCTGCGGGGACGGTCATGCCCCGCAGGGTGGCCTCGGCGGCCAGGTCCAGGATGCCCCTCTCCGTGGAGAGACCCAGGGCCGGGGCGCCATTGCGCCAGAATTGTACCAGTTTCACGTTCAGACTGCTCCTTTTAAAATTCACAAAATCCCCTCTGCAGACAGCGCAGAGGGACTCAGAGGGGGGAGTCCTCTTTTTTGACCACGGCAATGGACAGTTCGTCCAGCTGAGCCTGGGTGACGGGGCCGGGGGCGTTCATCATCAGATCCTGGGCGTTTTTGTTCATGGGGAAGGGGATCACTTCCCGGATGGTTTCCGCGCCGGTGAGGAGCATGATCATCCGGTCCACGCCGGGGGCGATGCCGGCGTGAGGGGGAGCTCCGTAGGTGAAGGCACTGTACATGGCGGGGAACTTGGCCTTCACATCTTCCTCTCCCAGGCGCACCAGCTGAAAGGCCTCCACCATGATCTCCGGGTCGTGGTTGCGGACGGCACCGGAGGACAGTTCCACCCCGTTGCAGACCAGGTCATACTGATAGGCGGTGATGGAGAGGGGATCCACCTGGCCTGCGGCGGCCTTCTTCAGAATCTCCAGCCCCCCGTTGGGCATGGAGAAGGGATTGTGGCAGAACTCCAGCTGGCCGGACTCCTCCCCGATTTCGTACATGGGAAAGTCCACAATCCAGCAGAACTCGTAGCGCTCCTTGTCCATGTGCTGGGGACAGAAGGCCCCCAGTTTGCTGCGCAGTACGCCGGCGGTTTTCTGGGCGGAGAGCAGGCTGCCGCAGGTGAGGCCCACGAAGGAGCCCTTTTCCAGGTGCAGTGCCTCCACCACCCGGTCCCGGATGGGCTGCAGGAACTTGGCGATGCCCCCCACGATCTGGCCCTTCTCGTCATAGCGGAACCAGTAGGCCTTCTGGCCGGCCTGGACCTCCACATCGGCACACAGGCGGTCAATCTGCTTGCGGGTGCCGGAGAAGCCGCTGACGGGGATGGCCTTCACCCTCTGGCCGGCGAAGGGGGGAAATCCGCAGTCCGCCAGCAGGGCGGTGGCGTCCTGGACCGTAAGGTCGATGCGCAGATCCGGCTTGTCGGTACCGTATACCTCCATGGCCTCCAGGAAGGGAATGCGGCGGAAGGGGGCCTCAGAGGCCACATGGTAGATACCGTATTGGGCGAAGATGGGAGGCAGCACCCGCTCCAGCACGGCGAACACGTCCTCCTGATCGGCGAAGGCCATCTCCATGTCCAGCTGATAGAACTCCCCGGGGGAGCGGTCGCCCCGGGCGTCCTCGTCCCGGAAGCAGGGGGCAATCTGGAAGTAGCGGTCAAAGCCGGAGGCCATCAGCAGCTGCTTGAACTGCTGGGGGGCCTGGGGCAGGGCGTAGAAGCTGCCGGGGTGCTTGCGGCTGGGTACCAGGTAGTCCCGGGCACCCTCCGGGGAGGAGGCGGTGAGAATGGGGGTGGTGATCTCCAGGAAGCCCTCTCCGATCATGGCGTTGCGCAGAGCGGCCACCACCTGGGAGCGCAGGACGATGTTCTTCTTCACATCGGGGTTGCGCAGGTCCAGATAGCGGTACTTCAGGCGGGCGGACTCGTCCGCCTCCCGGGAGCGGCTGATCTGGAAGGGGAGCTCGTTGTGGCGGCAGCGGCCCAGAATCTCAATGCGGGTGGGAGCAATCTCAATGTCGCCGGTGGGAAGTTTGGGGTTCTTGCTGTCCCGCTCCCGCACGGTTCCCTCAACGGCAATGGTGCTCTCCTTGTTGAGACTGCGGATGATCGACATCATCTCCTCCGTTTCGATGACGATCTGGGTGGTGCCATAGAAGTCCCGCAGGACGACAAAGGCGAAATTCTGCCCCACTTCCCGGACGTTCTCCATCCATCCGGCCAGGCGGACGGACTGACCGACGTGCTCCATGCGCAGTTCGCCGCAGGTGTGGGTGCGCGATTGAACCATGAAAATCAACTCCAAGCAAGATGATAGGCTTACCGGGGAGGGGGTTATTCGCCCCGGTCCAGAATGGGAGTGCCCTTCTCCAGTTCCGCCAGGCCGGTCCGGATGAAGGCGGCCGCCTCCCCGGTGGGGACCTTGACCTGCCGGCCGGTGCGCATGTCCTTGATGGCGGCGCAGCCCTCAGAGATCTCATCCTCTCCCAGGAAAACGGTGTAGGGCACCCCGATGCGGTCGGCGTAGTTCATTCTGGCCTTGAACTTCTTCTTTTCTCCGTAGATCTGGGTGCGGATGCCGGCGTCCCGCAGGGCGGTGGCCAGGGAGATGGCGGGGGAGAGGTCGGAGGTCATGGGGAGAATCAGGGCATCGGCAGGGGCCGTGTTAAGGTTGTCGTTCAGGTATCCCTGGTCCTCCAGCACGAAGAACAGCCGGGTGAGGCCGATGGAGATGCCCACGCCGGGCAGCTGCCGGTCCGTATAGTACTCTGCCAGGTTGTCGTAGCGGCCGCCGGAACAGATGGACCCGATCTCCGGGTGATCCAGCATGGTGGTCTCATAGACGGTGCCGGTGTAGTAGTCCAGCCCCCGGGCGATGGTGAGATCCACCGCAAAATGGCTTTCCGGGACCCCGAAGGAGGCCAGGTAGCGGGCCACCGTGGACAGCTCGTCCAGTCCCTCATCGAAGAGGGGATGACGGCCCCGGTAGGTCTCCAGGCTGGCGAGAACCTCTTCGTTGGAGCCGCGGATGCTGATGAAGCGGATGATTTCCTCCGCCTGGGCATCCGTCAGGGCAATGTCCTCCCCGGTGAGAAGTTCCCGGACGGCACTGACCCCGATCTTCTCCAGTTTGTCCACCGTGCGCATGATGGAACCGGACTGGCGGGTCAGCCCCAGCATGGCGTAGAAGCCGTTGAGGATCTTCCGGTTGTTGACCCGGATCTGAAACCGCTTCAGGCCCAGAGCGGTGAAGGTGCGGTAGATGATGGCGGGAATTTCCGCATCGTTGGAGATATCCAGGGCACCGTCCCCGATCACATCGATGTCGGCCTGGTAGAACTCCCGGAAGCGGCCCCGCTGGGCCCGCTCCCCCCGGTAGACCTTGCCGATCTGGAAGCGGCGGAAGGGAAAGGCCAGATGGCTGTAGTTCTGGGCCACGTATTTGGCCAGGGGAACCGTCAGATCAAAGCGCAGGGAGAGATCGCTGTCGCCCTTGGTGAAGCGGTAGATCTGCTTTTCCGTCTCCCCGCCGCCCTTGGCCAGGAGAACTTCGCTGGCCTCAATGAGAGGCGTGTCAAGGGCGGTGAAGCCATACAGGGAGTAGGACTCCCGCAGAATGGCGACCATACGGTCAAACTGGACCTGACGGGCCGGCAGCAGTTCCATGAAGCCGGACAGGGTCCGAGGCTGAACCTTACTCATAGATAGGATCCTTTCTGTATGGGTTTGATCCGGAAAAAAGCGCTCCCGTCCCGGAATCCTGGAACGGGAGCGCATGGCATATCTCTACAGGGCGAAGGGGACCCGATTTGGATTCATGACGATACGCCAGTCCAGATCGCCCCGCGCCAGGCCGTGGATCAGCAGTTCGGCGGTGGCCACGTTGGTGGCCATGGGCACAGAGTGCTGGTTGCACAGGCGGGAGATGTACATGACGTCTTTGTCCATATCGGTATCCACGGGAGAGTTGAAGAAAATGACCATGTCGATTTCGTTGTAGATGATCCGCTGCCCGATCTGCTCAATCCCGCCATGTTCGTGGGAGAGGAACAGATTGACGTGCAGACCTGTGGCATCCGCCACCATCCGTCCCGTTGCGTTGGTGGCACACACGGTATGCTTGGACAGTATGCCGCAGTAAGCGGTGCAGAACTGTACCATGAGATCCTGTTTTTTGGTGTGGCTCATTAAGGCGATATTCATGCCGCGAAAACCTCCTTCTTAACGCGGGCAGATGGTGGCAGGGGGGAATCATCTGAGATGCATGACAGGAACCCGTTCGCCCTCCAGGCGGCGGGCGATGTTCTGACAGGCCAGGGCGGCGCCTCTGCGCCCTCCCACCGTCAGGGGAATGCCCTGGTTGGCGCAGAGGAGTACCCGGGGGTCCTCGGGAATCACACCGATGAGGGGCAGCCCGGCGGAGTTCATGGCATCGTCAATGGTGGTGCGGAGCTTGCGCAGCAGACGGGGCTGAATCCGGTTCATCACCAGATGAATGACGGAAATCTGTTCCATCTCGGTGACGGTCCTCTGGGCATCCCGGATGGAGGAAGCATCGCTGGTGGAGACCACAAGGGCCCGGTCGGCGCCGGCAAGAGCCAGGCGGAAGCCGGGACCAAGCCCGGCAGGAGAATCCAGGAGGACATAGTCGTAACGGCTGCGGGCCTGCATCAGCAGATCCCGCATACGCCCCTCGTCCACTCCCGCAGGGAGAGACATGGGGGCGGAGAGCAGGGACAGTCCGGCAATCGCAGGATGGGTGGAGACGGCCCGGTCCAGTTCGCACCGGCCCAGTACCACATCGCAGAAGTCCATCAGGGCCCGGTCGCTCATGCCCAGGGTGATGTCCAGGTTCCGCAGACCCACATCCATATCCATGCAGAGGACGTTCCGGCCCCGGAGGGCCAGAGCTACGGCAACTGCGCCGGTGACCGAAGTTTTGCCGGTTCCGCCCTTTCCCGAAGTAATGGCAATCACAGTGCCCAACAACAGCCCCTCCATTCTCCGCTATCTCAGTCTAACCTACAAAGGCCTTCCGCGTCAAGGTTTTGAGGCGAACTTTTAAAAAAATTTCCGGAATGATGGTCCCTCTTTGCACATCAGAGGGGTTCTTTCTGTATTCTGCTCCAGCGGCGGGGATAACCCCTGGGGGTGGGAGCAGTCTTGAAGGTACGGATGACCCGGCGGCGGATGGTGGTGCCGGGAATCTCATAGACCCCATCCTCCTCCAGCCGGCCGCCCAGGGTTCTGACGGCCCGGATGGCCTGGGTGCGCTCCTGGGTGCAGGGTTCCGCCTTCATGGCCAGAAAGGTGCCCCCCGGCCGGACGAAGGGGAGACAGAGTTCCTCCAGCACCCGCAGTTCCGCCACCGCCCGGGCGGTGGCCAGATCATAGCCGTCCCGGTGGGGAGGGCTTGCGGAGAGATCTTCCGCCCTGCCGTGAATGGCCCGCACATCCTGGAGATTCAGCGCGGCGATGAGTTCGTTAAGCCAGTTCACCCGCTTGCCCAGGGAGTCCAGAAGGGTGACATCCAGGGAGGGAACCAGAATTTTCAGGACCAGACCGGGAAATCCGGCTCCGGTGCCCACGTCGATGAGCCGCCTGTGGGAAAAATCCCCGCAGAGAAGAAGAGCGGCGCAGTCCAGCATGTGAAGCCGGGCTACGCCTTCCGGATCCCGGATGGCGGTCAGATTCATGACCTGATTCTTCTCCAGCAGCAGCCGTCCGTATTCGGCAAGCTGAGAGGGGGCGGTTTCCGGGACCCGCTCCCTCAGGCCCATCCGGGCCAGGCCCTCCAGCAGTATGGATTCCAGACCGTCACCCCCTGAAGTTTGCCATCAGCCGGGCGATGCCGTCCGGGAGAAGAATCAGTGCTGCCAGGCAGCAGGCCGCCGCCAGGAGAATGGCGGCCGGCTTCCTGGGAGAGCCGGTGGTCTTCCAGCTGACCAGAATCACCGCGGCAAGGCCGATAAGACCGGGAACGGCCAGCAGGGGCGCGATGCCCATGATGGCCTTTCCGGTGTAGAGGATGTAAGTGGACAGCCCCAGGAGGATGACCATGTAGATGAGGCCGATCCAGGCCAGAGTGCGCTTGACCGGGGAGGAGGGGACGAAGGACCTTTTCTCTTCCCTCTCCTCCTCGGGCCTGGGGTTCTCAGGCATCCTGCTTGCGCTCCTTCAGCAGGTCGCGGATCTCCGTAAGCAGGACCTCCTCGGGGCTGGGCTCCGGTGGCGCCGGCTCCTCCGGGGGTGCCTCCTCCTTATGCATGGCCTTGTTCAGGGCGCCGTTTACCACCTTGACGATGATGAAGACCACAAAGGCCAGAATGAAGAAGTTAATGACGGCAGAGATGAAATTTCCGTAATTGAGCATATTGGGTGCAGCGCCTTCCTCCACCGGGAAGAGGGTGGGCAGCTTGATGCTCATGGAGGAGAAGTCAACGCCGCCCATGAAGATGGAGACAATGGGCATGATCACGTCATTGGTGAGGGATGTGGTGATGGTTGAGAAGGCGCCGCCGATGATTACGCCCACCGCCATGCCAAGGACGTTCCCTTTGTTGATGAAGTCCTTGAACTCGGCAAAGAATTTTTTCATGCTTTGGGTTCCTCCTTTTACATGTCTTTTTTTGCAAATCCGCCCCCGGGACCCTGCACCGGACGGGAAGAGGGGGTCGGACTGACAAACGGGATGGGAAGTGTCCGCAGCCGGAGAGAGGATCTCCCGGAGGGAGACCTGAGGAGAGGGAAGGCTTGCGGACAGGAAGAAACCCTACTTCTTCGGAGTGAGGACCTTGGTGCCCCCCATATAGCTCCAGAGGACCTGAGGAATCCTGACGCAGCCGTCTGCCTGGAGATTGTTCTCCAGCAGGGCGATGAGCATGCGGGGCGGAGCTGCCACGGTGT
>CAYXVN010000018.1:0-25516 GCA_964468565.1 uncultured Oscillospiraceae bacterium | reverse complement strand
CGCTCCGGCGACCTGGATGCAGGCATCCTGGAGTACCTGATGAACAAGTACGGCTACTCCATCAAGGAGATGCTCAACATCCTCAACAAGAAGTCCGGCGTGGAGGGCATCTCCGGTGTCTCCTCCGACTTCCGTGACCTGAGTGCCGCCTTTGCCCAGGGCAATGAGCGTGCCGGCCTTGCCGTGGACGCCTTCAATTACGGCGTCAAGAAGTACATCGGCGCCTATGCGGCCGCCATGGGCGGTGTGGACGCCATCGTGTTCACCGCCGGCGTAGGCGAGAACTCCGCCGATCAGCGCATGGCCATCGCCTCCGGCCTGGAGTTCATGGGCGTGAAGATGGACGAGGCCGCCAACCGGGTCCGGGGCGAGGAGGCCGTCATCTCCGCTCCCGACTCCAAGGTCAAGGTTCTCCTGATCCCCACCAACGAGGAGCTCATGATCGCCATGGACACCGCCGCCATCGTGAAGGGCTGATTGTATCTGTTTCACCGCAGCAGGAGGGTGCGATCCCCCATGGGACGCACCCTCCTGCTGTTGTGTCAGTCTTCCTCCCCGGGGCACTCATATCTCAGCCCGTATGCCACGGCATAGCGCTGGGCACTGGAGCCCTCCGGAGCCCGGATGGTAACCTGGGGACAGTCCTGGTACAGGGTATTGCCATCCATGTTCACGCTTCCGGGAAGCTTCAGAACCCGCAGTGCGGGACACAGGGCAAAGGCCCTGTCCTCCAGGCTCTCCAGACCCTCAGGGAAGGCCACCTCCTCCAGGCTGCCACATCC
This sequence comes from uncultured Oscillospiraceae bacterium, assembly GCA_964468565.1. GTDB lineage: Bacteria > Bacillota > Clostridia > Oscillospirales > Oscillospiraceae > Lawsonibacter. The sequence continues at coordinate 24,734 of CAYXVN010000018.1, read as the reverse complement.
CCGGAAAGCCGCGCTCCGGACACGCCTCACCGTACCGGTGATCCTCACTTCCCGCAGTGCTCTGCAATCCTGGAAAGCCCACTCCCCCAGAGTCAGCTGCATTCCCTTCAGAACGGCCCGGGTCAGCCCCCTGCAGGAGAGAAAGGCCCCCGATCCCACCTCTGACACCCTCTTCGGCACCACGGCCTCCCGGAGTCCTGTACAGTTGTGAAAGAGCCGTTCCGGAATGCATCTCAGGTCCTCCGGCAGTGTCACCTCCTGCAGGGAGATACAGGATTCGAATGCCCCGATTCCCAGATCCTCCAGGGTGGAGGGCAGAACCAGCTGTTTCAGAGAGACACAGCCCCGAAAGGCATTGCCTCCCACCTGCTTCAGGCCCTCCGGAAGCACGACGCACTCAATCTGCCTCAGTGTCTCCTGCGCTTCTTCAGTCAGCCTCTCCTCCCAGGTGTCCATGGCACTCTCTGCCAGGGCCACCACCTGTCTTCTTCCCACTTTTTCGGGGACCTCCACATGGACCCCATTGCCCCGGTAGCCCCGCATCTCCACGGTTCCGTCCTGGAGGACACGGTAGGACCAGACTTTCTGAATGTCCCGCACCAGCATCCTGCCCGTCTCCAGGCTGCGCATCTCCTGTCTCATCTTCCGCTGCCGGATGCGGGCCATCTCCTCCGGGGGCATCAGGCGGTTCTGATACTCCAGAAGGACCGCCGTAATCTCCCCGTCCCCCAGCTGGGCCGCCTGCTCCACCAGATCCAGGATCTCCTCCTTGCCGATCATCCCCTCCCGGATGATCAGCGGCAGGAAACTGCGGTCCCTCCAGAGGGTTCTGCGGTTTCTCTTCAGGAATTTCATCATGGCGGTCCTCAGATCCCCGGGGAGAGGCTGCCCGGCCATCTCCAGTTCCGCCCCCTCCCGGAAGACCGCCTCATGCAGCCAGCTGGGAAGCTGCGGGAAGGGAGTCTCCGGTGCCCGGAGGTGAGTCACCCCCTTCCAGAAGGTATCATAAATCAGGTTCCAGACGGGCTCCCTGGCCCTCCTGAACAGGGAATCTGTCTTCGGAGTTCCCGTCACGGTCACCCTGGTCACCCTGCACCCCTCGAAGGCATCCGGGGCGATGTCCAGGCACACGGGAAGGGTAACCTCCTCCAGGGGACAGTTTTCGAAGGCCAGCTTGTCCACCCTCTGGACAGTGGGAGGGATCGTCACACGGCACAGACCGCTGTCGCCGAAGGCCCTCTGGCTGATGCGCTGCAGCGCCGGCGGGAAGGTGATTTCGGTGAGGGCGGCACAGCCGGCGAAGGTATCCTGGGAGATGCGCTCCAGACCCACAGGCAGCTTCACCTTCCGCAGGGCACTGCAGCCGGCAAAGGCCCCCGGTCCCAGCCGCTCGATCCGGTCGGGCAGTATGGCGGTGGTGAGAACCGGCAGGTTCATGAAGGCGTACCCGTAGATCCGCTTCACCGTCTCCGGCAGCGGGGGCAGTTCCCGTACCCCGAACAGGGCAAAGCGCACGGATTTTCCGTAGTCCGTAATCAGAATACCCTGTACCATGGAATTCTTCTGGTTGGCAGCGGAGATCCGGATCTCGGAGAGATGGGGGCAGTCCTCCAGCGCCGGCCGGTATACCCGGTGAAGGGATGCGGACAGTCTCACCTGCCGCAGACCGCTGCAGCCGGCGAAGGAGCCATCCTCCAGCTTATGCACCGAGGAGGGAAAGGCGATGCTGACGATGTCGCTTCGCCCCGCGAAGGCATCGGAGTACACGGACCGGATTCCGTAGGGAAGCGCCACATCTCCTCCCGGTCCACGGTACTTCACCAGGCCCATCTCCTCATCCAGAATGTACATATCGGGGTCCAGCTTCTTCACATCCCGTCACCTCTTCTGTCTCCTCCGGGTTCTCTCCCCGGGCCCGTTTTCCCCTCTCCCCCGGTACCGGCAGCAACGGACAGGGACTGCTTCTGACTCTGTCCGGAGGGGAGACGCTCCCACACCAGCCCGTGCCGCCTTGCCTGACGGCATGCGCTGGAGCCCCCCGGAGCCCGGATGGTCACCCCCGGGCAGTCCGCAAACAGCGTGCTCCCCACCAGACTCAGACTTCTGGGCAGGGTAAGACGGCGCAGATTCGGACAATGCCGGAAGGCCGCCATTCCCAGCACCTGGCATCCCTCAGGAATGATCACTTCCTCCAGGGCGTCACATCCGCAGAAGGCCTCCTCGCCGATGCGCCGGATGCCGGGAGGCAGCTCCACCCGCACAAGGCTGCTGCAGTGCCAGAAGGCCCTGTCCCCGATCTTCTCCAGGGAGGGGGGCAGTTCCACCTCAGCAAGCTTCCCGCAGTCGCGAAAACATCCCTGGGGGATCTCACCAAGTCCCCGGGGAAGGATGACACGCACCAGGCCTTCGCAGCCGGCAAAGGCATCCTCCCCCATCTTCTCCACCAGCGGGGGAATCTCCACCGCCGGAAGGCCTGCACAGTTCTGAAAGGCCCTCTCCCCGACGGTCTTCAGAGACAGGGGAAGCGTCAGGGCAGTCAGGGACCGGCAGCCATTGCAGACATCCCGGTCAATGAGTTCCAGCCGGGAGGGGAACACCATCCTCTTCAGCCTGGTACAATCCCGAAAGGCATCGGTACCCAGCCGGGTGACCTGCTCCGGCAGCCGTACCTCAGTCAGGGCACTGCACCCGGTAAAGGCCCAGTCAGAGATCTCCGTCACCCCCTCCGGAAACTCCAGGGCAGCCAGAGACGTACAGCCTTCGCACATCCCTGTGCTCACACTCCGCAGGGTGGAGGGCAGCTTCAGGCTGACCAGGCTGACACACCTCTGAAAGGCCCGGTCTCCCACCCGGGTGATGCCCTCCGGCAGGGTCACCGAGACGATCCGTCTGCGCACCTCCCGCCGCTCCCGGTCCACGCTGGCCATGGGGCTCAGCACCTCCTCCCCCAGCGCGGTAACCGCCCGCTTTCCCACCTGGGCCGGCACCACAACGGAGGCGGACGTTCCACTGTACATCCGCAGTTCCACCATCCCGTCCGCCCCGGTGCGGAAAGTCCACTCCTTCCGGATGTCCTTCACCAGAATCCGTCCCGTCTCCAGGGAGCGCATCTCCTGGCGCAGCCTGCGCTCCTCCCTGCGGGTCTTCTCCTCCGGGGGAATCAGCCGGTTCTGATACTCCAGCAGGGCTGAGGTGATCTCTCCGTCCCCCAGTCGGGCAGCACGGGCCACATAGTCCTCGATCTCATCCTTGCTCAGCATCTGCTGGCGCAGGATATACTCCAGATACTGCCGGTCCTTCCACAGTTCCCTGCGCCGGCGCCTCACATAGGCGTACAGGCTCTCCTCCCAGGCCCTGCCGATCTCCGCTCCGGCCAGCTCCCGTTCCAGGGCCCCCCGGAAGGCCGCCCGCTTTGCAGCTCGGGGCACTTCCTGGGCCGTAAGTTCCGGGGCCCACAGGGAGACTGTCCTCTCCCAGAACTCAGAGGAGATGCGCTGCAGGAAGAAGGGGTACCGGCGGTTGTCGTCCGGGTCGATGCCGGGTCCCAGCAGGGTCACCCGGAGGGGCCGGCAGCCCAGGAAGGAATCATACCGGATGGCCATCTCCGTGTGGAGGACCATCTCCTCCAGGGGACAGCCTGCAAAGGCCTCTGCCTCCACTTCTATGGAAGGGGGGAGAACAGCCCGGCGCAGGCCGCAGCCGCTGAATGCCGCCTCACCGATGCTGGAAACCCCCTGCGGAATCTCCAGTTCCTGAAGCCCGGTGCAGCCGGTAAAGGCCCTCTTCCCAATGCTCTTCAGCCCGGCAGGAAGCCGGATCTCCCCCAGGCCGGTGCAGTTTTCGAAGGCGGATTCCTCCAGGATGCGCAGGCTGTCCGGCAGTTCCACCCGGGTCAGTGCCCCCTGATTCTGAAAGGCCTGCTTCAGGATCTTCTCCACACCCTCCGGAATGCGCACCTCCCGCAGTCCGGGAAGGCCGAAGCGGACGGAGCGCATCCGGCCGGACAGCACCATACCGTTCACCAGAGCGATGCCGCCGCCGGGGGAATCCAGCTCAATCTCCTTCAGCTCCGGACAATCCTGGAAGGCACGGGAATCCACAGATTCGATGCCCCGGGGCAGAATCAGCCGGCGCAGACTCCGGCACCCCCCGAGACTCTCTCCCTCCAGCCTCCGCAGGGAGGAGGGCAGACGGATGCCGGTGATGTCATCCCGGCCCCGGAAGGCACCGGGACACAGGGCAGTGATCCCTCTGGGCAGTTCCACATCTCCCCCAGGCCCCTCATAGGACAGCAGGCGCCCGTACGCATCCAGCCGATACCATTCGGGATTGGGCATCTCCATGGCTCTCTCCTCCTCCGGCCGATCCGGTGTGCCGGAACGCCGCCAGCCATTGTAGCGGAAAATCCCCCGGTCTGCAAGGGGAGCAGGCCCCCTGGCGAAAAAAGATCCCCGGAAGAGGCCTGCCCCCTGCCGCTCCGGGGCAGGCGGAACCCGGACCTGCTGCCGGGTGCCCGGCCCTGGGGCGGCCTCCCGGGAGAAGAGGAGCTCTCCTCCCCGGCGGCAGCGCAGCCTTCCCCCCCCCGCCCGGATCGGGCTCTGCCGTTGACTTTTTTTTATCTCTCCGATATAATGAACTGAAATGCCGTCCCCTTCCACCGGGAGCGGGACGCGGGCGGGAGTGTTATCCGCAATGGACATCCACATCAACGACATTCTCAAAATGAAAAAGCCCCATCCCTGCGGCAGCCAGGAGTGGCTGGTTCTCCGGGTGGGCATGGACTTCAAACTGCGCTGCCAGGGCTGCGGCCACGAGGTGATGCTGCCCCGGAGCAAGGCGGAGAAGAACATCCGCCGGGTGGTCCGGGATGGGCAGATCGTCGACGTCTCAAGGAAAGGGGGCTCCCATGGATAAGAAATTCTGGAGCGAACGCATCCGGCAGCTGGTCCCCTACACCCCCGGGGAGCAGCCCAGAGACCGGGTCTTCATCAAGCTGAACACCAATGAAAATCCCTATCCCCCCTCTCCTAGGGTTCTGGAGGCCATCCGGGCTGCCACAGACGGCAGTCTGCGTCTCTATCCGGACCCGGAGGCCACCCGGCTGCGCAGCGCCATTGCCCAGTTCTACTCGGTAACCCCGGAGCAGGTCTTCTGCGGCAACGGCTCGGACGAGGTGCTGGGACTGTCCTTCTACGCCTTTTTCTCCCCCGGGCGCAAAGTGGTGTTTCCGGACATCACCTACAGCTTCTACCCCGTCTACGCCCGCCTCTTCCACCTGGACTATGAGGAGATTCCCCTGAACGGGGACTTCACCCTGCCGGTGGAGAAGTTCCTGGGGGGCAACGGGGGAGCGGTGATCTGCAATCCCAACGCCCCCACCGGCCGCAGCCTTCCCCTGTCCGGGATCCGCGCCATTCTGGAGGCCAACCCGGAGGTGGTGGTCCTGGTAGACGAGGCCTATGCGGACTTCGGCGCGGAGTCTGCCGTCTCCCTGCTGCCGGAGTACCCCAACCTGATGGTCATCGGCACCCTGTCCAAATCCCGGGCCCTGGCCGGCATGCGGGTGGGCTTCGCTCTGGGCAGTCCGGACCTGGTGGCGGGGGTCAGCTGCGTCAAGAACTCCTTCAACTCCTATCCCCTGGACCGGCTGGCCCAGGCCGCCGGGGAGGCCGCCATGAAGGACCGGGAATGGTTTGAACGCACCCGGGACCGGATCATGGCCACCCGTGCCGCCACCACGGCACAGCTGCGGGATATGGGCTTTACGGTCCACGACTCCAGTTCCAACTTCCTCTTCATCTCCCATCCGGCCGTGGACGGCCACTCCCTGCAGCTGCAGCTGCGGGAGCGGGGGATTCTGGTGCGCTGGTTTGACCAGCCCCGCATCCGCAGCTATCTGCGGGTGACCATCGGAACCGATGGGGAGATGGCGGCGTTCTGCGCCGCCTGCAGGGACATTCTGGGAGGCTGACCTATGCGATACGACAGCGACCTGCTCTACCGTCCCCCCGGGGAGTGGAAGAGCTATCTGCTCCAGTGCACCATCGGCTGCTCCAACAACCGGTGCACCTTCTGCGGCATGTACAAGGAGAAGAAGTTCCGCATCCGCCCTGTGGAGGATATTCTGGAGGACATCGACATGGCCCTGGCCTACTACGGCCCCGGCCTCACCCGGGTCTTCCTTATGGACGGCGACGCCATCATCATGAAAACGGAGGACCTGATGCGGGTGCTCCGCAAACTCTACGACACCTTCCCACTGCTGGAGAAGGTCACCCTCTACGCCGGACCCCGCAGCACCCTCTCCAAGTCCCCGGAGGAACTGAAGGCCCTCCACGAGGCCGGCCTCTCCCGGGCCTATCTGGGAGTGGAGAGCGGCAGCGACGATGTGCTCACCTTCATTCACAAGGGGGTGGACGCCAGGACCATGCTGCTGGCCGGCCGTCGGCTGGTGGAGGCCGGCATCGACCTGTGGGTCACCGTCATTCTGGGCATGACGGGAGCCAACAATGAGGGGGGCAACTGGGAGGAGCACATCCTCTCCACCGCCAGGATCATCAACGAGATGAAGCCCCGCCACCTGTCCGCCATGACCTTTGCCCCCGCCATCGGGACCCCTCTGGGGGACGATGTGCTGGCGGGCCGCTTTGAGGTGTGCTCCCCCGACCACGTGCTGGAGGAGTGCCGGCTGCTCATCGAGCATCTGGACGTGAATCCCCTCCACTTCACCAGCAACCACGCCTCCAACTACCTGCCCCTGAAGGGCGGCCTGCCGGAGGACCGGGAGAAGTTTCTCACCCTGCTGGACCGTGCCCTGGAGGGCAAGATCCGCCTGCGCAAAACCCTCAACCGGGGCATCTGAGCCCCGCCGCAGTGTGAGCGGGACGCCTCCGGCGCCCCGCTTTTCCGGAAAGGAGCCTCCCAATGAAGAAGATCGAACTGCTCTCCCCCGCCGGAGACATGGAGCGCCTGGAGATGGCCCTGGCCTACGGCGCGGATGCCGTCTACCTGGCGGGCACCTCCTTCGGCATGCGCTCCTTTGCCGGAAATTTCTCCCCGGACCAGCTGGGCACCGCCGTCTCCCGGTGCCGGGAGCAGGGGGTCCGGGTGCACGTCACCTGCAACACCATGCCCCGCAACGGGGAGATAGCCCGCCTGCCCCAGTGGCTGGAACTGCTCAATGACCTGGAGGTGGATGCCATCATCCTGGCGGATGTGGGGGTCCTCTCCCTGGCAAAGCGGTACGCCCCCCGGGTTCCCATCCACATCTCCACTCAGGCCAGCGTGGTCAACTGGGAAGCCGCCCGGGCCTGGTATGAGCTGGGGGCCGCCCGGGTGATTCTGGCCCGGGAGCTGTCTCTGGACGAGATCCGGGAAATCCGGGCGAAGGCCCCCCGGGAGCTGGAGCTGGAGGTCTTCGTCCACGGGGCCATGTGCGTCAGCTACTCCGGCCGCTGCCTGCTCTCCAACTACCTGACGGGGCGGGACGGCAACCGGGGCGAGTGCGCCCAGCCCTGCCGCTACCGCTACGCCCTGGTGGAGGAGAAGCGGCCCGGCCAGTTCTTCCCCATCCGGGAGGACGAGGGGGGCACCTATATTCTCAACTCCCGGGACATGTGCATGATTGACCACATCCCCGAGCTGATGGAGGCCGGCCTGGACTCCCTCAAGATTGAGGGGCGGGCCAAGTCCGCCTACTACACCGCCATCGTCACCGGAGCCTACCGGGCCGCCATCGACGCCGCCGCCGCCGGAGTGCCTCTGGACCCGGTATGGCGGGACGAGGTGGAGCACATCAGCCACCGGCACTACTCCACCGGCTTCTTTTACGGCCCTCCGGGGCAGTACACGGAGGACAGCCGCTACATCCGCACCTGGCAGATTGCCGCAAAGGTCCTCTCCTGCACCCCGGACGGCATGGCCCTGCTCTCCCTCAACAACAAGTTTTCCCGGGGAGACCGGCTGGAACTGGTGGGTCCCGGCCTGCGGCCCCTGCCGGTGACCGCCGACCGGCTGTGGGATGAGGAGGGACTGCCTCTGGAGCAGGTGCGCAAACCGCAGATGCGCTTTCGCATGAAGCTTCCGGTCTGTGCCCCGCCCCTCTCCCTGCTGCGCCGCTGCCGGGACGGGACCTGAGAGGAGATGCTGCCATGGTTCCCACCTACGATCAGATGGGGGACTGGCTGGAGGAGATCGCCGCCCGCTTCCCGGACTCCTTTTTCCGGGACCTGGACGGGGGCATTCAGCTGGAGCGGGACCCCTGTCCGGATCCGGAGTTTCCCCCCGGGGAGATGTACATCATGGGCGAGTACTGCCATGACCTGCTGGGCCGGTATATCCTGCTGTACTACGGCTCCTTCGCCGCCCTGCTCTCCCAGGAGGACGAGGAGGCCTGGAAGGAGGAGATCTTCGCCACCGTAGCCCACGAATTCACCCACCATATGGAGGAGACCGCCGGTCTTCACTCCCTGGACGACCGGGATGCGGAGTTTCTCCGGGAGGCAAAGAAAGAATATGACCAATGATCCCCCTCCCGTCACCGGGCGCTTCGCCCCCAGCCCAAGCGGACGGATGCATCTGGGCAATCTCTGGTCCTGTCTGCTGGCCTGGCTGGCCGCCCGCAGCACCGGCGGGCGCATGGTGCTGCGCCTGGAGGACCTGGATCCGGACCGCTGCCGGCCGGAGTACGGGGAACAGATCCTGCGGGATCTGACCTGGATGGGCCTGGACTGGGACGGAGAGCCGGTGCGCCAGAGTCAGCGCAGGGAGTTCTACGCCGAAGTGTTCCAGACCCTGAAGCAGAAGGACCTGCTCTACCCCTGCTTCTGCACCCGGGCCCAGCGGCTGGCCGCCTCGGCCCCCCACCGCTCCGACGGCCTCTCGGTCTACAGCGGGCGCTGCCGCCATCTCACGGAGGAGGAGCGCTCCCGCCTGGCCCGCACTCGCCCTCCCGCCTGGAGGGTCCGGGTTCCGGACCGGACGGTCTCCTTCCAGGACCGGATTCAGGGTACCTGCCGGGAGAACCTGGCCCGGGACTGCGGAGATTTCATCGTGCGCCGCTCCGACGGCGTGTACGCCTATCAGCTGGCGGTGGTGGCCGACGACGCCGCCATGGGGGTCACCCAGGTGGTGCGGGGCAGCGACCTGCTCTCATCCACTCCCCGGCAGATCTGGCTGCAGGAGCAGCTGGGTTACCCCACCCCGGAATACGCCCACGTCCCCCTTCTGCTGGCTCCCGACGGCCGGCGGCTGGCAAAGCGGGACCGGGACCAGGAACTGGGGCAGCTGCAGCAGCGGTATACCCCGGCCCAGCTCACCGGTCACCTGGCGGTGTGTGCAGGGCTGCTGGATGCCTATGAACCCCTGATGCCCCGGGATCTCCTCCCCCGGTTCTCCTGGGACTCCATCCCCCGGGCAGACCTGGTTCTCTCCCTGTAGCGGATTCCATCCGGGAGGGGAATTTCTGTCCTCTCCCCGGTTTTTGTCTTGTGCATTCTGACGAAACTGCAGGATTGTGTTTTCTATCCTGCAAAATTCCTGCTCCCCATCCCCCGAAGGAGGCTCTCATGGACCTTTGCAGCATCACCCAGCTCCGGGCTCTCCTGGCCCGCCACGGCTTTCACTTCTCCCGCTCCATGGGACAGAACTTCCTCGTCGCCTCCTGGGTCCCCCGGCAGATCGCCGGCTGCTCCGGTGCCGGGCCCGGTACCGGCGTGCTGGAGATCGGACCGGGCATCGGGGCCCTCACCGAGCAGCTGTGCGCCCTGGCGGACAGGGTGGTCTCCGTGGAGCTGGACCGCAGCCTGCTTCCCATTCTGGAGGAGACCCTGGCAGGCAGGGACAACGTGGAAATCGTCCCGGGGGACATCCTGAAAACCGACATTCCCGCCCTGGTCCGGCAGAAGTTTCCCGGTCTCACCCCCCTGGCCTGCGCCAATCTCCCCTACAACATCACCTCCCCTGCCCTCACCGCCCTGCTGGAGGCAGGGTGCTTTGCCTCCATCACCGTCATGGTCCAGAAGGAGGTGGCCCGCCGCATCTGCGCCGGGCCCGGAGAGGGGGACTACGGGGCCTTCTCGGTGCTCTGCCAGTACCACGCCGCCCCCCGGATTCTCTTTGATGTTCCCCCCTCCTGCTTTCTGCCGGCCCCCAAGGTCACCTCCTCCGTGGTGCAGCTGCTGCCCCGGCCCGCCCCGGAGCAGGTGGACGATGAGGACCATTTCTTCCGGGTGGTGCGGGCCGCCTTCGCCATGCGCCGCAAGACCCTGCTCAACGCTCTGGTGGGGGCCTTCGGAAGCGAAATGACAAAGCAGGACCTGCTCTCCTGCATTCTCCGCTGCAATCTCCCTGCCGATATCCGGGGTGAGAGGCTCTCCATCCCCGATTTTGCCCGGCTTTCCCGGGCCATTCGTGGTTTGGACAAATGACAGCAGGTTCTCCCTCCATTCACTTTGTCTATAGTTTCTCTTGCAATCAGAAACAAAATCGGGTAGAATGGCACCCAAGCGTGTCCGGATCTCCGGCTGCCTGCCGGAGATGCACTATACAAGGAGGAGTTAATATGGAAACCTATGGTCTCGAGGCTCTGGGCATCATCAACCCCAGCGCTGTCTATCGCAATCTCTCTCCCGCTGCCCTGGTGGAAAAGGCGCTTGCCCGGGGGGAGGGCTACCTGAACAGCACCGGCGCTCTGTGCGTCAACACCGGCAAGTACACCGGCCGGTCCCCCAACGACAAGTTCATCGTCGACTCCGCCGGCGTCCACGACGACATCGCCTGGGGCAAGGTCAATGTCCCCATCGCCCAGGAAGTGGCTGACGCCATCTACGAGAAGATGGTGGCCTATCTGCAGAACCGTGAGATCTTCATCTTCGACGGCTATGCAGGCGCCGACCCCAAGTACACCAAGGGCTTCCGCGTTGTCAATGAACTGGCCTCCCAGAACCTGTTCATCCACCAGCTCCTGCTCCGGCCCACCCCCGAGCAGCTGGAGACCTTCACCCCCGACTTCACCATCATCGCCGCTCCCGGCTTCAAGTGCGTCCCCGAGCGCGACCATGTGAACTCCGAGGCCGCCATCATCATCGACTACGAGAAGAAGATGGTCATGATCGCCGGCTCCCAGTATGCAGGCGAGATCAAGAAGTCCATCTTCTCCGTCATGAACTATCTGATGCCCAAGGAAGGCATCTTCCCCATGCACTGCTCCGCCAACATCGGCAAGGACGGCAACTCCGCCATCTTCTTCGGCCTCTCCGGCACCGGCAAGACCACCCTGTCCGCCGACCCCGACCGCATGCTGATCGGCGACGACGAGCACGGCTGGGCGGATGACTCCGTGTTCAACTTCGAGGGCGGCTGCTATGCCAAGTGCATCGACCTGACCGAGGAGCGCGAGCCCCAGATCTTCCGGGCCATCCGCTTCGGCGCCCTGGTGGAGAACGTCATCCACGACCCCGAGACCCGGATTCCCGACTACAGCGACGGCAGCCTCACCGAGAACACCCGCGTGGGCTACCCCGTTGACTATATCCCCAATGCCGCCATCCCCGGCATCGGCGGCACCCCCAAGGCAGTTGTCTTCCTCACCGCCGACGCCTACGGTGTCATGCCCCCCATCTCCCGCCTCAATGAGAAGCAGGCCATGTACTACTTCGTGTCCGGCTTCACCTCCAAGCTGGCCGGCACCGAGCGGGGCATCACCTCTCCCGTCCCCACCTTCTCCACCTGCTTCGGCGCCCCCTTCATGCCCATGGATCCCTCCGTCTACGCCAAGATGCTGGAGGAGAAGATCCGCAAGTCCGGTGCCAACGTCTATCTGGTCAACACCGGCTGGAGCGGCAACAGCGGCAAGCGCATGAATCTGAGCTACACCCGGGCCATGGTCACCGCCGCCCTCAACGGCGATCTGGAGAAGGCCGAGTTCGTCACCGATCCCTACTTCGGCGTCCAGGTTCCCACCTCCTGCCCCAACGTCCCCAGCGAGGTCCTGATCCCCCTGAACAACTGGGGCGGCGACCAGGCTGCCTACGACGCCAAGGCCAGAGAACTGGTCCGCTCCTTCGTGGAGAACTTCAAGAAGTACACCCTTATGCCTCAGGACGTGATCGACGCCGGCCCCAAGGCCGACTGAGATCTTCTCTCCGGATCTTACCTCTGCCGAAGAAAATCCGCGAGGCCGATCCCCTTCTCCGGGGGCCGGCCTCGCGGTCCTGTTTTCAGGTCTATGATCACGCTCCGGAGGAGCGGGTGTCGGTGGTCTGCCACCCCGGGGCAAACCGGCAGGGTGGCAGTGAAAAGGTGCGCAGAGCGCAGGATTGCCCGAAAATCACTCCGGAGCCGCAGCAGCAGGCTGCGTACACCCGGCATGCCCTGATTTTACCACATCAGTCCGGCAAAATCCACAGAAACTCAGAAAAAGAATGTGAACATTTTGTGAATCGTTGCAGCCCCGGACCGGGCCGTCCCAGGACGGCCCCGGATTCCCTCAGGGTTTCACCGGAAAGGATACCCCCGACACATTCACGTGGACACAGGTCACTTCCAGCCCGGTCATGGACTCAATGGAGGTCTTGACCGCCTCCTGCACGGCCCGCCCGATGCCCGGAATGGTATTCCCATAGGCCATGAGCACGCAGACCTCCACCTCCACCCGGTCCTCGTCATCCATGCGGATGCGGACACTCTTGGACAGGCTCTTCTTCTTTCCCACCCGGTCACTCATGTCCTTACCGGAAGAGGCGGCCAGGCTGCCGACCCCCTCCACCTCAAGCGCTGCGGCAGCGGCAATGGTGGTGAGCACCTCTTCCGAAATATGAATGTTGCCCAGCTCATCCGAGTGGGACACATAGTCCCTGCTGTCAGCCATCTTGCCTCTCTCCTTTCGATTCATCTGAAGTCTGAGGTAAGTATAGCAAAAGTTCTCCCGCTTGGCAACCTGCCCGCATGGTTTTTTCTTACCCAATTCCCCTCCCCGGCCCCGAAGCACTGCCACAGCACCAGGAAAGGACGGTCAGCCCATGGTCTTTCAGAAAAATACCCTCCACGAAGCGGAGTTCACCGGATACACCGCGGAAGGCCTGGGCGTGGCCCGGCTGGAGGGCCTCGTTGTCTTTGTCCCCGGCGTCATCCGGGGGGAGCGCTGGCGAATCCGCCTGGAAAAAGTGGGAAAGAGCGTGGCCTGGGGCCGGGGTGTGGAACTGCTCCGGGCCTCCCCGGAGCGGATTTCCCCTGAATGCCCCCTGGCCGGCCGCTGCGGCGGATGCCGCTTCTGCCACATGACCTACCAGGAGGAGCTGAGGGCCAAGCGGGAGCGGGTGGACGACGCCCTGCAGCGGGTGGGCGGTCTCCCCCTGTCCGTCTCGGAAATCCTGGCCGCCCCGGCCATCTCCCGCTACCGCAACAAGGTGCAGTTTCCGGTGTCCGGGGGGAAGAGCGGGGTACGGGTGGGCTTCTACCGGGCCCGCAGCCACGATGTGGTGGACGTGGCGGACTGCCTTCTGCAGCCGCCGGAGGCCGCCGAGGCCGCCAGGCTGCTGCGCTCGTGGATGAACCGCCGCCGGATTCCCGCCTATGACGAGGTCCGTCACAGCGGACTCATCCGCCACCTTTTTCTCCGCTTCGCCTCCACCGGCATGCTCTGCTGTGTGGTGGTCAACGCCCCGGAGGGCACAGCCCTCCCCCGGGAACAGGAGCTGATCCGGAGTCTCCGGTCCATCCCAAACCTGGCCGGCATCTCCCTCAACTACAACTGCGCCCGCACCAACGTGATTCTGGGGGAGAAGTACCGGCTTCTCTGGGGGCAGGACACCCTGGAGGATGAACTGGACGGACTGACCTTCCGCATCTCCATCCCCTCCTTCTATCAGGTCAACCATGACCAGTGCCAGGTGCTCTACCGCAGGGCGGTGGAACTGGCGGGTCTGACGGGGAGGGAAACCGTTCTGGATCTCTACTGCGGAGCGGGAACCATCACCCTCTTCCTGGCCCGCCATGCCGCCAGAGTGATCGGGGCGGAGATTGTCCCCCAGGCCATTGAGGATGCCAGGGCCAACGCCCGGCGAAACGGCATCGGCAATGCGGAGTTCTTCTGCGGGGACGCGGGCGCCATAGCCGCCAGGCTGGCGGAAGAGGGAACCCGCCCCGATGTCATCTGTGTGGATCCGCCCCGGAAGGGACTGGCCCCCGAGGTGATCGACGCCGCAGTCCGCATGGCCCCTTCCCGCATCCTCTACATCTCCTGTGACCCCGCCACCCTTGCCCGGGATCTGAAGCGCTTTGCCCACCGGGGCTATGAACCCCGGAATGCCATCGCCCTGGACCTGTTTCCCCGCACCGCCCACATCGAGAGTGCGGTCACCCTTCAGCGGGCAGAGCCGAGAGGAGAAATCTGACGGGGCGGCTCCTTCTCCGATGAGTTCTTTCTCCCCATCCCCCGGACTGCCCTGGCCGGTCAGAGGGCGCCAACGGCCCGGCGGCTGGCTGGGGCCCCTCTGCCCTCTCCGTCCTGGCGGTGGTGGTTCTCCATGTCTGGAAGCGGAACACCCTGCTCAGCATCCTGGAGGGCACCCTGCTGTACATGTTCCTCGTGCAGGTCGTGTTCCCATAGCCCTGCGGCCCGAGAGATTCCTGATCCGGGGACGGACTGCAGAAGATCCCGGAAGCATCCCGCTCCCGGACATTGACGGAATTTCTTTTCTGCGGTATGATAGCGAAGGGGATCCCCTGAAGCCGGCTCTGTGGTCCTGCCCCGGAACCGCCCCCTCTTCCGGGCAGGAGTGAGATCCCTGCCTGAAACTCCCGGCAGGCTCCCCAGGCGGCACCGGCACTGCCGTCCCCTGCCGCCCGGAACCCTTTCTCTCCACTCCGGAGAAGCCCCGCAGGGGAGCTCTCCCACTTTTTCGGTCAGCGCAGCACGCTGACCTGGAGGTAACCGTCATGTCTGAAGAAAAGAAAAAACTGATTTTTGTCAGCCACGCCCCCTCGGATAGCGGGTACGCACTGGCCTTCGTGCAGCTGCTGGAGGCCATCGGACTTCACGAGGACGAGATCCTCTGCTCCTCCGCTGCCCCGTACTGCAACCCTCTCCAGGGCAATGTGTACCACTGGCTGGTTCAGAATGCCCCTTCCAGCGAGCTGTACGTCATGTACATGCTCTCCCACAACTATTTCCGCAGCGCCGACTGTCTCAACGAGATGGGGGCCACCTGGGTTCTGAAGCGCACCTGGATGGCCTTCCTCATGCCCGGCTTTGACTTTGATGAGATCCGGGGCTGCCTGGGCTCCACCCGCAACGGCATCAAACTGGATCGTCCGGACCGGGAGACACTGGACTATCTGCTGGACCGGCTGAAGAACAGCCTGGCTCCCGTGTTCGGTCTGCGGGCCATGTCCGACTCCGTCTGGAGCGCGAAGCGCTCTGCCTTTCTGGAGCAGGTGGACGCCATCGCCGATGCCGGCAACCGGCTGGAATTCGCCCAGATGGAGGCCGCCAGCCGGGACCCGGAACTTCAGGATCCCACTCTCCTGACCCTGGACGCCTGCATCATGCTGATCTACGTGGACTCCAGCCCCAGCCGGCAGGTGTCCATGGCCACCGACCAGCTGGGGATCACCATCTCCTCCGGTGCCGTGCGCTTCAACCGGGACGAGTCCTTTGAGGAGGTCTCCCGCTGGAGGTCGGCCCTGCGCAGACTGGAGGAGTTCGGCTACCTGGACCTCATCAACCCCCAGGAGATGATCTACCAGGTAACTCCCCGGGGACACCGCTTTGCCGAGCAGGCCCGCACCCGGTTCGGCATTGACACCACAAAGCGGCCGGAGGAATACCTGGGAGAACCGGAATGACCCGGCCCCGGCACATTCAAAAACCCCGGAATCCCCTGCCTGGCAGGGGATTCCGGGGTTTGCCTGTGCCGGAAACCGGCGGGGAGGAGAAAAGGCCTCTCCCCTTGCACCCTCAGGCCTTCGCCTTGTAGAGGAAGGTGACGATCTGCCCCCGGGTGCAGCCCGCATCCGGGCTGAAGGAGTGCTCACCGGTCCCGGAGGTGATCTTCTTTCCGGTGGCCCACGCCACCGCCGGGGCAAAGTAGGCGTCCTTGGGCACATCCGTGAAGGTGCTCTCCCCGCGGACAGCCGGGGAGCCGGCATTCCGGTAGAGGAAGGTCACCATCTGTCCCCTGGTCACCACATCATCCGGAAGCAGGGTGCTGCCGGTGACGATTCCCCGCTCCGCCGCCCAGAGGGCCGCGTCATAGTAGTAGGCATTCTTCGCCACATCGGTAAAGGGGTTCTTCTGGCTCTTCGGAGCGGGAGAGCCCTCCGCCCTCCAGATGATGAGAACCGCCTGACCCCGGGTGCAGTTCTGGTCCGGGCTGAAGGTGGTCTCCGACGTCCCCATCACAACCTCGTGGCTCACGGCCCACTGCACCGCATCGTAGTAGTAGGCCCCCTCCTTCACATCCGAGAACCGGATGGTCTTTCCGGGAGCGGCAGCCGGTGCGGAGGGCGCAGCAGCCGGCTTCGGGGGACCGGCCTTGGGGGCAGCAGCGCCGGCCGGCTCGGGCCTGGACTCAGCCTCGGCCTCCTGCTTCCCGGAGCCCGCATTCTTCAGAAGTCCGCCCAGTTCGGCAACCATTTTTGTTACCCCATCCAGGGACAGGTTTCCGCTGTCCAGAAGGCTCTGGGCCCTGCTGATGCCCTCCGCCAGCACACGGTTCTTTCCCCCGGTGGCCTCCAGCAGACGTTTGGCCTCCTCAATCAGCTTCCGGAGGCTCTCCACCAGCTGAGCCGGCACACCTCCTACCGCATCCTTGGCCCCGTGGAGCAGGTTCTTCGCGGCATCTGCCGCCGCCCCGGACTTCTCTTCGTCCTTCTTCAGGCCCTGCATGGCGTCCTTTGCCAGCTTTCCCGGATCAAATTTCATGATAATCCCTGCCTTTCAAACAAATTTCTGCTGCCCCAGCTTTCTGTGGCGCTCTGGAACAGCAGCACTCTGAATTCACCACCGGTGACCCGCAGCCCCTCAGGATGGGAACTGCCCTGCCGCCTCCCCCCGGTCCTGACGGCAGCATGGGATCTCCCGCCAGAGGATCTCCTCCGGAGGCGGACTCTCCCCGCAGACCGAGGCGTACCAGCCCTCCCCGCCGTAGATGCGAAACCAGATCCCCTCCCGCTCCAGAAGCCTCTCCCCGGGAAGGGGACTCTCCCCCTCCTCCCAGGGGGGCAGGGGAATGGAAAGAGTGGGGAGGCTGCGGAAAATCCCCTCCCCCGTGCGCTTCCCGGCACACTCCTTCAGGGTCCACAGCAGGGTAAAGCGGCGCCAGAGCTGAGGCCCCTCTCCCAGCCACTCCAGCTCCTCCGGGGAACAGACCCGGCGGCACAGTCCCGGCCGCCAGGTCTTCACCACCTGAATATCCACCCCCAGAGGGCACCGGTCCAGACCGCAGAGGGCAAAGGATCCGCTGTGACTCAGGTTGAACTGCCGCTCCCGCTCCCGGGGGAAAAAGGGCTTTCCGTGTTCCCCCCGCTCCATGGGGGGCAGGGCATCCCAGCCCCAGGTCTCCCGGGCGGCCAGGGCAAGCAGACGGTAGGCCTGGCTGCGCCGGGTCATCTCCCCCGTTGCATAGACCTTCACGGGTACCCCGCCTTCTCCTGTTCCCCGCCCGTGGGCATGGGGGCGCCGCCCTCAGGTCTCGTGGTCACTGACGTGAAACTGCTTCAGGTTGCCGATCTTCAGGCTGCGCCGGTCCAGTTCCTCCATCACCGCCTGGAGGGGGATGTTCTGCTCCACCATCATGACGGTCAGATGGTAGAGCAGATCCGCAATCTCCCCCACCGTATCCGCCTGGACGCCGTTCTTGGCGGCAATGATGGTCTCCGAGCACTCCTCTCCCACCTTCTTGAGGATCTTGTCCAGCCCCCGGTCAAAGAGATAGCAGGTGTAGGACCCCTCCTGGGGAGAGGCCCTGCGCTGCTCCACCACCTGGTAGAGGTGCTGCAATGTATCCATGAAAAACGAATCCTTCTTTCCGGCTGTCCCCGGGACTCAGTCCAGGGGAATCTCATTGAAAAAGCAGCTGTAGGCCCCGGTGTGACAGGTGGGCCCGTCAGGGATGCAGAAGTAGAGGAGGGTGTCCGTGTCACAGTCGGTGACAATCCTCTGCACGTGGAGATAATTGCCGGAGGTGGCACCCTTGTTCCACAGCTCCTGGCGGCTGCGGGACCAGAACCAGGCTGTCCTGGTCTTCAGGGTCAGCTCCACCGCCTCCCGGTTGGTAAAGCCCAGCATCAGGATATCCCGGTTCTCCGCGTGCTGAATGATGACGGGAATCAGTTCAGATTTGCGGAAAAGACAGTCAAGATCAAACATCTCCGTCACCTCGCCGGTATGTTGTGCTGCCGCAGGTAGGCCTTCACCTGGGGCACCGTCAGTTCTCCGAAGTGGAAGAGGGAGGCCGCCAGGGCCGCATCGCAGCCGGTCTCCCGGAATACCTCCACAAAATGGTCCAGGCTGCCGCAGCCCCCGGAGGCGATGACCGGGATGGACACCGCCTGGGTAACGGCCCTGGTCATCTCCAGATCAAAACCCTCCCTGGTGCCGTCGGCATCCATGGAGGTGAGCAGAATCTCCCCGGCCCCCAGGGCCTCCCCCCTCCGGGCCCACTCCACCGCGTCCAGTCCGGTGGGAATCCGGCCCCCTGCCACCACCACCTCATAGGTGCCGCCGGGGCGCCGGCGGGCGTCAATGGCCAGCACCACGCACTGGCTGCCGAAGCGCTCCGCCGCTGCGGAGATCAGAGAGGGATCCCTCACCGCCGCGGAGTTCACGGAGATCTTGTCCGCTCCCGCCCGCAGCAGCCGCTGAAAGTCCTCCAGGGTGCGGATGCCGCCTCCCACGGTGAGAGGAACGAAGACCTGAGCCGCCGTCCGCTCCACCACATCCGCCACCGTATCCCGGGCATCGCTGGTGGCGGTGATGTCCAGGAAGACGATCTCGTCGGCCCCCTGGTCGGAATAGAATTTCGCCAGTTCCACCGGGTCCCCGGCATCCCGGATGTTCACAAAGTTGACTCCCTTGACCACCCGGCCGTCCCGCACGTCCAGGCAGGGAATGATGCGTTTCGCTAACATCTGCTCTCTCCTCCCGGGACTCCCGGGGAGTCCCGCAGTCTCAGTCAGGGCAGGGGCAGTTCCAGAGCCATCCGCTCCGGGATGGACCGGTGCCGGTGCTCCATCTCCCGGACCCGGAAGCCCATCCGGGTGAAAAAGGGCAGGGAGTCCGGATTCTCCCCGGTCTCCAGCCTCAGAAGGTGAAACTCCCCCCTCAGCCGGCGCACCAGTTCCTCCAGAAGGGCGGTTCCCCAGCCCTGTCCCCGGAATGCGGGCACCACCGCCAGGCTGCACAGCCGGCAGACTCCCACCCCTTCATCGGTGACCAGCGCCGCGGCCCGCAGGGAATCCCCCTCCGGGGCATCGTCCAGAACCGCCTCCTCCAGCCACTCTCCGCCGGGGAAGCACAGATCTACTGCCTCCGCCCCGTCCAGAGCGGCCATCTCCCCCAGCAGGGCCTCCTCCGGGCCGTCCTCCTCCAGCACAAAGACTCTCCCCCGGTCCAGGAGGGAGAGGATCTCCTCCTCTTCGCCTCCCTCCAGGAGAAGGGGCACGGCGCTCTCCCGGTCCTCTGCCGCCTCCCGGACCCTCATTCCTGGGGACCTCCGTCCGCCACTGCCTGAGGCAGATCCACGGTGCCGGCGTAGTAGGCCTTGCCGATGATGGCCCCGTAGAGGCCGCAGGCGGCCAGGCGCCGGATGTCCTCATTGCAGGACACCCCGCCGGAGGCCACAATGCGGCAGGACACCGTCTCCTGGAGCCGGGCCAGCCTTTCAAAGCTGGGACCGGTGAGAGCCCCGTCCGTATCGATGTCGGTAAAGATCAGGGTGCGGACCCCCAGATCCTCCATGGATCTGGAGAAGGTCAGATAGTCCAGCCCGGAGTCCTCCACCCAGCCGGCGGTGCGCACCCTGCCGTCCCGGGTATCCACCCCCACGGCAATGCGCTCCCCCCAGATGTCCACAGCCCGGCGGACCAGTTCCGGATGGGAGACGGCCGCCGACCCGATCACCGCCCGGGTCACCCCCATGGCAAAGACGGCCTCCAGGTCCTCCAGGGTGCGGATGCCGCCCCCCAGCTCGATCTGCAGTCCGCAGCGGGACAGGGCACGGACCATCTCCCCGTTTTTCCGGGTTCCCTCCCGGGCCCCGTCCAGATCCACCATGTGCACCCAGCGGGCCCCTGCCCGGCGGAAGTCGTCGGCCACCCCAACGGGATCCTGGGCCACCTGATGCACGGTGGCAAAGTCCCCCCGCAGCAGCCGTACCACCCTTCCGTCCTTGAGGTCAATGGCAGGTAAGATAATCATGGGTTCCCTCCCGGTTCTTCCGGAGGCGACACTCCGCCGTCCCCGTACACATAGTCGTAGAAATTGCTTTCAATCAGCCGGTCCGTGCTCTCCAGCCGGTAGCTCACCAGTGTGCGCATGCTCTCCACATAGCTCTCCTGCTCCGACGCACTCATGGTCACCCCCTCCGCCGGGGTGAAGGTCTGCTGAAAGCGGCTGTAGAAGCCCCGGTCGGATTTCCAGCAGCGGGAGGAGAAGATCACCAGTCCCTCGCTGTCCGAGAGAATGTCGGTTCCGTGCAGCATGCGGGAGTCGTACTCCAGCCCCAGAAGGTTGGAGACGGTGGGCAGAATATCCACCTGGCAGCAGACCTTGTCCACCTCCACCGGCTCCTTCATGCTGGCAGACCAGATGATCAGACTGTTGCGGTACACGTCAAAGTCGATGGCACTCTCATCCAGAAACTCCAGGTCCTCCACGTCACCGAAGCTCTTCCCCGCCAGCTCCTCCAGAATGGGCAGGTCGAAATAGGGGATGTGGTCCGGAGCCGCCACGATGAGGGTGTTCTCCAGCTTGCCGGCGGCGCGCAGCTTTTCGATCAGGGTCTCCATGCACCGGTCCACTTCCATGGCGGTGGCAATGTAGTTCTGGGTGGTCTCGCTGTAGGGCAGCGAGCGCACCGTCTCCCGGTAGGGGGCCACGATCCGGTTGTTCACATAGGGCATGTGGCCGCTGATGGTGAGGTAGTACACGTGGAAGGGGGTGTCGCTGTTCAGGTAGTCGTCCACGCTGGCTTCGATCATGTAGCTGTCCCGCTGGGGCCAGAGAAGATCTCCCCCCTCGGACAGCTCCAGGTTGTCAAAGCCCATGCCGAACTGGTGCCAGTCGTAACCCAGGTTGGGATGGGACTTGTCCCGGTTGTACATGTTGGAATTGGCGTGATATCCCAGCACCTGATAGCCCTTCCGGCCCAGCTGACGGGACAGAGAGAAGCAGAGGTTGGTCCCCAGATCTCCGGTGTGGGGCAGTGTGGCGGGACTGCCCCCCTTGGGGTAGAGTCCCAGCAGATTCTGACACTCCCCCCCGGAGGTGCTGGTGAAGTGGAGGGCGGTATAGAAATTGGGGAACACGAAGCCCTCGTGGGTCATCCGGTAGAGGGTGGGGGTCAGCTCCGGGTCGATGGCATAGCCGGAAAAGCCCTCCAAAGTGAAAAAGATCACATTGTACCCCTCAAACATGCCGGTGTATTCATTCTTCTTTGTGGGGGTCACCCGGTTGAAGTACTCGCACAGCCAGCGGATGTCCTCGCTGGGGGCACCCTCCCCCAGCGCCACCAGGTCCACTGCGGTCACATTGGGAGAGGTATCCGGAGCGGGCTCCGGGGGTGCGGAAGCGCTGACCGAGGCCGAAGCGGAACCGGGAGCGGAACCGGATCCGGATCCGGATCCGCTCCCGGGGAGGTTCTCCATGCCGGAGAAATCCCCGGGAGTTGCGGAGGGCGGGAAGAACATGTGCTTCACGTCCAGGCGCAGCATGTTGCAAAGGCCCAGCTGCTCCACCTGGTCATCCAGGTTGGTGTCTGACGCATAGAGCTGCCTGGGGGTCAGATCCCCCTCCCAGGGCAGCCGCAGCATCAGCAGTCCCCCCAGGTGAAGGACCACCACCCCCGCCAGCACCGCCCCGGTCAGGGGGAGGTCACAGCGGGCAAAGTCGGAGGTGTGGCGCAGCAGCAGAAAGGAGAGCACCGGGGGGACGAAGCAGAGGAGAATCACCGGCAGGTAGCTGACAACGGTGGGCACAATCACATCCAGATAGTCCGTCAGCCGGTTCTCCGCCGCCGTGTTCAGAAAGCTGAGAGGATAATAGCTCTGGAGAATGGCCTTCGCCACCATCTCCACCACATAGGTCAGGGGGAGGAGCAGGGAGAACAGCCGGAAGAGAATCTCATTCACCAGAGGGGGGAAGGGCAGGGTCAGCACTGCGAAGAACAGCCCCGCCGCCAGAGAGAACACCAGCCACACCGGCACATAGGTGAGAGAGGCTCCCATGCGGATGTGGAGCACCAGTTCCAGAAGGAGAATCTCCAGGGGGAAGAAGAGCAGCCGGATGATCTTCTTTCCGGTCCCTTCCCCCAGTCCGGCAGCACTGATCCGTTTTCCCTTGTAGTGAAAGCCCATGACAGCAACCTCCTGATGGATTACCCCCCCGTCTCTTCGGAGTTCAGCGGTTCAGATCCGCAAAATTGCGCAGGATCGTCAGACCCGCCTCCCCGCTCTTCTCCGGATGAAACTGACAGCCGAAGAAGTTTCCGTTCCGGACAGCCGCTGTAACCGGCAGTCCGTAATCCGTCATGGCAATGACCTGCCCGGGATCCGTATCCTGGGCGGAGAAGGAGTGTACAAAGTAGACCATGGTGCCCTCGTCCAGCCCCCGGAACAGGGGGGACGGGTTGGGAAAGGAGAGGCTGTTCCACCCGATGTGGGGCAGCTTCAGGGAGGTGGGAATGCGGGCCACCCGGCCCTTCACCACTCCCAGACCGGCGCAGGGGCGCACTTCCTCCCCCCGCTCCAGCAGCAGCTGCATGCCCAGACAGATGCCCAGAACCGGCTTGCGCTTCCCCTGCTCCAGCACCGCCCGGTCCAGGCCGGGGGCCCGCAGCTTGTCCGCAGCATCCGGGAAAGCCCCCACACCGGGGAGAATCACCGCCTGAGCCCTCTCCAGTTCGGCGGGATCTCCGGTGATCCGGGTCTCCATTCCCAGATAGGCAAAGGCGTTGGACACACTCTTCAGATTTCCCACACCATAGTCGATAATAGCCAGATACCCTTTCAATTTAACCACTTCCCCGAAAAAAGTCAAGGCCGGAGAGCCTCCTCCCCGGCCTGAAATTGTTAATTTTCCATGAAACCCCCGCTCAGGCCCTACAGTACACCCTTAGTGGAGACCACTCCGGTCCCCTCCTGCCGCACCGCATCCTTCACCGCCAGACCCAGGGATTTGAACAGCCCCTCCGTGATGTGGTGGGCGTTGTCCCCGTAGAAGCACTTCTGGTGGAGGGTGAGACCGGCGTTCATGGCCACCGCCCGCATGAATTCCACAGTCAGGCAGGCATCGTAGTCCCCGATCATGGGCTGGGGCATGGGGGCGTCAAAGACCAGGTAGGGCCGGTTGGAGAAATCCAGCACCGTCAGGCACAGTGCCTCGTCCATGGGAACCCAGGCCGAGCCGAAGCGGCGGATGCCCCTCCGGTCTCCCAGGGCCTCCTTCAGGGCCAGCCCCAGAACAATGCCGGTGTCCTCCACGGTGTGGTGCCCGTCCACCTCCAGGTCCCCGTGCACCTTCAGCTCCAGCCCCCAGCCGGCATAGAAGGCCAGAGCCGTCAGCATGTGATTGAAAAACCCGATGCCCGTATCTATCTGCACGGTTCCCCCCTCCAGGGACAGGTTCAGATCGATCTGTGTCTCCCTGGTCTCCCGCACGATGTGAGAAGTCCGCATGGTGATCCCGCCTTTCCCGGACCCGGTGAGGTCCGTCTCTCAGGTTCCCTCCCCGGAGGTGAGGGAACCGGACTGTGTCTGCTGCTCGAAGCGCACCTGGATGGAGTGGGCGTGGGCGCTGAGCTTCTCCGCGCTTGCCATGGTGACAATCTCGTCCGCCAGAGGGGCCAGAGCCTCCCGGGAGAACTCCACCACGCTCATGGTCTTGAGGAAGGCATCCACACTCAGGGGGGAGAAGAAGCGGGCGGTGCCGCTGGTGGGCAGCACGTGGTCCGGACCGGCCAGGTAATCCCCCAGAGGCTCCGGACTGTAGGCCCCCAGGAACACGGCTCCGGCGTTGCGGATGGAGGGCAGCAGAGCCCGGGGCTCCGCCGTGACGATCTCCAGGTGCTCCGGGGCCACCTCATTGGCCAGAGCGGCGCACTCCTCCAGGGTGCGGCAGATGATCACGCAGCCGAAGTCCTTCAGCGCCGCCTCCACAATCTCCCGCCGGGGCAGCTCCTTCAGCTGCCGGGCCAGCTCCCCGTAGACCCCGTAGGCCAGGGTCTCCGAGTCGGTGAGCAGCACGGCGGAGGCCAGCTTGTCGTGTTCGGCCTGGGCCAGCAGATCCGCCGCCACATAGCGGGGCTCCGCCGTCCGGTCCGCGATGATCAGCACCTCCGAGGGGCCCGCCACCATGTCGATGTCCAGGGTTCCGTAGGCCAGCTTCTTGGCCGCCGCCACAAAGGCGTTGCCCGGTCCCACCAGCTTGTCCACCTTGGGAATGAAACCGGCCCCGTAGGTCAGGGCCGCCACCGCCTGGGCGCCGCCCACGGCGATGACCCGGTCCACCCCGGCGA
>CAYXVN010000017.1:0-25542 GCA_964468565.1 uncultured Oscillospiraceae bacterium | reverse complement strand
GCCCCACCCCTTCAAGGGCGGAGCGAAGCGATGCCTGCGGGGTGGGGTAATTCACGGTGGGAGAGACCTCTGCTAGAATGACACGAAGGCGTTTCCCGGAGGGCCGGGGCCGGAAGAAAGGATGATGGTCATAATGCCGAAGGCAAGAACGGTATACTACTGCAGTGAGTGCGGCAACGAGTATCCCAAATGGCAGGGCCAGTGTTCCGCCTGCGGGGCGTGGAACACCATTGTGGAGCAGCCCAGGGAGACCCCTGCCACCACCCGGAGATCGGCTCCGGCCATGGCCCGGGGCTCCGCAGCGGGGATTCCGGTGAGCCGGCCCAAGGCCATGAAGGACGTGGAGACCACGGACGAACTGCGCTTCGGCACCGGCATGGGAGAGCTGGACCGGGTGCTGGGAGGAGGGGCCGTCAAGGGCTCCCTGGTGCTGGTGGGAGGCGCACCGGGCATCGGAAAATCCACCCTGATGCTGCAGATCTGTGACAGCCTGTGCCGGTCCAACGCGGTGCTCTACGTCTCCGGCGAGGAGTCCGAGCGGCAGATCCGCATGCGGGCGGAGCGGCTCCACGTGAAGGGGGAGGGCCTCCAGCTGCTCAGCGAGACCAGTCTGGAGAACCTGGTGGACGCCGTACACACCACGAAGCCGGATATCCTCATTGTGGACTCCATCCAGACGCTGTACAACGGAGACAACAGCTCCGCCCCCGGCAGCGTCAGCCAGGTGAAGGAGTGTACCATGGTGCTGATGCAGCTGGCCAAGGGGGAGGGGGTCACGGTCTTTGTCATCGGGCACGTGAACAAGGAGGGCTCCATCGCCGGCCCCAAGGTGCTGGAGCACATGGTGGACACCGTGCTCTACTTCGAGGGAGAGCGGCACATGGCCTACCGGATCCTGCGGGCCGCCAAGAACCGCTTCGGCGCCACCAACGAGATCGGGGTCTTTGAGATGGAGGACGGGGGCCTTACGGAGGTGCCCAATCCCTCGGAGGCCCTGCTGGCAGGCCGCCCGGTGGATGCCCCCGGTACCTGCGTGACCTGTGCCATGGAGGGAATCCGCCCCGTTCTGGCGGAGATCCAGGCCCTGGTGGTGCCCAGCGCCCTGGGCAATCCCCGGCGGGTCAGCAACGGCTTTGACTACAACCGGTCCCTGCTGCTGCAGGCGGTGCTGGAGAAGCGGGGCGGGCTGCTGATCAGCAACTGCGACGTGTACATGAACGTCATCGGGGGACTGTCCCTGGACGAGCCTGCCGCCGACCTGGCCGCCATCCTGGCCCTGGCCTCCAGCTTCCGGGACAGGGTGGTGCCCCATGATCTGGCGGCCATCGGGGAAGTGGGCCTGACCGGCGAGCTGCGGGCCGTAAGTGCCCTGGGCCAGCGCCTCAGCGAGGTGGCCAGACTGGGGTTCACCAAGTGCATGATCCCCAGGCGGGTTCAGGGAAAGCTGGCCGTCCCCCAGGGCCTGGAGGTCATCCGGGTGGCCAACGTGCGGGAGGCCCTGGCCGCCCTGCTCTGAGGCCGGGGAGAACTCCGGTGCAGCTGCCAGGGCGGTTACCAGCAGGATGCACAAAAGGGGCCGGAGAGACCGGCCCCTTTTTTGTGTGACCGGGGGAAGAAAAAAAGATTGACAGAACGGTTAGCAGGTGCTAATCTTATAGGCGGTTAGAGATTGCTAACTCCCTCCTCACCTCCCTGCTTTCTTCCACCCTGAATGCATATGCACTCTGACCACCACAGCGCTGAGGGGCAGGCACCTCAGCGGCGTCCCGGCCGCGGGCATACACACGGCCGGGACTTTTTTCTTTTCAAGGGCGGCATTCTGTGGTATACTGGCTGAAAGTGTGCAACGGACGGGGGGAGGACCATGTTTCTGAAGAATCCGGAGTATTTTCAGCTGATTGTCAAGGAGGGGAGCATCTCCCGGGCAGCGGAGAAGCTGTTTCTGTCTCAGCCCTATCTGAGTCAGTATCTCCACAAGCTGGAACAGACCGTGGGGGCGGTGCTGCTGGACCGGGCCCACACCCCGCTGCGGCTGACCCCTGCCGGGGAGGTGTTCTACTCCTACCTGGAGCAGCGGGACTATCTGGACCGGCAGCTGTCCAGCAATCTGCGGGACCTGGAGAACCAGAAGCGCCCCGTGCTGCACATCGGGGTGTCCCCCTGGCGGGGCTCCGCTCTGCTGCCGGATGTGCTGCCCCTGTTTACCAGGGAGTACCCTTACGTGCAGATCGTGCTCCACGAGGCGCCGGTGCCGGATCTTCCCGCCCTGGCCCAGAGCAATGCCACCGACTTCTGCTTCATGCACATTCCCGGGGATCTGACGGACCTGACCTACGAGCTGGTGG
The DNA here is from genome assembly GCA_964468565.1 of uncultured Oscillospiraceae bacterium. GTDB lineage: Bacteria > Bacillota > Clostridia > Oscillospirales > Oscillospiraceae > Lawsonibacter. The sequence continues at coordinate 23,197 of CAYXVN010000017.1, read as the reverse complement.
TAAACGAGCGGATTCTGCTGGTGGCCCACCGGGCCCACCCCCTTTTAAAGGAACTGAATCTGCCCCTGGACGGGTCCCGCCCCTTCCCGGATCTGCGCAGGCTGGAGAATGAGCGGCTCATCATGCTGCCGGACGACTGGCGGCTGAGCAAGCTGCTGCACAACGTGTTTGCCGTCTATAACATGGAGCCCAAGAACCTGCTGGTCACCACCAACAACGCCACCGCCATCAATCTGGCGGCGGAGGGCATGGGCTTTGCCTTTCTGCAGGAGAGCGGCATCGCCCGCACCCCCTACCTGGAGCGTCTGGCCTACTTCACGGTGGGGGAGCCCCCCCTGATCTGCCCCATGGCGGTGGTCTACCGGAAAAACGGCTTTCTCTCCCCCGCCGCCCGGGCCTTCATTGACCTGACCAAGGAGGTCTACCGCCGGTTCGACGCCGGCGAAAGAGGAGGGACATGAGCTGGTACGTGTACATGCTGCTGTGCGGGGACAACACCCTCTACACCGGCATGACGGACAATGTGGCAAGGCGGCTGGCCGCCCACCGGGCGGGAAGGGGGGCCCGCTACACCCGGGGACGGGGGCCGCTGCAGCTGGTCTATCTGGAGGAGATGCCGGACCGGTCTGCGGCCCTGCGCCGGGAGGCGGCAGTGAAGCGCCTGACCCGGCAGGAGAAGGATGGGCTGCGCCGGTCCTGGGGCGGAGAAGAGGGATCCCTGCCCGGAAACGGGGAGAACCACAGGTGATCCGCATTTCCCCTATGACTTCAAAGCCGGAGTGCTCCCCGGTCCCGGACCGGGGATGGCAGCCGGAACAGGACAGTGGGACAGAAAACTTCAGAGCGCAGAAAGAACCGCCCCTTGGGGCGGTTCTTTCCGGATCTGGGAGGAAATTTCCTCAGGCTGCCTCAGGCTGTCCGGTCTGGGACTGGGCAGGGGTCTGCTGGTCCGGCAGGGAGGGGACAGGGATCTGCTGTCCGGTCTGAGACTGGGAAGGTGACTGCTGCCCGGACTGGGATGTCTGCCCGGACTGGGTCTGGGAAGAGGTGATGGTCAGTTCATAGGCCTGGAGAATGGGACCCGGCTCCTCTCCCTCCGGGAGAACTTCATGCTGGATGACCACGGAGTCTCCCGGGCTGAGGACGATGGCATCCTCACAGGCGGTTGCGGAGATGGCATAGAAGACATCCTCTCCGGTCAGGCGGATATAGTACCAGCTGGTGCCGCTGAGCACCGCAGTACGGATCTCCTCCACGGTGCCCCGGGCCTCATCCTGGGCAACGGGTGCCTGCTCGGGCTGGGTGAAGCCCCGGTCAGAGAGCATCTGAATGTAGGTGCGCTCACACTCGGAGACGGTGGAGCCGGTGGCCACGATCTGATACTGGGCCACGTTGACCATGGCGTAGCTCTTCACCAGGCTGGTGGCGTCCATCAGGGGGATGAAGTAGGTGGGCTCCCCGGAGATGTTCAGCAGAAGCGGGAAAGTGGACACATAGCCCAGATCCTGCACAACGCCCTCCGCCGAGCGCTGGGCCGCGGTCTCCGTGGCGCCGGGCGCCACATAGTAGTGCGTCTCCTTCGTGCGCATGTTCGTCAGCAGGAAGCCCAGGTTGGACTGGTCCGCGTTGGCGGAGGTGACGCCGGTGTAGGCATACACGTCGTCGTTCATGGCGATGTAGTTGTAGCCCTCCGTGGTCATGGTCACATCCCGCTGGCCCAGGATGGAGTTGATGAACCCGTGCACCAGGGTACCGTGGTAGTCATACTGCTCCATGATAAGGGTGGGGGTGTAGAGGGTGTCCACCCAGGTGGGGACCTGCTCGTAGTACTGGCAGTCGCCGGTGACGGCATCCACCAGCACGGCACCCTGGATGTCCCGGCCTCCGAAGAGCCCGATGGTCTTCACCATGCGGGGGGCGATCCACCAGGGGTGGCCCTCCTCGTCGATCTCAAACTCCGGGGTGGAGAACATCATGGTGGGGTAGTGGAAGCGCAGGTGGCGGTAGATGTTGCGGTTGAGGGGTTCGGAGAAGGAGTATTTGATCCCCTCCGTCAGCCGGGTGACGGTGGCCTCCTGGGTCACCATGTCCACCACCACATAGGCGGGAAGGCCGTTGCCCCGGTTGGTGAACCACTTGATCAGGTCCGCATAGGCGATGGGGGCCACACGCACCGGGCGGCCCTGGTAGTTGATCTGGGTGGAGTCGTTGGAGTATTCAAACTGGCTTACCATGTCACTGAGGGTACCCATCTGCCGGTCCCCCAGATAATTGGCGGAGTCCCGGTCCAGAGTGGGGATCTCATTGAAGGAGATCTGGGCCACGTCGCTGGTGAAGTCTCCGTTCCGGACGTCCAGCAGCTTCTGATAGGCTCCCGCCCGGAAGATGGGCATGGAGATGACCTCACCGAAGATGGCAATGACCACCACGGCGGCGAACACCAGTCCCACCGGCAGGCAGTGCCGGCGCACGAAGTGGAGCCACTCCCGCAGCAGCTGCCCCGGGGAGCGGACCACATTGTCTGCGGGCCGCACGTTAAGGAGGGAGACGCAGAGGATGTAGACCAGGCAGAGCAGACCAAGGAAGGTATAGAACTGGCCGTCCTGGGGGTTGATGGCCGGCAGGGAGAAGTAAAAGTAGACGAAGCCGACCAATGCGGTAATGATCACACTGAAGAGGAACCGTCCCGGGCGGCTTCTCGGCAGATGGAAACGGTGCGATTTGGGTTCGGGCATGGAAAAGCCCTCCTTTCATTTTGTGCCCTCTTAGCATATACTGGAATTGCCGGAAATGCAAGAAAAAAGTGAGGGAGCAGGGAGAATCGTGCCGGGCCGGAGGGGGCGGAGCAGGACCTTCCCCGGCGGCAGAGGGCCTCAGATCCCGCCGGGGAAGGCCGCTCCCGGCGGCAGGGCAGCAAAAGGGAGCCGGAGCCTGATGCTCCGGCCCCCGGAAAGATGGGGACGGGTGCGGGGAGGGGGATCACTTTGCCAGGCGCTGGTACTCCTCTTCGATGCGCTGGGCCACCGGATCCGAGGCGGGAATGCCGGAGATCTGCTCCAGGGCGGCCTTCACGCCCTTCTCGGCGATCAGGTTCTGCATCTGCACGCTCTGGATGTCCCCGGGGTCCGTGTGGTGGAGGGCGGCGGCCACGCCGGTGACATAGTGGTCCACGCTGAGGCCGTACTCCATGGCCAGGGTCATGGGGCGGATCAGGCGGTCGGTGGGGGCCAGCTTGCGCAGGGGCTCCCGGCCCACCCGGACGTTTTCGTCCTTCAGATGGGGGTTGCGGAAGCGGGTGCGGGCGGTCTGGCAGTACTGGGCCATGTCCTCAGGCTGGAAGCCGTGGCGGCGGACCAGCATGGCGGAGCACTCCTCCTGCAGCCCGATGACAGTCTGCTCGGTTTCGGGGTCCTCAATGGCCTCCCGCAGGGTGGTGATGCCCTTCAGTTCCCCCAGATAGGCGGTGACGGCGTGGGCGCCGTTGAAGGCGAAGAGCTTGCGCTCCAGATAGGGATCCAGCTGTTCCACCAGGTGCATGCCGGGAATTTCCGGCATCTCCCCCCGGATGCCGGGGATCTCCACGGTCCACTCGAAGTGGCGCTCCACGGTGACATCGATCATGTCAGGGGCGCCGGGCTCACGGCGGAAGGGGGGCACGATGCGGTCCACTTCACAGTCGGGGAAGCCCACGTACTGTTCCACATAGGCCTTGTCCGCCTCATCCAGATGCTCCAGCACCGCCTTTTTCAGCTGGGAGGTGCCCCGGATGGCGTTCTCGCAGGCGATGACCTGCATGGGGTCGGTGATGCCGGCCTCCCGGCGGGCCTTGATGCCGGCGGCAATGGTGGGCGCGATGCGGGGCAGAATGGTGAGTCCCACGGCGGTGGTGATGATCTGGCTGCGGGTGATCTCCTGGACCAGAGCGGGATCCAGGGAGCTGATGGCGGAGATGTCGGTGACCACCTCATCGGTGCACTCACTGTCCACCACATGGACGATGTACCTGCCCCGGTGGTTGATCTCGTCCACAATGGGATCGATGACGTCTGCAAACGTCACGTGGAAGCCTGCCCGGGAGAGAAGAAGGCCGATGAAGCCCCGGCCAATGTTGCCCGCGCCGAACATGATTGCCTGTTTCATACAGTAACCTCCAGTCTTGAACTTGCAGGGGCCGGCAGGGCCGGCGGACCTGCTGTACGGGTATGCATAATTTTCCAAGATTAGTTTAACAGATTCCGGGGAGAGGGTCCACTGTCATTGCGCTGAACTCTTCCGGATGACAGTGCGCAGATTTTATGTAATCTGACGGGCAGCTCCCCTCAGCGCCGGTTGGAGCGGCGCCAGATCTTCTGGTGCTGGGCGCAGGTGATGAGCCAGTCCCGGAAGTCGGGGTGGGCGATGGAGATGAGCAGCTCCGCCCGCTCCCAGGTGGTGCGGCCCACCAGATTGACCATGCCGTACTCCGTCACCAGGTAGTAGGTCTGGCTGCGGGGGTCGGTGACGATGTCGCCGGTGAAGTAGGGGAGGATGCGGGACTTTCTCTCCCCGCTGCGGGCGGTGTAGGTGGAGGTCATGCAGATGAAGGCCTTTCCGCCCCGGGACATGGAGGCCCCGGTGAGGTAGTCCAGCTGGCCTCCGGTGCCGCTGATGTGGCGCAGGCCGGCGCTCTCGGCGCAGACCTGGCCGTACAGGTCCACGGCGATGCAGTTGTTGATGGAGATCATGTTGTCCAGCTGCCCGATGGTCTCCGGGGCGTTCACATACTCCAGAGGGGCGGCGATGACTCCGGGATTCTGATCCAGCCAGGAGTACAGGTCCCGGGAGCCGAAGGCGATGCCGGTGATGCCCTTGTTCCGGTGGAGCTTCTTGCGTGCGTTGGTCAGCTTGCCCGCCCGGAAGAGCTCAAAATAGGCGTCCCCGCACAGCTCGGTGTGCATGCCCAGATCCTTCAGATCCGACCCGGCCAGCAGGGAGCCCACCACGTTGGGCATGGACCCGATGCCCAGCTGGAGGGTGGCGCCGGAGGGGATGCTGGGCACAATGAGGCTGGCCACCTTCATGTCCTCCGGGGTGGGGGTCTCGATGGGAAACTCCGGCAGGGGGGGATGCTCCCCCTCCACCACATAGTCCACCTCGGAGATGTGCACCACCTCGTCGAAGCCGCCCAGAATGCGGGGCAGGTGCTCGTTCACCTCCAGGATCACCACGTCCGCCTTCTCCACAATGCCCCGGGCGATGCCGGTGGCGCAGGAGAAGCTGAAGTACCCGTGCCGGTCCATGGGGGTGACGCAGAGCATGGCCACGTTAACCGTGAGAAAGTGGCGGTAGTAGGGCACCAGGTTGCGGAAGATCATGGGGATGTAGTTGCACAGCCCCCGGTCGCAGAGGCTGCGCTCGTAGGCGGAGCAGTGCCAGGAGTTGTACACGAAGTGCTCCCGCAGGGGGTCGCACTCCACCGCCCGGATGGGACCGAAGATCAGGTTGCCCCGGATCTTCACGTCGTGCAGCTCGTCCCGGCGCCGGGCCAGGGCGGCGTCCAGCAGGGTGGGAAAACACACGTTGGACATGTAGTCCACCCAGTCCCCGCTGCGGACGATCTGAACCGCTTCGTCCGGTGTGCGCAGTCTGGCGCGGTATTCAGCCTGATAGTCCAATGAAAAAACCTCCCCTTCAGAGTGATTCCATTATAGGGGAAAAAGGGGAAACCGGCAAGAGATTTCCCCCGGAAGGATCCCGGGGCTAAAGAGAAAGGGCCTCCCGGCCGCTGGCCGGGAGGCCCTGGAAGCACATGCAGGGACAGTGGGGGAGAGAGCATCTCAGAAGCACCACTGGGAAAGGCCCTCGTAGGGCTGGAAGGCTTTGCAGGCGGAGCGGTACTCCCGCTCCCGGCGGGAGGCCCGGTCCAGGGGAGTGCGGTATTTCTTCACCTTCTCCTGGAAGCCGGGCAGGTCTGTGGTGAGCAGACCCAGCTCGAAGCAGGAGGGGGTCAGGAAGGTGAGCTTCCTCTCCTCCCCCTTCTTTCCTGCGGAGGGGAAGCGGACGGTGATGCCCACCCGGTCCACCTTCACGATCTCCCCCTCCCCGTTCTGGCGGCTGCGCACCCGGGTACCGGGCTGGAGCAGGTCGGCGTAGAAGGCCTTTGCCTCCTTCACCAGATCCAGGTCCGCTTTGGCCCGGGTCATGCGGTCGTGGGCCTCCTGGGCCTGGATGATCTCCACAGGGTGGAGGGGCAGGGGAACGTCATCGATGAAGTTGTACCGGTCCTTGGGGCAGCCGTGGATGATGTCCGCCAGGAGAATGTGGCAGTTGAGATCCGGGTGCATGCCGGGCACCGGATTGCCCTGGCCATCCGTGAAGCGGGAGCGGTGAACCTTCATGAGGGACTCACACTGGGGGAGGTAGGCGGCCACCCGGTCGCACATGTCGTAGAAGATGTCCATGCGGAAATCCGAGTAGGTGCCGAAGTCCCCGAAGAAGCCGGCCCGGGGGGCGAAGGCCCGCACCTCGTGGGCCTTGTGCAGGTAGTGGTGCTCCGGGTCGTTGAGGAACAGGTAGCACATGGCGGTGCGCTGGTCGTTCTTGAAGATGGCGTAGGTGGAGACGTAGCGGCGGGTGAGGGCGTTGGCGTTGCGCAGAAAGACGTCGATCTTCTTCTGGCGCAGTTTCAGATCCCCCCCGTCATCCCGGAAAAGGGCCCGGAACAGGTCCCGCACCGCCTTTTCGTCCTTCTCGGCACACTTGGCCAGGGAGGCGAAGCTGTAGCGGCTGGAGCCGTCCACCAGATCCCGGGAGCGGACCACCGCTTCGTGAATGCCCTCCAGGAAGTGCTCCCCGTCCGGGTCCATCAGGGTGGGGAAATCGGCGGCAAGGCGCCACTTGAAGTTTTCATCGTGTTCCGCATCGTTGATGAAGTCGAATTTTTCGATGTAGTGACCGAAGATCCGGTCCAGGTTTTCCCGGTTCATAATGGCAGCAGAACCTCCTTTCCCGTTTCAGATTCCCCTCACGGCCACAGCGGCCGGCTCACAGCACCCCGGAGAGCACCAGCATCAGGAAGATGAAGGTGACCAGCAGCACCAGGGAGAAGACCGCAAACCCCAGGTGAAACCCCGCTTTGTGGCCGCTCTCGGAGGGGGGCACCAGCCGGGCGGAGCGCAGGGCGGTGACCACCGGCTTGTACAGCAGCAGGGTGGCGGCGGTATTGAGTCCCCCCTTCACCAGGTTGAAGGGCAGGAAGACGGGCAGCAGCATGCCGGCCACCACGGAGCGCTCCAGATGCATGTAGATGGGTGTGGCCAGGTAGTTCCACAGCAGCATGGTGGCCCCCAGGGCCACGGTGCCGCTGACCAGGCCCAGAACGGCACCGGACATGGTGTGTTTCTTCCTGTAGATGAAGGAAGCGGTGCAGCAGAAGGAGGCGGTGGCCAGGAAGTTCATCAGCAGACCCCAGGGACCGGTGTCGCTGACGGTGACCATCTCGATGAGCGCCACCACCAGGGAGATGGCGGCGGCGGACAGGGGGCCGAAGATGAATCCCCCGATGCAGATGACGGTGTCCTTCAGGTCAAACTGGAGGAAGCCGGCCACCTGGGGCAGCATCTTGGACAGACACATCACCACGTAGGCGATGGCGGTGAGCATGGCCAGACTGACCATGGTGCGGATGCGCCGGGAACCGGTGGCCCGGGAGGATGAGACGGCGGCAGGGGCGGACATAAAAAAGACTCCTTTCATTCCGGTACACCTGAAAGAGCATGTCTTCCAGGAGCCAGAACAAACAGGAGGTGTGTGTCTGCACAAAGGAGTGCAGGCAGAATTTCTGACCACATCTTCTTCCATCCGGACTGTAACCGTTGGTCCCGGAGTTTCACCGGGTCAGCCGCCTGCGCGGGTCGCGGACTTTACCGCCAGTGGGGAATTTCACCCCGCCCTGAAGACATCGTTTTCAGCTGTCCGGGGGACAGTATACGCCGGGGCGGCGGCAAATGCAAGGGGGCCGGTCAAATTCGTCATCCTGCCGGAAAATGCGGTTCTCTCTCCCCGCCTCCTTGTACCAGATGCCGGTCTGTCCCCGGGCAGGGCCCGGCCGGCTCCCCCCGGACAAGGTATGGCTTTGCAAACTGGGGCGGGTGTGGTATGATAGGGGCCAGACGAAAATCCGGGAGGGACGGACATGCTGAATCTGCTTCTGGGCCGGGCGGGAACCGGCAAGACCACAACGGTGCTCAGGCGGCTGTGCGCCGCCATGGAGGAGCGGCCCCAGGTGCTGATGGTGCCGGAACAGCAGTCCCATGAGGCGGAGCGGGAGCTGTGCCATATGGGCGGGGACCGGACCTCCCTGCACGCTGAGGTGCTGTCCTTCAGCCGCCTGGCCGGCCGGGTGTTCCAGGAGGCCGGGGGACTGGGGGAGGAGGAGCTGGATGCCGGCGGACGTCTGCTGCTGATGTACACCGCGGTGCGGGAGTCGGCGGGGAACCTGACGGTCTTTGCCCGCCCCTCCCGGCGTCCCGCCTTTCTGGAGTCCCTGCTGGCCACGGCGGACGAGCTGAAGAGCTGCTGCGTGCCCCCGGAGGCCCTCCTGGCGGCGGGCCGGGAGATCGGGGGAGCGGAGGGGGCCCGGCTGCAGGATCTGGGGGTGCTGTGCGGTGCCTATGAGGCCCTGACGGCAAAGGGGATTCTGGATCCCCGGGACAGGCTGACCCGGGCGGCGGAGAAGCTGAAGCACTGCCCCTGGGGGAGGGGAAAGGACTTCTGGCTGGACGGCTTTACCGACTTCACTCCCCAGCAGGCCCTGGTGCTGCAGGAGCTTCTGCGCCAGGGGGAGCATGTGACGGTCACCCTTACCTGTGACCACCTGGAGGAGGACCAGAACGGCACCGGCATCTTCTCTCCGGCCCGCCGCACCGGCGCCCAGCTGCTGCGGCTGGCGGGGGAGGCGGGAATTGCCGTCCGGGTGGAGCAGATGCCGGAGGAGCACCCCGGCACCGGGGAGGCCCTGAAGCTGATTGAGGCGGAGCTCTTCCGCAACGGACTTCCCCGGCGCACCCTGGTGACGGAGGACGTGGAGGTCTTTGCCGCGGACACGGTGCGCTCCGAGGTGGAGTGGACCGCCGCCCGCATTCTCCGCCTGGTGCGGGAGGAGGGCTACCGCTTCCGGGACATCGGGGTGGTGGCCCGCAGCTACAGCACCTACCGGGACCTGGTGGAGTCCGTCTTTCCCCGCTACGGGGTGCCGGTGTTCTCCTCTGCCATGTCGGACATCCTGGAAAAGCCGGTGCTGGCCCTGGTCACCTCCGCCCTGGATGCGGCGGCGGGGGGCTACGGCTATGAGGACATGTTCCGCTATCTGAAGACCGGCCTGACGGATCTGGCCCAGGAGGAGCGGGACATGCTGGAGAACTATGTGCTCAAGTGGAACATCCACGGCCGGCAGTGGACCCAGCGCCGGGCCTGGGCCTGGCACCCGGAGGGCTACGGCCTGCCCTGGGAGGAGGAGGACAGGGCCCTGGTGGCCCGGCTGGACACCCTGCGCCGGCAGGTGGCAGCCCCCCTGGAGCGGCTGGTGCGCAATCCCAGGAAGACGGGCAGGGGCCAGGCCAAGGCTCTGTACACCTTCCTGGAGACCATCGGGCTGCCGCAGCGGCTGGCGGACCGGGTGAGGGAGCTGAGGCGGCGGGGGGATCCCGCCCTGGCGGAGGAGTACCGGCAGCTGTGGGAGATCCTCTGCGGGGGTCTGGAGCAGTGCGCCGCTCTGCTGGGGGACACCCCCATGGAGCTGGACGAGTTTGCCCAGCTGTTCCGCCTGGTGCTCTCCCAGTACGACGTGGGCACCATTCCCGTCTCCCTGGACCGGGTGACGGCGGGGGAGACCACCCGGCAGACGGGGCACCGGGTCAGGGTGCTGTTTCTGCTGGGGGCGGATGACGCCTCCATTCCCCAGGCGGGAAAGAGCCCCGGTCTGCTCTCGGACGATGACCGCTCCCTGCTGGCATCCATGGGGCTGCAGCTGGGCAACACCTCCCGGGATCTGCTCTACCGGGAGATGACCACCGCCTACCTGACCTGCACCCAGCCCACGGAGAAGCTGATGGTCACCTGGGCCTCCCACGGACCGGGAGGAGAGGAGCACCGCCCCTGCTTTCTGGTGGAGCGGCTCAATCTGCTCTTCGGGGAGGGGATCACCCGGCGGGAGCAGGATCCGGGGGAGGACTTCCGCCTGGAGGCCCCTCTGCCCGCCCTGGAGCAGGCGGGACACAACCCCCTGGCCCGCAGTGCCCTGGAGCGCATTCCCCGGTACGCGGACCGGGCCCGGCTGCTGGAGAGCGCGGCGGGGTGGGAGCGGGGCAGTCTCTCCCGTCAGGCGGTGGACACCCTGTACAGGCAGGAGATCCCCATGTCCGCCTCCCGCATGGACAAGTTCAGGTCCTGCCACTTCTCCTACTTCATGCGCTACGGTCTGGATGCCAGGCCCCGCCAGCCGGCGGCCTTCTCCGCCCCGGAGTACGGGACCTTTGTCCATTACGTGCTGGAGCATGTGCTGCCGGACCCGGTATGTTCCATGCTGCCGGAGGAGTGGACCGGGGAGCGCCGGGACGCCGTCCACAAGGTGACGGAGGCGGCGGTGGAGCAGTACGTAGCTGAGGAGCTGGGAGGGCTGGAGGACCAGAGTGAGCGCTTCTGCTACCTGTTCCGCCGTCTGATGCGCTCGGTCCACGCCGTGGTGGACAACACGGTGGAGGAGCTGGCCCACTCCAGCTTTCAGCCCCTTGCCTTCGAACTGGGCTTTGCCAGGGACGGGAAACTGCCCCCGGTGAAGTTCACGGTGGACGGGGTCACCATTGCCATCACCGGCTTTGTGGACCGGGTGGACGGCTGGGAGAAGGAGGGAAAGCTGTACCTGCGGGTGGCGGACTACAAGACGGGGCACAAGAGCTTTGACTTTACGGATGTGCTCAACGGCCTGGGCCTGCAGATGCTGCTGTACCTGTTCACCCTGAAGGACGGGGGGCAGATGCTCTACGGAAAGCCCATCGAGCTGGCGGGGGTGCTCTACACCCCCGCCCGGGAGATCATCGTCTCGGGGAAACACGGAATGAACGAGGAGGATCGCCGGAAAGAGGTGGATAAGAAGCTGCGCCGCAGCGGGCTGGTGCTGAACGACCCTGAGGTGCTGGAGGCCATGGAGGCCCGGGAGGGGGGCGACTACCGCTTCCTGCCCCTGAAGGCGAAGAAGGACGGCTCCGTCTCCGGCAGCGCCCTGGTCTCCGCTCAGCAGCTGGGCAGACTGGGGGCCCACATTCAGCGGGTCCTGAGGGAGATCTGCCGGGAGATGGCCGCCGGCAACATTGCGGCGGACCCCTTCTGGCGGGGGCCGGACTCCAACGCCTGCCGCTACTGCGACTACGCCCCCGCCTGCCACTTTGAGGAAAGGCGGGGGGGAGACTGCAGACGCTGGCTGCACAAGGTCACACCCGAGGAGTTCTGGGCCATCCTGGAGGAGGAGCTTGACCATGACCTTTAAGCTGGAGATTTTCGTCCCGGAGAGCCATTTTGAGCCGGTCCGCCAGGCCCTGTGGGAGGCGGACGCCGGCCACCTGGGCCGCTACGACCGCTGCCTCTCCTGGAGCCGGGTGCACAGCTGCTGGCGGCCTCTGGAGGGGGCCAGCCCCTGGGAGGGAACCCCGGGTGTGCTCAGCCGGGAGGAGGAAGTGAAGATCGAGGTGTGCTGCCGGGAGGAGTGCCTGGAGCAGACCCTGGCCGCCGTGAAGGCGGCCCATCCCTATGAGGAACCGGTGATCAACGTGCTGCCCCTGGCGGCCACCGGTCTGTGAGAGAGGAGGATTTCCCGTGGACATTTCCCTCAGCTGGGTGGAGCAGGGAGAGGGCTTTCCCCTGGTGCTGCTCCACGGAAACGGAGAGGACCACACTTATTTCAAGCGGCAGATGGAGCCCTTTGCCCGCCGGTTCCGGGTGCTGGCGGTGGAGACCCGGGGCCACGGCCGCTCCCCCCGGGGGACGGCCCCCTTCACCCTGGAGCAGTTTGCGGAGGATCTCCGGGATTTTCTGGATCAGCGGGGCATCTCCCGCTGCCACCTGCTGGGGTTTTCGGACGGGGGGAACATCGCCATCCTCTTCGCCCTGAAGTACCCCGGGTACCTGGACCGCCTGGTGCTGAACGGCGCCAACCTGAATCCCGAGGGGTTGAAAGACGAAGTGCTGACCGGTTTTGTCCGGCGCTGGCGGGAACTGGGGGCCCTTCCCGCCCTCTCGGAGGAGCAGAGGCGGGAGTGGGAGCTGCTGGACCTGATGGTGACCCAGCCCCGGATTGACCCCGCCGCCCTGAGGGCCCTCACCATGCCGGTGCTGGTGGTGGCCGGGGAAAAGGACATGATCCGGGAGGAGCACACCCGCCTGATTGCCGCCTCCATTCCCGGAAGCCGGCTGGAGATTCTGCCCGGGGACCACTTTGTGGCCCGGCGCAACGCGCCGCGCTTCAATGAAACGGTGCTGGCATTTCTCACCGGCAGCCTCTGAGGCGGGCCGGCCCTCCCGCCGGAACACCGCTTGCGAAAGGAACTCATAATCTGATGGAAACCGTAAAAAAGAACATTCTCATCATCAACGACATGCCCGGCTACGGCAAGGTGGCCCTGGCCGCCATGCTGCCCATTCTCTCCAACTACGGGCACTCGGTGTACAACCTTCCCACCGCCCTGGTCTCCAACACCCTGGACTACGGCATCTTCACCATTCTGGATACCACCGACTACATGGAGAAGGCCATTGAGAAGTGGAAGCAGCTGAACTTTCAGTTCGACTGCATCACCACCGGCTTTCTGGCCTCCGCCGCCCAGGTCCAGATCATCCGGAAATTCATCGCCAGCCAGAAGAAAGACGGGCTGCTGGTGATGACCGATCCCATCATGGGGGACGACGGCAAGCTCTACAACGGGGTGACCCAGGAGACGGTGGAGAACATGCGCCGCCTGCTGGGGGTGGCGGATGTGATCGTGCCCAACCTCACCGAGGCGGAGATGCTCACCGGCCTCCAGGTGGGGGAGGAGTCCCTCACCCTCTCCCAGGCCCGGGAGATCGTGGACGCCCTGCTGGCCTTCGGCCCCCGGAATGTGGTGATCACCAGCGGCATCTCCAGGGAAACCGGGGGCCATGTGGTGTGGGGCTATGACCGCAGCCGGCAGGAGTACTTCACCATCCCCTACCGCTTCATCCGGGTCCACTTCCCCGGTACCGGGGACATGTTCTCCGCCATTCTGGTGGGGGAGCTGCTGGAGGGAAAGCCTCTGCAGCGGGCGGTGAAGCGGGCCATGGACATGGTGGAACGGCTCATCTTCCTGGAGCAGGACGAGCTGGAGAAGAACAAGGGCATCCGCATCGAGCGCTTTCTCAGCGTGCTGCGGGAGTAGGACCCATACCAGGAAGGAGGAATCCGCATGCCTTTTCCCCTGACGGAGGAACAGCGCCGCATCGTGGAGGACCGGGGCGGAGAGCTGCTGGTGTCCGCTGCGGCAGGCTCCGGCAAGACCCGGGTGCTGGTGGAGCGGCTGCTGGACCGGGTGACCAGGGAGAACCTGGACATCGACCGCTTTCTCGTCATCACCTATACCCGGGCGGCTGCGGCGGAACTGCGCACCCGCATTGCCCAGGAGCTGTCTGCCCGCCTGGCCCTGGAGCCCGGCAACACCCACCTGCGCCGCCAGGCCGCCCTGGTCTATGAGGCGCAGATTTCCACAATCCACGCCTTCTGCGCCGCCGTGCTGCGGGAGAGCGGGCACCTGGTGAATCTGGATCCGGACTTCCGCCTGTGTGACGAGGGGGAGGCCCAGGTGCTGATGGCCAGCACCCTGGAGGAGCTGCTGGACAGCCGCTACCAGGGGCTGCAGGAGGACGACCCCTTTGCCCGGCTGGTGGATACCCTGTCCCCCCAGCGGGACGACAGCCGCCTGGGGCGCATCGTGCTGGACATCTTCCGCCACATCCAGAGCCATCCGGACCCGGAGCGCTGGCTGCGGGAGCAGGAGGAGGCCTGGGAGCTGGGGGAGGTGCAGGACCTGTCTGAGACGGCCTGGGGCGCCCTGCTTCTCCAGGATGTGCTGGACCGGTGCCGCTGGTGCCGGCAGCAGCTGGTGGAGGCCCGTAAGCTGGCGGAGGGGGATGAGCTGCTTGCCCTGAACTACGTCCCCACCCTTTCGGAGGGCATCCGGCGGCTGGAGGAGCTGCTGCAGCAGCGCACCTGGGATGAGGTGTACCGCCGCCTCCCCCTGAAGTTTCCCCGGGCCGGGACAAAGTCCCGCCGCAAAACGCCCGTCAGCGAGGCGGAGGAGCTGCGCAGCGAGGCGGACAAGAAGCGGGTGAAGAACACCAGGGACCGGTGTACGAAGATTCTGGAGCAGGTGGCCCGGTCCATGGAGGCGGACAGCCGCACCCTGCTGATGGACATGTCCCTCTCCACTCCGGTGGTGAAGGCCCTCATGGAGCTGGTCCGGGACTTTCAGCGGGCCTTCTCCGCCGCCAAGCGCAGGAAGAACGTGGTGGACTTCTCGGACCTGGAGCATCTGGCCCTGAAGGTGCTGCTGGACGAGGAGGGAAATCCCAGCGATGTGGCCATCCTCTGGCAGGGCCGCTTCGCCGAGGTGCTGGTCGACGAGTACCAGTACACCAACCAGGTGCAGAATGCCATTTTCCAGGCCATCTCGGACTCCGGCCGTCAGCTCTTCCAGGTGGGGGACGTGAAGCAGTCCATCTACCGGTTCCGCCTGGCGGATCCCACCATCTTTCTGGACAAGTACCGCCGCTATGTCCCCGGGGAACAGGCCCTGGACGGCCAGCCCCGGCGCAGGATCCTGTCCCGCAACTTCCGCTCCCGCCGGGAGGTGCTGGAGGGGTGCAACGACCTCTTCCGCAGCATCATGAGCGAGGAACTGGGGGAAGTGGACTACACGGAGGACCAGGCCCTGGTGCCCGGGGCATCCTTCCCGGAGGGGAGGGACTATGCCCTGGAGGCGGATCTTCTGGATCTGTCCTTCCTGAAGGGGGGAAAGGAGAGAGGAGAGGAGGGGGAGGAAGAGGAGGAGAAGGAGGACCGCTACGAGCTGGAGGCCCGCTTTGCCGCCCGCCGGATCCGGGAGCTGCTGGACAGCGGCATGCTCATCGGCAGCGGAGAGCAGCGGCGGGAGCTGCGCCCCTCGGACATCATGATCCTCCTGCGCAGCCCCGGCCGGGTGCAGCGCTTCTACCGCCGGGCTCTGGAGGAGGAGGGAATTCCCTGGGCGGCGGAGGGGGGAGGCAGCATCTTTGAGACCACGGAAGTGAACGTGGCCCTGGCCATTCTCCAGATCGTGGACAACCCCCATCAGGATGTGGCCCTCATTGCCGCCATGCGCTCCCCGGTCTTCGGCTTTTCCGCCGACCGCCTGGCCCAGCTGCGCTCCGGCGCCCGGGGGCAGGATTTCTACACCGCCCTGGTGCGGGCCGCCGGGGAGGAGGACGGGGAGGACTGCCGCGCTTTCCTGGCTCAGCTGGAGGAGCTGCGCTTCGGAGCGGTGGACCGGACCTGCCGGCAGCTCATCTGGTACGTCTACGAGAAGACCAACCTTCTGGGCATCTTCGGCGCCATGGACGCCCGGGAGGGGGAGGCGGGCCGCCGGAAGGGACGGGAGCGGCAGGAGAACCTGCTGGAGCTGTACGCCCTGGCGGGACAGCTGGAGGACGCCGGCTGCCGGACCCTCTTTCCCTTTCTGCTGCGGCTGGAGCGGCTGCGGGAGGCGGGCCGGGAGATTGTCACCCCCTCCGCCCCCAAGGAGAGCGGCGGGGTCAGCATCCTCTCCATTCACCGCTCCAAGGGTCTGGAGAAGCCGGTGGTGCTGGTGTGCGGACTCATGAAGCAGTTCAACACGGAGGACATGAAGCAGCCGGTGCTCTTCCATCCCCGGCTGGGGGTGGGGCCTGTGGGTCTGGACATGGAGCACATGGTGGAGTATGACACCCTGGCCCGCAAGGCGGTGATGCGGCAGCTGAGCCGGGAGATGATGGCGGAGGAGATGCGGCTTCTCTACGTGGCCATGACCCGGGCCCAGGAGAAGCTGATCCTCACCATGACCCTGACCGTGGAGAACCAGCTGGAGAAGCTGGGTCAGTCCGCATCCTGCCCCCTCTCCCCCCAGGTCCTGGCCATGCAGTCCAGCGTGGGGCAGTGGGTACTGCTCCACCTGCTGACCCGGCCGGAGGTCAGGCAGCTGCCGCTGGGCAGCTGGCTGGACCAGGTCCCCCAGGCCACCGGCCTGGGCCCGGCCTGGGACATCCGCCTGGTTGACGGCACCTCCCTGCGCCACCCCTCCCGGCCCTCCGGGGAGGGCCGCTTTGCGGACCTGATCCGGGAGGGAGAGGAGGATGCCGGGGCCCTGGCGGAGAAGCTCTCCTGGACCTATCCCCACAGCCGGTCCACCATGATCCCCTCCAAGGTCACCGCAACCCAGCTGAAGGGGCGGCTGCCGGACATGGAGGCGGCGGAGGAGGCGGTTCCCGTAGGGGAGGAGCCGGAGCGGGAGGTTCCCATCATGCGCCCCGACTTCGTGGCGGAGACCAGCGGACTCAGCCCGGCCCAGCGGGGCATCGCCCTGCACCAGGCCATGCAGTACATCCCCATGGACGCCGACCACAGCGTGGCGGGGATCCGCAGGGTTCTGAAGCGGCTGGAGGAGGAGAAGTACCTGACGCCGCTGCAGGTCCGGGCGGTCAACCCGAAAATGCTCTCGGACTTCTTCCTCAGCCCCCTGGGCCGGGAGATGTGCCAGGCCAAGGAGTGCAGCCGGGAGTTCAAGTTTTCCCTCCTGGTGCCCGCCTCCCGGTATTACCAGGGGGCGGATGAGGAGGAGGAGATCCTGCTGCAGGGGGTGGTGGACGCCTGGTTCGGAGATGAACAGGGTGTCACCGTCATTGACTTCAAGAGCGACCGCATCTCCAGCGGGGAGGAGGCCGCCCGGGCGGAGCACTACCGCTATCAGCTGGATATCTACAGCGATGCCCTGTCAAAGATCCTCGGGCGGGCAGTGAAACGCAGGGTGCTCTGGTTTTTTAACACCTCTGCCCCCTGCGAGCTCTGACATCCCCTCCGGCCGGGGATCCCCGGGCGGGGTCACCCTGGAGGTGGATCCCCGGCAGAGAGGGGGATGGCCCCCGGCGGGGGGCACTGTGAGACCTGCCCCCGTGGCCGGGCCCCCTCTCTTCCGGGAAGACCGGATCCGCCCCTCCGGGGGCGGGGTCCAGGGCTGCGTCCCTGCCTTCGGGGCAGGGAGAGAAAAGGAATCTGAAGATGCCCCGGACCGGGGGGCCGGGGTGAGAGGGAAAGGAGCCATGCCATGAAACCGCAGCGTCTGGCGGACAATACCTGGTACTTTGAGGAAGAGGGGGACGTGCGCTTTTTCCTGCTGGCCGGAAGCAGGCGGGCCCTGCTCATCGACAGCGGCATGTCCAGTCCCAACGCCGGGGATCTGGCCCGGCAGATGGTGGATGTGCCGGTGGAACTGCTGCTGACCCACGCAGACCGGGACCATATTTCCGGCATCGGGGGGTTCCCCTGGTTTTACATGAATGCGGCGGAGTCCACCAACCTGTATCATACCCAGGGCGCAGCGGGGGAGTTCCGGCCGGTGGAGGAGGGGGATGTTGTGGATCTGGGGGACCGGCCACTGGAGATCTGGTCCATTCCGGGACACACCCCGGGAAGCATCGCTGTCCTGGACCGGCGGAACCGGGCCCTGCTCAGCGGAGATACCGTACAGGACGGGCGCATCTTTCTCTTCGGGATTCAGCGGGAGATGCACTCCTTCCAGTTCAGCCTGGAGAAACTGGAGAGGCGGATGGACCGCTTCGATGTGGTCTGGCCCTGCCACGGGAGCATTCCCGTGAAGCCGGACCTGATCCCCAGGCTGCGCCGGGCGGCGGAGGCCGTCCAGGGGGGAGAGGCGACAGGAGTGGAGGATTCCTGTTTCGGAATTCCTGTGATGCGCTACGACATGGGCTGCGCGGTGTTCCTGTGCCCGGACTGAGATGCCGGGAGAGGGAGGACCCGGAGCAGAAAAAAGGACTGCGGGACCCGGTACGGGGTTTCGCAGTCCTTTTTGACGGAGGTTTTTCCAGGGGCCTTCCGGTGTGCCGGTTCCCCTGCCGGGGGACCGGGGTGCACAACACACCGGCCCCATGTCCCCGGAGGCCCTGGGGGTGCCGGGGTGCCGGGAGGGGGGCAGATCCGGCCCCGGGGGCTCAGAGGGTGAAGTCCTCATCGGTGAGGCTGCCCAGGGAGAGCTTTGCCGGCCGGGGCGGAACCCGCTTCAGGGGGTCGTAGCGGAAGGCGCGGCAGGAGTCCCCGGCGGACATGACGCCCTTCCTGGGGCAGCCGATCCGGTCTTCTCCCAGGTCCCTGCCCCGGGCGCAGTAGACGCAGCGGGGTTCGATTTCTTTCTGAAACAGGCTCATGGTGCTCTCTCCTCTCCTTTGTGAAGCTTCATTATACACCTGAGGCATATCTCCTGCCAATCCCTGTTTTTCCCCCGCAGCTCCCTGAAGAGGTCCCCGGGAGGGGGGAGCCGTCCCCGCCCCTGGGGCAGGGCGGAGGGCAGAGGCCGGATTTCCGTGCCGCAGCCGGCCCGGAGGAAATTCGGGTTTGCCCTGACCGGGCGGATACGGTATAATAGGCAGACAAGGGGGGGATGCCCGGTGTGGCAGCATGAGATTCTGCACTCTGTTCCTCTGCTGGACGGACAGGGGAATGTGGCCGAGCCCGGCTGGGCCCGGAGGCCCTGGATGATCTACGACCGGCAGGCGGTGAAGGCCCCTCTCATCCGGCGCAAGGAGTGGGACTACTATCTGGTGGCCAATGACCGCTTTGCCCTGGCCCTGACGGTATCGGACAACGGCTATGTGGGTCTGGACTCCCTGTCCTGGATCGATCTGGAGGGCAGAGAGGAGACCACCAGGACTCCTCTGCGGGCCCTGCCCCTGGGACGTACGGGACTGCCCTGCTCCTCGGAGGACGGCGTGGTGGCGGTGTCCGGCCGGGGCTACGCCATGACCTTCTATCATTTGGTCCGGGACGGAAAGCCGGCCCGGCAGCTGGTGTTCACCATGGAGAAATTTCGAAACGGTGAGACCCTGGAGGGGAGCGTTGTCCTGGGGGATGAGCCGGAGGAGTCCATGAACATCGCTACGCCCTTCTCCCGGCCGGGGCAGTTTTACTTAAACCGCAAGATCAACTGCATGCGGGCAGAGGGGGAGGTGACCCTGGGAGAGCGCACCTTCTCCTTCTCCCCCCGGGATTCCTTCGGCACCCTGGACTGGGGGCGGGGGGTCTGGCCGGCCAGGTGTCTCTGGTACTGGTCCTCCGCCTCCGGGCTGTACCGGGGAGTGCCCCTGGGCTTCAACCTGGGTTACGGTTTCGGCGAGGCCCACGCGGCCACGGAGAACGCCATTGTGTACGGCGGAAAAATCCACAAGCTCTCCCATGTGAAGTTTCACATCCCGGGAGAGCCGGGCCGGGAGCGGTGGCTGTCCCCCTGGCGCATCACGGATGACGCAGAGCGGGTGGATCTGGACTTTGTTCCCATCCTGGACCGCAGCGCCCTGCTGGACGTGAAGGCGGTGCGCACCGACCAGCATCAGGTCTTCGGCCGGTTCTCCGGAACGCTGGTGCTGGATGACGGTACCCGTCTGCAGGTGGAGGACCTCACAGGCTTTGCAGAAAAGGTGGTCAACCGGTGGTGAATCAGAGTGAAGGACAGCAGCGCCAGGTGGAAACTCCCTGGGGAACCTTCTCCTATACCCTGATCTGCAAGCGGGTGCGCAATCTGAATCTGCGCATCGGGCGGGACGGGAGCCTGGTTCTCTCCGTTCCCGTGGGGACCTCGCTGCAGCGGGCGGACCGGATGGTGGAGGAGCACGCCCGCTGGATTGCCTCCCATCTGGCCGCCCGGGAGGCGGTGATCCCCCTGTCCCAGCTTCCGCCCCTTCCGCCCCGGGAGGAGTGCCGGCGCGTGCTCCAGGAGGCGGTGGACCGGGTCTACCCCCTGGTATGTGTCCTGGGGGTGGCCCGCCCGGAGCTGAAGCTGAGGGCCATGAAAAGCCAGTGGGGTAACTGCCACTGGGGGCAGGGCTACATCACCCTGAACACGGCTCTGGCCCGCTGTCCGGTGTGGATGCAGGATTATGTGGCGCTGCACGAACTGGTCCACTTCCTTTACCACGACCACGGAGCGGGCTTCTACGGGGCCATGACGGCTCTGATGCCGGACTGGAAGGAGCGCAGGAAGAACACCAGCCGCTACGGGGCCCTGCTGCGGGAGTAGGATTCCTTCTTGGAGTCCACCTGGAGAGGCGGAGACACAGTGTCCTGCCCGGCAGAATGCGCCTCCCGGGTGTTCCGGAGGCCCCCAGGCAGATTGTCTGCAGGGCAGTGCGGGAACATTGTCTCCCTTTTTTCGTCTTCTGGAATGAGTCCCCATGGCAGGGACGGTGGGGCGGGGGACCTCCCGGCCACCGTCCCGGGGGGAAATTCCCGGAAAGAGGTGTACGTGCTGTGAAACTTCTGAAGACCGTTCCGGTTCTCCTGCTTGCCCTGATGAGTTTTCTGGCCATTGGAGAAGGGCAGCAGCAGTTCACCCGGGAGAGATGGATGGAGGAGGGACAGGACCGGCGGGGCAATCTGGTGGAGAGCCTGCTGGAGGAGTACAATCATCTGGAGGGCATGACCCGTCTGGAGGTGGAGGAACTTCTGGGACCGGACCAGGAGGGGGAGCAGTGTGCCGAAGACGGGGCAACCGGAAGGCGGATTCCCATGCTGGTCTACCCCGTGGGCGGCAGCAGCGCCACCGGGGGACCGGAGTACCTGTATGTCTATCTGGAGGGTGACGTGGTGACCGGTGCCAGACTGGAGTCGGACTGAGGGGAATGCCGGCACGTCACCCCTCCGGAGTTTCAGATCCGCCGGGAGTCAGGGGGATCTCTCCCGGAGGGAAGGGGCAGGACAGAGCGGACCGCCCCGCCGGGGGCGGGCGGATCCAGGACCGGCCCTGCCGGAGGGACAGAGAGCCTGAAAGAATCTCATATAGGCAGCTTTGAGAATACTGTCTCCCCACAACCGCCCCAGCCCGGCGGGGGACGTTCCGGGGGAGGGGGGAGCAGGAGCCCCGGGTGTGAAGAATTCCCCCGGACTGCGGGGAAACCCGGCCGGGGAGAGATGGCGGCAGAACCCGGAGCAGGAGCAGCGCGGGGGAGGGGCTCTCTCCCCATGGGCATGCCGCCTCTGCAGGAGAAGATGACTCCGCCGTCAGGCAGGGTACCCCGGAGGTGCAGCCCACCCGGAAACGGATTTCCACAGGGGGTCCCCAGGGAGCGGCGAAGGCATCCTCCGGAGGTTGACGGCGGGGCCCTGGGCGACAGGGTGCAGTTCAGCCAGCAGGTGCCGGGTCTCAGAGCAGCAGAACCAGGGCAGAGAGAATCCCCAGAAACAGGACATTGATCACCGTGAACTCCAGCAGAAACTTCCCGGGACGGGCATCGTCCGCCTGGGAGTAGAGCCTGAGGCTGATGAGGCTGGCCAGGCTGGCGATGGGAGTGCCCAGCCCCCCTGCGTTCACCCCCTGGAGCAGGGCCCTGGCCTGAGTGGTGAAGCCGGACAGCAGCAGAGCGGCGGGGACGTTGCTGATCACCTGGCTGGCAGCCAGGGAGACCAGGTATTCCCGTCCGGCCAGAAGATTCTCCAGCGTGCGGCGGACCACCTCAATGCGGGCCAGGTTCCCGGAAAAGATGAAGAAGGCCACAAAGGTGAGCAGCAGGGTGAAGTCCGCCTGGAAGAGCACGGTGCGGTCCGCGACCAGCAGGACGGCGATGACGAGAATCAGCATGATGGGCCAGGGCAGAATCCGCACCACGGTGAGCAGGCAGACTCCGAAGAGGCACAGGTATAGGACCAGCAGCCGGCGGGAGAGGTCCGGCCTCTCCCCCAGAAAGGCGGAGAATCCGGCAGCGGGCAGAGAAAAACAGGCTGCCGTCACCAGCACCAGGGAGAGCACCCACAGGGGAGCGGTGGCGGAGAGAAAGTCTCCCAGGCTCAGGTGGTAGTAGGTGAACAGATACAGGTTCTGGGGATTGCCCACCGGGGTGAGCATGCTGCCCAGATTGGCGGCCACAGTCTGCAGCACCACGATGCGGATCAGCTCCTGCCGGCGGTCCGCCAGACCCAGCACCACCACGGTGAAGGGGACGAAGGTGAGCAGAGCCACGTCGTTGGTGATGAGCATGGAGGTGAAAAAGCACAGGCAGACGAGAATCATCCCCATGGAGCGGGCGGTCTTCGCCCGGAGACACAGTTCGTGGGCCAGGACGGAGAAGACCCCGGCGCCCCGCAGTCCTGCCACCACCGTCATCAGGGAGTAGAGCAGGGCCAGGGTGCGGAAATCGACGTAGCTGAGATACTCCCGGTCCGGGGGCACCAGAATACAGCTGATCAGGGCGGCCAGGGCGGCGATGAGCAGGACCGGCTCCCGCTTCACAAAAGTACGAACCTTCGACATGGTGATTCCTCCCGGGGCCGGCGGGGAGGCCGGCCCAATCCGGTGCCATCATACTCCGCCCCGCAGGAGATGTCAACCTGCCGGCGGAGGTGCCCATCCCCGGAGCGGCAAACCTCACGGCTCCCCAGGCCCCGGCAAAGGCCCCGGGGAGGTGAGGGGGATTTTGTGCCCCGGGGATGCTCCCGGGAGCGGGAGACCCGGTGCTGTCACTGCTCCCCCGGGGGGCCGGAAGGGCGGCGAACCGCTTCTGAGAGGAATATGACGGATAACCTGGAATTGTGCGGCAAAGCCCCACACCTTTACGGTGTGGGGATAAGCCGCACCGGCCTGCATGTCCGCTCTGATGGTGATGACTATCACCCCTGGTTTTCAATGTAGTGTGCTATCGTCTCGGCAGACGCATCTCCGGTGCTGCAGGCGAAATACCCTTCAGACCAGAGAATTCTCCTTCCCCAGCAGAAACGCTTCAGGTAAGCGGGTACTCCTTCCAGAGCCGGAATGTCGTCTGCTGCTTCAGACGACTGACCGGACCGGACACGCTGAGACAGGGCGGACAGTCTACCAGAAGGTGGATGTGGTCCCGGTCGGTTTCCTGCGCCACGATACGGCAGCCG